>JAGWND010000054.1 GCA_028873075.1 Bacteroidota bacterium
CGTTAAGTTCAAACCGAATGCCGCAGAATTCTGTGAAAAGTATAAGCCATCTATTTCATACTCCATGCCGATTTTTGTATTGTCGCCGATGTACAGTGTCGGACGGAGTCGTCCTCGAACGAGATTTGCAGCTTCCGAGCTTTCGCTGTTCGATAATAGCGCGAGAGTGCTCTGGAGGTGTTCGTAGACGGGAAGCTCCATAATGTAGCCGGAGAAGCCGAGTGATGTTTCGGAGAGGTCAGACGTTTGCGCGTTGGTTAGCAAAGGATAAAAAATGGAAAGTAGAACTTGCAGAACAATACATGAACGCATCAGCGGTAAGCTTTTCATCATTCCAACGATCCATAAATCCAATAATCCATTACTCCTCTCAATCCATTATTCCACGCTACACGTTCTTTTTATCGCTGATGATCTGTCCGTCTTTCAAAATGAACAGCCGGTGTGCCCGCTCGATAACCTGCGGATCGTGCGAAGAAAAGACAAAGGTAATCCCGCTTTCGTGATTAAGTTGTTCCATCAGGTCGAGAAGCTTTGCTGCCGTGGCGGAATCGAGATTCGCTGTCGGCTCGTCGGCAAGCACGAGGCGCGGGTCGTTTGAAATAGCGCGCGCCACGGCGACCCGCTGCTGCTGTCCGCCGCTCATTTCATTCGGACGTTTATCGGCAAGCTCCCCGATGCCGAGTTGTTCCATCAGCGTAAGTCCTCTGCGTTTTCGTTCGTCGGCAGGAATGCCGCGAAGCATCATCGTGAACTCGATATTTTCGAGCGCATTGAGAACCGGACTGAGATTGTACGCCTGAAAGACGAAGCCGATTTTTTTCAGCCGGATGTCGGCAAGCTCGCGCCGGTTCTTCGATGCAACCTCTTCACCATCGAGAAATATTTTTCCTTCGGTCGGTTTGTCGAGCGTGCCGATGATGTTGAGGAGAGTGGTCTTACCGGAGCCGGATGGGCCGGCAATGACGGAAAAATCTTTCTGCGAAACGACGAGGTTAATTCCTCGAAGCGCATCAACGGGAACTCCGTTGTCGTGATATGTTTTTCTGACATTTTCAACGCGAACAATTTCCGAAGCGATATGTTTGTTTTCCATAATTTTTGATCCATTTTTTCCAATACTTTATCTTTTCACTGCAGTAATCCGCACGTCGAACAATCCATTATTCCATTTCTACACCGTTCTGATCGCTTCTACCGGTTGCAGTTTCATCGCTCTTAGCGCCGGATACATCGCACCGATTGTTGCCGAGATCGGGATAATCAGAACTGTGTTAATCAGCGATGACGCAGTGAGGATCGGATAAATCGTCGTTCCGATTCCGAGCGAATTGAGACTCTCGGAAAATGTTGCCAGATTCCATCCTGAATGAGACAGCGGAATGAAGATGGCACAAGATACCGCGATTCCGACTGCCGTTCCGATGATGCCGAGGTATATTGCTTCCGTCAGTATCATCGTGAAAATCCTCTTATTTGACATTCCGATAGCCATGTCCACACCGAACTCGTGCGTTCGTTCCATCACTGCCATCAGCATGGTGTTGATGATTCCGAACAAAAGAGCGAATGCAATGATCGCGTAAAAAATATAAATCGTTTCATCGTACACTTGAATTTGCATGACAAGAACGGGAAGCATGTGTTTGTACGTCAAGACCTCGTCATCGTGAGGAAGAGCAGAAGCGAGCCGTAGCGCGATGAGATCGGTCTGTTTCGTGTCGTAGGGGTTGATAACGAATTCCGAAATCCGGTCCGGGACGCCGAGCATTTGTTGTGCGGTGCGCAACGGGATGTACACGTGCGTTTGATCGAATCCGGAATCGTACGTCTCAAAAATCCCCGCCACACGGCACGCTTCCGAGCCGACGCTTCCGTCAAGCCGCGACGCCATGATGACAACTTTGTCTCCAAGCTCGACGCGGAGTTTTTCCGCCGTAGCTGTGCTGAGAAGGATTTCATCCGTATTCTCCGACAAGTAATTTCCTTTCACGATGTACTTGTGTATGGTCGTCACTTTTTTCTCTTCACCCGGAATAATCCCGACAATTGCGACGCCGGCAGAATTCGATGCGCTGCTTACCAATCCCAATGTCCGGAGCCGTTCAGAAACATTGCAGGACGATTGCTCCTTTGCAAGCACGGCACGGATCAAACCGGCATCGGCAATGGAATTTTTGAGCGAGGGGTTTGCCTGATAGCCGCTCTTGTGGATTTGAATGTATCCCGCATCGGCGCCGATTTGGTTCGTCAGCATCTGCTGCATCATTCCAACGGAGAATGCGTCGGTGAGAATCATTGCGATCACACCGATCATGATCGAGATGATCAGGATGAGCGATCGTCGTTTGTTTCTCAATATATTGCGCCAGGCAATTTTCGATGTCATGTATATCTGATTCCTTTGAGCGGCTCCAACCGCAAGACACGCCAGAGCGGATACATCGCCGCGACGATGGAAATTCCGAGTATTGTCAACGTAGAATCGACAAAAATTTTGAACGAAAGAGAAGAGACCAGCACGGGTGCGAAGCCGTATTCCTTGTATAATTCTGCAATATCGCCGCCAAGCGTAATCGGATGCTGTACCCAGTACGCATTGACCGCGGCGCCGATACCGTTTCCGACAATGAATCCAATGACGAGCATGAAAAACACTTCGAGCGCGACAGCGATGGCAAGCTTCCTCTGCGGCATTCCGAGCGAAAGCATCACGCCGTACTCTCTGAATCGCTCGGTAATTGACATCAGCACAGTGTTCAAAATGCCGAAGCCTACAACGAAAAGAAGTATGATGATGTAGAGTGCACCGCTCGCATTGTCAAGCTCAATGGTTTGTTTTAATTGCGGAAGCAGTTCTTCCCACGGAAGAGCAACGAGTCCCATCGGTTTCAACGTTGCGTTAAGCTGCCTGTCGATTTTTTCAAGATCGTCCGGATTTCGTACGGATAACGCGACGGCATTTATTTTATTTTCCATGTCGAGAAAATTCTGCATCGCCGAAATGTCCATGAAAGCGCCGGTGCGGTCAAAATCTTCCGAACCTGTCTTGAACGTGCCTGTGATTTTGACGAACGAGTTTTCCAATATCCCGTCGAAATCCTGAGCAAGAACGACGACCGAATCGCCGACGTGTGCATTGAGATTCTGCAGAAGCTTATAACCGACGACAATTTCAGAAATTTTCTGACTCTCTTTTGTAGAATCGTCGGTGATGAATCGCCCGCTGTTTATTTTTTTCGGAAAGTCGGTGACAAGATTTTCCGTCTTCGGTGAAACGCCCATGATCATCACACCGAGCGATTGATCGCGGAAGCTCAGAAGAGCATCCGCTTGAATCCGCGGCGAGGCTCCGTTGATGCTGGGTATTCCTTGTACCGCCTCTTCGATTTTCCGGTTTACGATGAAACTTTTCTGCAATGACGGATTTTTGTTGTAGCCGATCTTTTGAATCTGAAGATAACCGGTGGACATGCGCACGGCGGTTTTGATTGTTTCGGCGTACGTGCCGTACTGCATTCCGCGCTGGATGATTGAAAGCGTTATTGCAAATATCACAGCGCTCATCGCTATCAGCGTCCGTCGCCGGTTTCGCCATAAACTCCGCCATGCTAAACGGATAAGAAGCACGGTTACTTCTCCAATTCTTTGAGAGAAAAAATTTTGTCGGAAATTCTGATATCGAATGCCGCTTCATCCATTTTGATTTCAGTCGAGTGAGTCTTGTCGGAATTGTACATTGTCCAGACCGCGGGTACTTTTCTCCCCCCCATTACTTTAAAGTTGCTCATCACCATCGTACGCATCAGTTTTCCTTTTTCGTCGAAATATTCAACGCGGGACGGCAAATCGTCCTCCTTTCGGACCCAATAAAGGATTTTTCCCCACACGACGGGAGCGTTTGGTTTTGGAATTAATTGCAGTTTCAAGCATTCAATGTTGTCAATGTTTTCGTTTCCGGCAATAGTTATTGCATAATCTTCGGCGAGCGTTTCCTCGCGCACCATATCGTCGTACGTGTAGTCGGAGCCGTTCCACGATTGCAGCATCATCGAAGGAGGAATGCGTATCGTCGTCTCTGTATTTCTCAGGTACATCCAGATTTCGTTGCCGAGCTTCAGCGTCCGGTTGCCGGCTTCGCGGGCAGGGGCAAGAATCTTGACGAGCGATTTTGAAGTACCGAGCGTCCAGCTTTCCATCTTCATTGTCCGCGTATAATCAGGGGTCGTAATAGTCATTTCCATTATTGAGTGACTGGATAATTTGCCTTTGATTGCATTTTCGGCTTTTTCGATGATGTGCTTGGCGTCTTGTGCGGAAGCATTGGCTGTTAGTCCGAACAGCACGAGACTGCAGAAGAAAAGAAGCCGAAGCATTGTATTTTCTTTTCGTTTCATAACGCCTTTAGTGTTGGTTATTTATTTTTTCAGCGCCGCTTTTGAGAAAATATAATCGGGAATAACCACATCAAGTGCAAGTGCATCAACGACGAACTCTGTTCCCTCGCCTTCTTTGAGGACATCTTTATACAAGATTGATTTTGCAACCCACCGGTGCTGCACTTCAGCGACTTCCCGTATATCCATCGTCTTCAAAAGCTTGCCGCTTTTCGCGTAGAGGTTTTCTTTCAGAAGAACATAGCGCATTTTGTCAACCCATACTTTTCTGCTGTAATAGGAAATGTCTTCTTTTTTCGCCGAGAGATCCAGAACCCAACACGGACGTCCGTTGAGATTGCCTTCCCCGGAAATTTTTGCCGTGTAAAGATGCGGCAAGTGCGGGTCTTCCATCATGTCTTCGTACGAAAGATCGGAGCCCATCATGGATTGGCGAAGCATGTGGCCTGAAATCAGAATTGTCCGGTCCGTGGAAGGAGAATACGTCCAGAGCCTGTCCTGAAGCTTCAGCATTTTCGTTCCGGCATCGCGGGGCGGGGCGAGATATTCCGTGAATGATTCCGATGTGCCGCGCTGCCACGATTTCGCTTCAAGAGTCCTGCTGCCGCGCTCGCCGTGAATGATCATGTGCAAGACGGTGATCTTGCTTTCTGAAAACATATTTTCATCCACTTTTTTAAGAATCTCATCGCCTGTCGGCGTTTGAGAGTGAAGCAAAGGAGGAAGAATCAGCCACAAAGGCACCAAGGCACGAAAAATTTGTGAAGACACTTTAATCTGACTTCTGACTTCTGATTTCTGGGTTCTGGTTTGCATCATGTTTCCAACTCCTTGAACAATTGTGCTGTTTGCCGTTTGTACATGCCTATGCCGGCGATTGCACTGCCGAAGAATGTTGCAAGAATCCCCGGCAGAAAACCGATCACAAACGTCGCAGGTTCTATTTGTGCCCGAACGACATCGGGAATCATCATGGCATTCTCTTTGGGCATCGCTCCGCTGATATCAATTCCGTGCACTTGTAAATAGTACGAGAAAGCCAGCCCGATCGCTGTACCGATGCATGAACCCGCAACGCCTACCGCCAGTGATTCAACAATGAGCGACCGATACACGTGTCCTTTATTTTCGCCGACTGCGAGACGCAAACCGAATTCGCCGTACCGCCGAAGACTTCCGGTAAGTCCTGCATTCCATAAGACGACGGACATTGCAAAGACAAAGACGCCGATGATGATGCGCATATAGACCGCCATGATGTCGAGAACTTCGGAAAGTCCGCTTTGTGTCCGAAGTGTTTCCATGATTGGAGAAAATTTACCTGCCCCGTTTTCAGGGTCATTGCTCGGGTATTCAGCGTTGAACTCAGCCGTGATGGCATTTGCCCTTTCTTCGTGATAAAGATTGTCCCGAAAGAATCCTAAAATTTCCCCGGCGCCGTTCTGCATGTCGAGCGCTTGCCGAATATCGGAAAGGTCGGCGATGACGGCGCTTCTGTCCATCGGTCCGACGCCGAATCGAAGCATTCCGGCAATCGTGAAGTTTTCCAGCGCCATGCTGCCGTACATTGTGGAGCTGATCAGTGTAGCTTTTTGTCCGGGTTGAATGTTAAGCCGTTGAGCCAATTCATCGGCAATCAATAATTCTCCTTGTTTTTCCGGCAAGTGTCCGCGAACAAGCGCCGAGCGAATGTTCAGGATGGTCCATTCCGGGCTGTTTGGAGAAAAAAGATCTACGCCCAAACCGCTTACCGGAGTTTGTTCTTTTGTTTCTCCTTTTTCATCGGGAATATCGAGCAACCCGCCGAACATAATCCGCGGAGCCCAGAGAAGATCGGGAAATTGTTGTTTTAACGATGCAAGAAGTGTATCTACACCGAGGAGTGCAAGATCATTTGGGATCTGGTCGGCTCGCGCCGCGTACGCTTTTGTCATCACGTTCACGTAGCCAGTTTTGAACTGCGCCGTAGATTGAGTGACGTTCAATATCGTGCCGTTCAGCCACGCATGGAGAAATACTGTGAGCATGACACCGGCAGAAACAATGAGCACGGGAAACGACGAGCGTGAACGGTCGCGTAGTAATCCCTTAAGAAGAAATCGTATCATGATAATCTACCTCGCAACGCATCGGTCGGCTTCAAACGGGCAATTCTTCTTGTCGGTAAAAAGCTGACAACAGTTGTTGAAAGTAGAACAAGAAGCGTTGTTCCGATCATTAACCCCGCTGAATAGGCTGGAAGAAGTTTTTCACCGAACGCGTAGCCCATCGTATCGTACGATGCCGGGAGAGCGATACCTGTTCGCGCAATGTAGACGAGGAGGGGAATGCCATAGAGAGCGGCGACAATTGCGGCGAGAAACGCATGAAATGCCCCTTCAATCGTGAAGAGCCGGATGATCTTAGCGCGCGTCATTCCGAGCGCCATGAGCGTTCCGATTTCTTTTTTGCGGCGAAAGATTGAAAGCACCTGCGTGTCAAAGATCGCCAAGAGCGCAAGGAACAGAAGAATTGTGTACAAAATACTTGCGCCAATTGTCTTTTGTTTCACGAGCGCGTGAATGTCCGCCAGGAGGAATTCCAAATTTTTAAAATTCCATCCCGGTACATTTTTGAACGTGGCTTCTGACTTTTGATCTTTGACTTTCTGTTTCAGCACCACCATCGTTGCCTGTCCCGGCATGGAAGTCAGCTCCTGTATTCGATCCAAAGAAATCCATATCTGGTCGTTATCAATTTCCTGCACGGGTGTTTTCATCACTTCTACAATTTTCATGTCCCGCGCATCGAACGTGCCGTGAACATCGCGCCATTGAACTGTGATTTCATCCCCCTTCTGCAAGCCAACGCTCTTCGCCATTCTAGTTCCGATGAGCGCCGGAATGCTTCCATCGCCTTTTAAATTCCGATGTTCGTTCAGAAGGAAGGAAGGAAGTGTCAGGACGTGTTGGTTCGGATCAATTCCTTTCAGAAGAATGGAACGGAAATGTCCTTCGGGATAAATTGTTGCCTGGCGAATGAGAATCGGTGTTGCTTCGTTGTTCGTCATGAGTGATTCGATGTTGGCAGGAACGACAGCGTGTGCATCCGTGAGCGAAAGCGGATCGTACGGATCGTACAGCTTTTGCCAATATTGCCCGCCGCCGTAGAGCGCATCAATCGTTGCACGCTCGACTTGATCATTCATGCCGTTGTACAGTCCCTGCATGAAAATGATAATGACGAACGACAACGAAAGCGCGACGACATTGAGCCATGTGCGAATGCCGGCACCTACGATGTTCCGTAAAGCGAGCTTGAGAGTCAACATTGTTGATCGCAGATTTTTGGTTGAAGATTAATTATTGACAAATGGCAATTCCCGATTGACGATTACGGCTTCTGATCTCTGACATTTGATTTCTGACCTCCGGCTTCATCTTTCACAATCCTTCCGTCGGCGAGCACGATTTTTCTGTTCAGATATGCCATTACCTTTTCATCGTGCGTGGCAAAGACGAATGTGGTTTTGAGTTCTTTATTCAACTGCACCATCGTTTGCATAATGTGGTGCGAATTTTTCGCGTCAAGGTTTGCGGTCGGCTCATCGGCGAGCACAAGCTCCGGTTTCTTTACAATGGCTCGTGCGATTGCGACACGCTGGCATTCGCCGCCCGAAAGCTGCGCAGGTTTTGAATCGGCGCGGTCAGCCAAGCCGACCCACTGCAGCGCGTCCATCACATGTCCTCTCCGTCTCTCCGCATCCATGCCGAGCAGCAGCAGGGGAAATTCTACATTTTCAAACACGGTATATACAGGAAGCAAGTTGAACGTCTGAAAAATGAAGCCGATGCGGTTCATCCGCAGCCGCGCCGCTTCCTTGTGCGAGAGCGACTCTACCGGTTGCCCAAGTACTTTTGCGCTTCCGCTCGTCGGCGCATCAAGGCAGCCGATGATGTTCAATAACGTTGTTTTTCCCGAGCCACTGGGGCCGATGAAGCCGAGAAATTCGCCTGTTGCGACTGAAAGGTTGACCGTGTCCAACGCTTTAAGGGCGGTCAATCCGAGCGGGTACGTCTTGCTCAAATTTTCCGTTTTTATGATTGCCGAGTTTTGCATAGTTCATCCACGAATCTTCACGAATCTACACGAATGGTTAGCGAAGGTTCGCATAGATTAGCGGTTTGATATTTCAGTGATTGAATACAACCATGATTTGAATTCCTTTTCCGGAAAAAGCATTGTTTCCTTCCTGCAGGCGATACAGTTGAATCTGATCGGGATTCCAAAATCCGAGAAGATAGAACATCCAGTTGTCATACGTTCTCTGCCACGTGACGATACGATACCATTCGCGGTTTGTCCAATCGCGATACACCATCAGAGAAAATCTGTCAAGAAGCCCAAACGGAAGAGTTGCCGATGCTCCGGAAAAGCTGCGTTGGTTTGCAGCAGTGAAGACGCCTGCAGAATTCTCACTTTGAAAATATTCGGTGAGAACAGTCAGCCCGTTTTCACCGATGACTTCGGGAAAAGTGTAATCAGCACCCAACGTCCACTGCCGTTGATAGTTCATTTCCGGAATGCTCATCTGTTGGTGAATCAATGCCGCTTCAAACCACGCGCCTATTCCGATGTCCCATTTCCCGTCGAGCGCAAAACGATTTTCCGGAATAGAATTTTCGTTGAAAGAAAGATTGCCCGCATCAGCTTCACGGTGATGATACGAGAATCCCATTTCGCCGGTACCGAGCGGCGTTTGTACCCTTCCGCCGTACTCGATGCTCTTCTCCGTAGTCGGAGAAATTTCCCAGCCCTTCAGTTCGTTGTTGCCGTACAGTCCCCACAGCCAGATGTTGGCATCGTTCAAAAAATAATATCGGGCAAGCAAACCGTAGACGCCGTCGGTAAGCTGGAGCGGGTCGCGCGGATCAATTCTATCGAACCATCTCAGCGGGCGGAACAGTGTTGCGGAGCCGAAATTTATTTGTTGGAGGCCCGCCCGCAGTTCAAATTCGTCCGACGCGAGCCGGAGCCACGCGCGGTATGGCTTTATTTTTCCGTCGTATTCCGGGCGTTGATCGTTTTCAAAATTCCCTGCAGTGTATATGTTGAGCGACACGTCAAGCTCGGTGCTGAGATCACCGTTGAGTCTTTGTTGCAGCGTGAATTCAGGAATGTAGCGGAAGCCGGTCTGAGAAATCGGCGCCCTGTCGGGATTGGATGCGAGCCATCCCGAAGCCTCTCCGTGCAGTGACAACGTTTGTGCACATGCCGTTATATATACGGGGAGAAAAAACATTGCAGCGAGGAAAATTTTATTGAATCTTAATTCCATCGAGTATCAAATTCATTCCCCCGCGTAGCTGTTTTTCGAAATCTACGTCCATGAGATCGAGCGACCAGAAAAGAGCCGCGCCTTCGACGATTTCGTAGAGTGCGAGTGTGACCTGATACGCATCAACCTTGCGGAACTCTTTTTTCTTTATTCCGTCTTCAATGATTCGTTGCAGAAGAGGAACCGATTCTTGAAAAGTTTTCTTCGTCATCTTCTTGATTTTCTGATCTCTGAGCGCGATAACGTACAACTCTTGAATAACCGGTCTGAACCGACGCATCATATTCATCTGTTCGATCATGTATCCGATGAACTTGTCAATGCGCTCACGCGCAGTGCCGTTTGCAAGCATTTGTTTTAATTTCTCAATTTCCTTGGGATCAAAAAAAGTGTTGATAAGCTCCGAGATAATCTCATCCTTGCTTTTGAAGTACCAATAGATCGCGCCCTTGCTCATGCCGGATTCTTCGACGATATCGTCCATGCTTGTTGCTTTCAAGCCGGTGCGGGCGAAAGCGGTGACAGCAGCTCGAATGATCCGCTCTTTGCGTTTGGCGATATGTTCGACGTTGGCTTTTCGGGACACGGTGCTGTTCAAATATTTAGTCTAACCTAAAATAATAATTAGGTAAGACTTTGTCAAGAAGATTGTAGCATTTTTTTATGGCATTGTTCGCTTTGCGGCACCTCAGGTTTATCGTGGCACACCGTAAATAAACCGACCAGTCGGTTTATGAATAAAATAGCGACTGCAAACCAATTTGTCAAGAGGAAGGAAGAAAATGTAATTAAAGTTCGAAAGGGTTCTCCTTTGGAGAACGCCTTTCGCAAATGTCCGGCATGCCTAAAAAACAGAATTGAGATACTACCGTTTTTCATGCTTGCTTCACTTCTTAAATCTTTCTATTTTCTTTGCATACTCGCTTTCGAGTTATAACCGCGTATGAAAACAGCATTAGTTGTTGACGATTCACCGTACAACCGCGCCGTTCTTTCTTCCATCCTGAGGAAGAAAAATCTGAAGGTAGAAATTGCGGAGGACGGCGAGAAAGCAATCGAGTTATTCAAGAAATCAAACCCCGACGTTGTCTTTCTCGATTATGTGATGCCGAAAATGAACGGCGTGGAGACGCTGCGCGAACTGCGTAAGCTCAAACCGTCGGTCATTGCAGTGATGGTAACGTCAATTTCCGCATCGGAAGATGTTGAAGAGGCGCGTACCGCAGGAGCGAACGGCTATGTTCTTAAACCGTATTCAGCGGAAAAGATTTATTCGATCCTTTTGAAATTCAATCTCATCGAGGAGGCTGAGCGAGCATCATGACATGTCCGGGCTGCGCGAAGCGCTATTTCGATCCGCCGTTTCAGTGCGTCGAGTGCGGAACGCAATTGGGATGGAAATGCACCTCGTGCCAGCACGGCAATCCTATTCATTACCAATACTGCGGGAAGTGCGGCGTGGCGATTCCGGTCGGACTTTCCTCGCTCATTGAAAAAGGAGTGCCGCAGCGCGTCATCACTATTCCGCAGTACAGCGATGCGCTGATTGATGAATTGATGGAAGAGCGCCGCCGTTTGAACGCGCGTCGCAAAGTGAAAAATCTTTCTCAGCAGGAAATTGATTCTCTCTTCTAACGCGCCGCCATGTTCAAAAAAGAAGACCTGATATTCCGCGATTATTGCTTTGGTAAAGGACTGATGACCGAAGCGCAGTGGAAACAGTTCGAGGACATAGTGAACAATTACGGTATGAACGGCGGTTTGGCGCAAAGTCTTGTCGAGTTCAAATTTTTTTCCGAGCAGGACATCGCAACGGCGTTGGCGGAAGCATTCAATCTTCCGTTCATGAAGCTGTACGCGGAAACCGCTTCCGCGCCGAAAGAAATCATTCCCGATTCATTTCTCCGCACGCATCGCACCATCCCGATGCTTCTCTTCGGCAATGAGCTCACCGTCGCAATCATTGATCCGCCGTATCACGACGTGGTGGAAGAGTTGGTGAAGCTTACCGGCTACCGGATTATCCCCGTCGTATCAACCGTGTCCGATTTTCAGGAGACGCTGAAGATCCAGAGCGGCGGGTTCGACGAGATCCAAAAAATTGCAAGCACGATTGATCTTGAGAAATTCGATCTTGTCAAAGGGGGCGAGCGGAATATTCAGCAGATGGAAACGCTCGGACAGTTTCCGCCGATCGTTCATTTAGTGGATGAAATGATTCTCCGTGCAATCAAAGGCGGTTCGAGCGATATTCACATCGAGCCGTTTGAAGATGAAGTGAAGATTCGTTTCCGGTCGGACGGAGTCCTGCACCGCATTGCATCGTTTCCCAAAAGATTTGCAGAAGGCATTGCTGCCGTCGTCAAGACAAAGTCATCCATGGATATTTTTGAGAAGCACAAACCCCAAGATGGCCGTATTGCTATCACGTACGAAACACGTTCCTTCGACCTGCGTATCAGCGTACTGCCGACGATGCACGGTGAAAAAATTGTCATGCGTATTCTCAGCAAGAGCCCGGTTGCCATTAAGCTTGAAGAGCTCGGATTTTCTGTAGCGAACCTCGCGCTCTTCAATCATTTGCTTGAACAGCCGAACGGCTTGCTGCTTGTTACCGGTCCGACAGGAAGCGGCAAAAGCACAACACTTTACGCCGCGTTGAATAAGATCAAATCTGTCGAGCGCAATATTGTTACAGTGGAAAATCCGGTTGAATATCAGGTGGAAACGGTCAATCAGGTGCAGGTTGATGTCGACCGGGAACTGACATTTGCCGCCGTGATGCGCGCGATTCTCCGTCAAGATCCCAACGTCATGTTTGTGGGAGAAATCCGCGATGTTGAGACCGGCACCATCGCTACCGAAGCGGCACTGACAGGACATCTTGTCTTGAGCACGCTTCACACGAACGATTCTGTCGGTGCCATTCCGCGCCTCATCAACATGGGTATTCCGGCGTACTGGCTCGCACCGGCGTTGACCGGCGTAGCGGCGCAGCGGCTGGTAAGGAAAATCTGCGAGCACTGCAAAGAGGAATACCAGCCGCGAGAGGAAGTTCTCTATGCGACGGGGCTGAGCGCAATGCAGGGGAAAGTAACATTCTACCGCGGCGTCGGATGCGAACAGTGCAACTTCAAAGGATACAAAGGCAGGCTTGCAATTCATGAAGTGCTCGCTGTCAACGAACACATTCAGGATTTGATCTATCAAAATGCAACGATAGTTAAAATTTTGGAAGAAGCGCAAAAGGGCGGCTTCCACGATTTACGGTTCGACGGGTTAAAGAAAGTCATTGCAGGCTTAACGACGCTCGAAGAAGTGCGACGCGTCACTCGTTCAGGATTGTGAAAGTGGAGAAAATAAAGATGTCAGACGGCGCTTCCCCAGTCGCCCGCCACCCTCTTAGTCTCCCCCCTTGCAAGGGGAAGGTTAGGGTGGGGCCGGATGAAAAATGAAGAATCCATTTTCCTAACAACATCAACACATGGCTCAACTCAATCTCAGTGACATTTCCGTTCTCATCGTAGACGATTCGGAACACTCGCGCGCCCTGCTGACAATGCTGATGCGAAGGGAAGGAGTGAAGAACGTGCATCATGCGATGGACGGCGAAGCTGCTGTAGAAAAATTCAAAGAGCTGAGACCAGCGCTTGTTTTTCTTGACAACATGCTGCCGAAGCTTTCGGGAATGGAAGCGCTGAAAAAAATCCGCTCTTTCGATCCGACCGCAAAAGTCATTATGATCTCGGCAATCTCCACGCCTGCAGTTGTGCAGGAAGCGAAAGAAGCAGGCGCGAGTTATTATCTTATCAAACCATATTCTCCGGATAAGGTTGTCGAAGTGGTGCGCCGCATGCTGGACGCGGAGGGAACCGCCAAATGATTTGCAACCATTGCCAAAGCGATAACCCGCGCGGCGCCCTTGAGTGCACTGCCTGCGGAACGAAACTGCACGCGGTGAAACATGGCTGCGGCTTTGTCAATTCGTTGACCGATTTCTACTGCGGCGGCTGCGGTCAGTCTATTCTGAAAATGACGACTCAGCTCAAGCAAAAATTCAATGACGATATGATGCAGCCGGAACACCACTTCAGCGAACAGGAGTTGCTGACACTGCTCGATATTCACCAGCGCACTGGCGCGCAGCGGAGCGAGCAGCACACTGTTTCCCAGAAGGATATTGACAAATTATTTCAGCAGTGATGGTTCAGGACGAAGACATACGGTTAGCGAAAGCATTGTTCGAGCAGGGCTATCTCGATAGAGTCCGTCTCGAAAAATTTCAGCGTGAATTGAAAGAAACGCAAACCGAAGGTCCCGCTGAAATTCTGAGCGAAGTGCTGGGTGTGGGGGACGAAATCGTAGCAGAGACAATATCCTCGGTGTTTCATATTCCTTTTATAGAGTTGACTCCGGAAATCATCACCGTGCCGCAGGCGGTTTTTCCGGATACCGTATTGCAGAAGAACCGCATCCTTCCGCTTATCAGTTCCGGTGTTGAGCTGACTGTCGCTTTTGTTGATCCGCCGTATAAAGCTCTCGTTGATTCGCTTCGGTTGGAAGCGAAGCTGTTTGTTATTCCGGTTGCAGTGACGCTTTCCGCCTATAACAATATTGTTCGAGGAGAAAAACAAGGCTTTACTGAAATCAGAGCGTTGCCGAACAAATTGAATCTTGATTCCCTCGATGTTCAGCGCGGCGGCCGGGAGCGGTACCAGGAATTGCTCCGTGCCAATAAGCTGCCTTCCGCAGATGCACTTATTGAGGAATTCATTCTCCGCGGCGTCAAGGACAATGTGAGCGATATCCATCTCGAGCCTGCGGACAACGAGCTGCGCGTGCGTTTTAATCATGACGGAGTAATGGAACGCCTCGTATCGCTGCCGAAAGAGTATCAGGAAAGCATTACGAACGTGATAAAAACACGTGCCGGAATGAATTCTTTTGAAAGGAAGAAACCGCAGGACGGAAGGTTCTCGCAAATGTTCGCCAATTACTCTTACGATTTTCGTGTCAGCAACATCCCGACGATTTTCGGGGAACGCATCACTGTCCGCATTCTGAAAAAGAGTGCCCGCGTGGTAAACATTCATGAATTGGGATTTGACCCTGACAACTTGATGAAACTGCGGTACCTTCTCCGGCGCCCGCGTGGGTTGGTTGTCGTTGCCGGGCCGGCCGGCAGCGGGAAAAGCACGACGCTCTACGCATCGGTCAACGAATTGCGCGCGGGGCAGAAAAATGTGCTCACCGTCGAGAATCCTGTCGAGTACCGTTTACAATTTGCCAGTCAGGTACAGGTTGATGCAGAGCAAAAGTTAGATTTCGCGGGAGCTTTGCGTGCAATTCTTCGCCAAAACCCCGACGTCATTCTCGTCGGTGAAATCCGCGATGCGGAAACCGGCAATGTTGCTGCAGAAGCGGCGCTGACGGGAAACCTGGTGCTCACCACCATGCTTTCGAGCGATGCGCTGTCAACAATTCCGCGATTGATCAGTCTCGGTATTCCGCCGTACTCGCTCGCACCGACACTAACGGGGGTGATCTATCAACAGCTTGTCCGGAAAATTTGCGCTCATTGCAAAGAAGAATATCTCCCGTCGCGGCGGATCTTGGCGGCGCTGGGACTCGAACAGCTCGACGGCTCGCTGACGCTCTTTCGCGGGAAAGGGTGCGAAGTGTGCGGCGGCGACGGATACCTCGGCAGAACGGCAATTCACGAAGTGTTGGTGATTGATGAAGAGGTCCGGGATTTGATTTACCAGCAAGCATCACCGGTTCGCCTGCGTGAGGTGGCGAAAGTAAAGGGATTTGAAGCGATTCGTTTTGATGCGGCGAAAAAATTAGCCGCGGGCATTATTTCAGGAGAAGAATTTCTGCGTGTGTTAGGATAGAATTGAGTTGACTGCTATCGTTTTGCATAGAGCGGCTCAAACCTAAAATTGCCGTTGCAACACTCAAAGTTTTTTCATGGCTTACACGCCAACCTGAGAATTCACTACACACCGCAACGGTAAAGCGTTGACGCGTGCGACCC
>JAGWND010000297.1 GCA_028873075.1 Bacteroidota bacterium
ATGCAAGCGAACCGTCAGCGATGTTCAATGCATACAAATTTCCATCCCACGAGCCGAAAATGACTTTCCCTTCGTACACGAGCGGCTTCGATTCGATAAATGCTTTGATGCCGGAAAATTTCCATTTCACTTTTCCGGTTGAAAGTTCGATTGCGCGGAATATTCCGTCGCTGCCGCCGATGTACACAATGCCGTCAACGACTCTCGGAACCGCAACGACTGCTGCATCTGTTGCGACGTTCCAAATTTGTTTTCCGTCGTTCACATTCAAACAATAAATATTGTCGTCTGAAGAACCGAAGATAACTTTTCCGTTTGCAACATCGGGCGTAGAATAGACCGTTGCGTTTGTATGGAACGTCCAGCGCCTTGTTCCATCGGCGAGAGAAAAGCATTCTACATTTCCGCTGCTGTTTCCCACAACAACGTTGTGGTTCTCAACCGCAGGTGCTGAAGCGATCGTATACTTCGTAGTGACACTCCACGCTGACTTCACGTTTGGATATTCTTGATTGATTGAATAATCGGGACGGTGATAGTGTATTGTATCGGCAGCATAATTATGAGTGGCAAGTACTACAGTGTCCCACGCGGTGTGCGTTTCTACGCCCGGTGTTCTTTCAGAGATGAACATCGAATCATTTCGCACGTCAACGATAGAGTAGCCGCCGAGCGGATGTCTCGCGCGAAGATTCGATCTGCTCATCACACCTGGTATTCCTTCAAAGCTGTATTTGCCGTTCGCGTGCCCGTGTCCGCAAAGAATAACCTGGGTGTTGAAACGCTTGAGCCGGTCGGTAATTTCGTACCAATTGTCAATGCTTGGGTCAACCGGATAGTGCGTGATAAAAATGAGCGGCTGTTTTTTATCCGGCAGTGCGGTGAGCACAGAATCGAGCCAGCGCAAATCTTCCGGCGCGAAGTGCCCGTCCCCCATTCGCATGATCGGTCCTTCATGCAGGCCGATAAATCGAAATCCGCCGTATTCAAACACAAAGCGGTCGTTTCCCCAAACACGATCGAACATTGTGCAGCCCGATTCCGACCATTTTGTGTCGTGATTTCCCGGAATGATGTAGTACGGCTTGTTCAGGCTGTCGAGCATTGATTTTGCAAGCCTGAACTGATCGTTCCAGCCTAGCTCTGTGATGTCGCCCGAGAGAATAATGAACGCGATGTTGTTCAACGTGTCGAGATCGTGAACAGAAATGCGCAAGTCTTCTTCTCCCGTTGCACTGCCGACATGCGTGTCCGAAAGCCACGCAAAGCGGAATGGTGTTTGTTGAACATCCCTTCGGGATTGAGCAAAGGTAAGAGAGAGGAAGAACAAAAGCGAAATAGCGGGTGAAACAAAACGTCGCATAATGAAAAAACCCTTTCGTAAAGAATAAATCGACGTGCCCTCCCCCTGTCTTCCTGTGGGAGAGTGGAGACAGGAGTGAGGGCGGGATTAAATGAGATCTGCGAGCGAACCGAATTCCGGTTCGAACAATCGTTTGTACGTTCTGACGGCAAATCCATCTGTCATTCCTGCGACCTGATCGCAGAGCAATCGTGCGCGTTGGTGCGCGTTGGTTGTCTCTGCGATATGTTGTTCAGTGCTGCGGGGAAGCAGGTGCATTTCGGGGGTACTACCGTTCAGATAATTTTCTTCGAGCGTTGAGAAAATTTTTTGGAGAATGAAATCTCCTTTATGCTCGAGCTGCTGAAGCTGGGGGGATTGAAAAACAATATTCAGTGCAATGCGTTTGTACAGCTCCGACTCTTTTTGAATTGCAGGATCGATCTTTAAAGAAAACAGGTAGCGGTTCGTTGTTTCCGACATGAAATTTTTTCTCTCTGTTATTGTGCATGCTCTGATGAACCCGCCGATTTTCTTGCCAAGTACATGCTCGACATTCCCGGACGATATTGCAGAACATAACTCGTTCACATACTGCGTTTCTTCTTTCGTTAATGAATGATCAGCCGCCCAGCATTCAAGTGTTGCAACCGTAATGAATCCCGAGCGAATGCCGTCGGCAACATCGTTCAGAGAATACGCGGCGTCATCCGCCCAATCCATAATTTGACATTCGACGCAGCGAAATTTGTTGAGGGGCTTTCCGGCAGTCAATTCTTCCGGGACCGGTTTTCCGCCAAAGGTAAACTGAAGGAAGTGTTCCTGATCGTCATAGAGAAAATGATGATCGGGATGTGGAGATTGGCGGCGAAGAGTTTTGTATTTGAGAATCCCGTCCATAAACGCCCGGGTCGGATTCATACCTTTTCTGTGCCCTTGCTCGGAATAAATAATTTCTGTCACGAGCCGAAGGCTTTGCGCATTGCCTTCGAAACCGCCGTATGCGTTCATCAACGTGTTCAATGTTCGTTCGCCGGCGTGGCCGAATGGAGGATGGCCGAGATCGTGTGAAAGACAAATTGCCTCAACCAAATCTGCATCAATAAAGAAAGAATCGGAGAGGAGCGTCGAAGTACGGTGCACGTAATTACACACAGCCCTGCCGATCTGTGCGACTTCGAGAGAGTGTGTCAGCCGAGTTCGGTAAAAGTCGTACTCGCCCGAAAGAAAGACCTGCGTCTTTGCCTGAAGTCTTCGAAACGCCGAGGTGTGAATGATTCGGTCGCGGTCCCTTTCAAACGGCGTGCGGTAATCCGCTTGCCGCGGAGTTTCAACACATTCATAGTCGAAATCGTTGTAGAAAGTATTCTTCATTGAGATGATGGATAGTGTTGACTGTGTGTTTGCTGCAATTGCAATGTAATGAAATAGAAAGAAAGAGTGAAACAAAGTATCCATCCCGTT
>JAGWND010000055.1 GCA_028873075.1 Bacteroidota bacterium
TTATGTACTGTAATTTTCTTTTCGATAGTCTCTGATTCCTTTGCCGCCGATCCCGGCAGCGCAAAAAAAAATGATCCGGGGAACTTGCGCCAGTATTACAGCGGCAAATTCGGTTTCTACCAGCCGGGCGATGGATTGAATAACGGACTTATCTTGGGCGTAGACGGAATCACGGAATTCGTCCATTACAGTTTCTTTCTTTCCGGTGCAATAGACCTGTATCCGAAGCAAACAATAGATATTTTCCAGCAGCCGAAGCCGGATGTTTCACAGCAGCAGGTACTCTTGATACCGCTTCATGTTAATTTCGGTTATAAGCTGTTTGATGTTACAGATGCCGACACGCGCGGCTATGTCGGTGTCGGGGGTGGCTATTATTTCTATTTTTACAGCGTCTCATATTCGAGCAGCGGTGGCGGCGGATTGTTAGGTCCTTTGCCGGGAACCTCGCAGTCCGACTCGAAGAATGGCGGCGGCTTATTTGCGACCGCTTTTGCGCGTGTTCTCATCGGACAAATTTTTCTTGAGCCCCGATTTTATTTTGCCTCGAAAAAACAAAATTCCGTCGGGTCGTACAGCTTTACAATCAATCCCTCGGGATTTGCAATAACGCTCGGATTTCAGTATCATTGAAGAGCCGTACGATGGACTCCATGTTGAAAGTCGAGTCCGTCGTTGCTCGCACTTCTCTTTGCCATTGTTCCTTCTTAGCCAAACGTTATTTCTAAAGAATGAGATATCGTCGAGAGTTTTTTTTCTACATGATTGCGGTGTTGCTTTTCGGAGGTTGCGCTTCAGAACGTTCCGCTGTGAGCCAGTCGCTCATTCATCCGGTAAGAAACCCCATCCCTCCGAACCATTGCCGGATTCGCGGAACAATCACAGCGATTGATTCGGCTTTTGCCGATTCAGATTCTTCTCAGCCCTGCGCTAAAATTCCGTGCAACGCCGAAATCCGTATTGATTCGATTCTCGGTTACGGTTCTTCGTTCGGTGAACCGGTTGTTGAAGGAAAAGAGTATGCCGTTCATTTCGCCTTTACGCTTGCGCGCACAACAAAAGAATTATTTCCTTCGATGAATGAAGGATATCCCGGTTTGAATGTTGGGTCTTCATTTGTTGCTGATATTGAACAGAACGCTGTGCGTGGCGCCACAAAATCAGTGATGCCGGTTTTTGTAATTTACGGCTACTCGGTAATTCGGTGACCGATTCGTGTGCAGAGGTTCGGGATCCGAGCTTTCGAGTTCTTCATCCCGGACCACGGAACACAAACCGTGAGACAGGGTGCATTTATATTCATCAATTTAATTCAAGAGGTTTTACATGAAACGTTTTTTTCTGTGGGCAACAATAATAATTTTTTTCGGACTCTCTTTTTTCATTGCTCATGACGGAACGGCAAAACATTCCCCCTCTTTTATTCGCTCCGTGTACGAGTCTGAAAAGGAGGATTTGCAAAGCCGCGAACAATTCGAATTTATGCAGCTTCGCGACCCGAAGACGAATTCCATCCCGCGGGATATGTTCCGCCGCGAACGCGAATTTGCAAAAACTCTCCCCACGGTGGAAAAATTAGTGAAAGCGCATGCCTTGAACAAGACGGCAGTTTCAACGTGGGCTTCTCGGGGTCCCTACAATCAAGGAGGGAGAACACGCGCGCTTGCGTTCGATGTTGCCAATGCGAACATTGTTCTTGCCGGAGGCGTTTCGGGAGGAATGTGGCGCTCGACGAATGACGGCTCATCATGGACGAAAACTACCGCACCGTCAATGCTGCAGAGCGTTACGTGTCTTGCGCAGGACACGCGCTCGGGAAAACAAAATATTTGGTATTACGGTACGGGGGAGAAAAAGGGAAACAGTGCTGCCGACGAAGGCGACGGTAAATATCTCGGCGATGGAATTTTCAAATCTACAGATGATGGTGTGAGTTGGACACAGCTTCCTTCAACCGTTTCGAACACCCCGCAAACATGGGACGGCGATTTTGATTACGTGTGGGGCGTCGCAACCGACCCAAGCTCATCGTCGGATACTGTTGTTTATGCTGCAGTGTACGGCGGCATCAAGAGATCTTCCGACGGCGGAAGGACGTGGACGAACGGAACGGGTGATTTTTTTAGCGGCAATTTCACCGACGTCGCCGTCACGTCAACCGGAGTTGTATACGCAACAATCAGCAGCGATGGAACCGGCAAGGGAATTTACCGCTCAGCGGACGGTGTTACATTCACCGATATTACTCCGAGCGGGTGGCCCTCATCGTATAATAGAATTGTCATCGGCATTGCGCCGTCGAACGAAAATGCCGTTTATTTTCTCGCTGAAACTCCGGGCAGCGGAACCAATGGGCATTCCATTTGGAAATACACGTATGTTTCCGGCGACGGCTCCGGCTCAGGAGGAACGTGGGAAAACCGCTCCGCAAACATTCCGATGTTCGGCGGAAGCGTCGGAAATTTCGATTCGCAGGGATCGTACGATTTAGTAATCAAAGTGAAACCGGATAACGAAAATGTTGTCTTCATCGGAGGAACAAATTTGTACCGCTCGACTGACGGTTTCGCTTCAACGTCAAACACAACATGGATTGGCGGATATTCTACTGCGAATGACGTCTCGTCGTACGACAACAGCCATTCGGATATGCACTCGCTGGCATTTATGCCGGGTAATCCGTCCGTTCTTATCAATGGGAATGACGGCGGAATCAGCAAAACCACAAATTGCCTTGCATCAACAGTCTCATGGACATCGCTCAACAACGGTTATCTTACAGGACAGTTCTATTCGGCAGCGGTTGATCAATCTGCGAACGGCGATCCTGTTGTCATCGGTGGACTTCAGGACAATGGGAATTATTTTACCAATTCAACAAACGGCACGAAGAATTGGGTAAAGCTTCCTGCAGGGGGTGATGGCGGAGTTACGGCAATCGCCGGCGGAAAATCTTCTTATTATATCGAGACGCAAAACGGCGATGTGCTTCGCCTTCTTCTTGATGCTACCGGCAACCTCACAAATTTTGCGGAAGTGAAACCGAGCGGCGCCACCGGTTTTCTTTTTGTGACACCGTATGTCCTCGATCCGAACGATGCGAAGATGATGTACCTTGCGGCGGGCACTACGCTGTGGAGGAACAACGATCTCACCGGTATTGCGCTCGGTTCTCAGAGTGCGACCAGTACGAATTGGGATGAATTGACGAACACAACTTTAAGCAGCGGGAATATTTCTGCAGTTGCTGTTTCAACAACGCCGGCAAACAGGGTTTACTACGGCACTAGCGATGGAAAAGTTTATCGCTTGGACGGCGCTAATTCCGGAAACCCGACGCCGACGCAAGTTGCAAATGAAACATCCGGCGCTTATGTTAACTGCATTGCTATAGATCCGACCAATGCAGATAATGCAATTATTGTTTTCTCGAATTACAATGTTGTCAGTTTGTATTATACGTCCGACGGCGGCGCACACTGGGCCGACATTGCCGGGAACTTGGAGCAAAACGCCGACGGCAGCGGCAACGGTCCTTCGTGTCGCTGGGCGGCAATTTTGCCGACGAACAGCGGTGCAACATATTATGTCGGAACGAGCACGGGATTGTATTCTGCGAAAAGCCTGAACGGAACATCAACCACGTGGGCGCAGGAAGGTGCCTCGGCTATCGGCAATGTTGTGGTGACGATGGTTGTTGCGCGCGCAAGCGATGGATTGGTTGTCGCGGCAACGCACGGCAACGGAGTTTACAGCGCGAACGTAGTTACCGGTGTCCAGACAACTCCGGCGGTTCTCCCGAATCAATTTGCGTTGGAACAGAATTATCCGAACCCGTTCAATCCTTCCACAGAGATTAGATATCAGGTATCAGAAGCCGGTAACGTAACACTGAAAGTGTACGATGCTTTGGGAAGGGAAATTGCTACGCTGGCGGATGAACGGAAAGCTCCCGGTTCATACGAAGCGAGTTTCGACGGAAGCAGGCTTGCAAGCGGCGTGTACTATTATACATTGCGCGCCGGGGATAATGTGCAAACGAAACAAATGGTGCTGGTGAAATGAGGATGTTCAGGGACCGACAAACAATTACCACGAACCGATATTTTTTAGGAGGCGCTCCATGAAATCTGTGTACTTTTCTTCAAGGGGATGCTCGGCGAGGTTGTATTGCATTGCGGCAGCGTTCGTTGTTATTGCAATGCTTTCAATGGAGGGCTGCTCTACATCGAGTTTAGGTATTTCTCTTTTTTCTACAACGATTAAAGTGAGCGATGCTTCCGGCAAGCCCCTCGTGGGCGCCGTAGTTACGACGAACACCGGTGAACGGCTTACCGTTGACGCATCGGGCGAAGTGAAACTGCATTTTGGCGGAATCGGAGCCTACTCGGCAACAGTGATGTATCAGAACCAGCTTATTGCGTCGTATAATATCAACATTCCTTCGGATCAGGGGAAAACTTTTTCGGCGCAGTTCGTTCCGCCTGCGACCCCTTCGGTGAACGGCGGCATGGCAGTAAGTGCCGGAGCGAGCACCGGTGCTTCGGCGGGCGTTTCTGCTTCCGGCGGTGCAGCGGCGCAGCCGGCTCCCTCACCAATGGCAAGTGCGGCAATGTATCCGGTGCTATTTCAATATCTTTTTTCCGCATACGGCTACAATGTTGACATCGCTCAGTACGCACCGGGACAATGGACCGACTGGAGTATTGCAACCGACAACGGTGAGAAGGCGATGGAGATCCGCAAAGCGTTTTTGAAGCGAATGGATAATGGAGCCGAATGGTGGCAGTTGGGAATGAATGCCGATAAAGATAAGTTGATCATGGAGGTGATGTTCAGTGCAAAGCGGGAATCTCTGCGCAGGATGAGACAAAAATTCGGAGACGAAGCACCGCACGAAGTGCCTGTGACGGAAGGTTGGTACACTTCACCGATGCAGTTAACGCCGGAATCAGTGGAAGGCTCGGTCGTTCAGCATGGTGTGAGTGTAACGGTTCCCGCGGGGACATTCAAAACGGATGTGATGGAATTCAGCGCGGCACCCGGCTTGACGCTTCGCATATGGCGCAGCTCTTCAGTCCCCGGCGGCGTGGTGAAGTATGCAATGGAAAGCAGTGACAAAGAAATCTATGCTGTCACACTGAAATCGTACGGCGACGGCGCTAAAACTGAATTGGGTTCGTACTGAAGCTGCACTCGGGTGAATATAAAAGGCGGGAGATAGCCTGCCTTTTATCTTTTACATCCACGCGTTCTCTCGGTACCACACAACGGTTTCGCGGATTCCGTCCGCTAACTCAACGTGCTGCGAGTAGCCGAGTTCCTGTTTCGCCTTTGAAATGTCCACCATCCAATTATCCTGGACCATATCGCGTCCTTTTTCAAAATTTAATACCGAGGGCTTTTCGCTAAAGAGAGAAAAGAGTCCAACCGTTGCAGAAACGGCGTACACGAGCGGTTCCGGCAGCCGGATGCGAAGTGCCTTTTTCTCCATGACGCGTTTGGTTGTCGCTCCGATTTCCCGCCATGAATATTGTTTTTCACTCCCGATGAAATATTTTTTCCCTGCTGACTTTTCGCTTTCGCCGGCAAGCACAAGACCGCTCACAACATCGGTTGAATGAACGAGATTGACGAATTTATCTTTGAATCCGACAAGCGGCTCCAAACCGCGGTCAATTGTTTTGAAGAAATCGAAGGTTGCCGTATCGCGCGGACCGTACACTGCCGGCAGCCGAACGATTGTAGCCGGAACTTTGTTTTGGAATTTCAACACTTCAAGTTCCGCTTCCATTTTGCTTTTCCCGTACGTCGTGATCGGATGGCACGGTGTGGATTCATCAACGGGTTTCCCGTTTGCACCGGGACCGACAGCGGTGAGACTGCTGACGAAGATAAATTTTTTCAACGAGGAATTTACGCGTGAGGCAATCTCAATGATATTTCTTGTTCCGTCGCGGTTGTATTTGTAAAACTCGGCCTTTCGTTTAGCCGCGACAACGCCGGCGACATGGTAGACGTAGTCGGCTCCTGCAATTGCTTTTTCAAGAGCATCATGGGAAAAAAGATCGCCGTGAAATAATTCGACGGGAAGATTTTTCAAGTAACCCGGCTTGTTCGGATTCCTGATAAGACAGCGGACTGTGTAACCGCGCGAAAGGAGCCGCTCCACAAGATGACTGCCGATGAATCCTGTCCCGCCGGTTATGAATGCAACTTTTGATTGATGAGTCATTGCTTTTTTCTTTGCTGCGAAGTCATGGAAAAAGTGAATTGTTGGATGGATGGATCTTTGATTTGTGATTTTTCAATAATCCGATAATCCAGTTATCCATTTTCATTTGTTGACTTTTTTTTCACGATAAAGTATATTAAAAACGCTCACAAGAATCAATCCGCCGGAAAGCGACGGGATTTTCAATCTATGATGACGATGTGGAGAGTCAGCAACGTATGAGTTCGTCATTTGGAATGGGAGGCTCACATTATATTTCAAGGAGATACTTTGGACTTATTTGATAAGTGTTCCGCTTTTACGCTTGCGGACGAAGTTAAGGCAAAAGGTGTATATCCGTATTTTCGTCCTATTCAAGCAAATGAAGGGCCGGTTGTTCGCATGGAGGGGAGAGATGTTATTATGGCGGGCTCGAACAACTATCTCGGTCTCACCGCACATCCCAAAGTAAAGGAAGCTGCACAAAAAGCAGTGGAAAAATACGGCACGGGTTGTTCGGGCTCGCGCTATTTGACAGGTACCCTTGACCTGCACGTTGAACTCGAAGCACGGCTGGCAAAATTTATCGGGAGCGAAGATTGCCTGCTGTACAGCACCGGCTATCAAACGGCGCAGGGAATTATCCCGACGCTCGTGCAGCGCGGCGATTATGTTGTTTCGGATAAAGATAATCATGCGTGCATCGTTGCCGGCAATATGATGGCGGTCGGAATGACTGCCGACATGGTTCGCTACAAGCATAACGACATGAAGCATCTCGAGGCAGTGGTCTCGAAGCTTCCGCTCGATGCGGCGAAGTTGATCGTATCTGATGGAGTGTTCAGCACATCCGGCGAAATTGTTGATCTTCCCGAATTGGCCCGCGTTGCGAAAAAATACAATGCCCGGATCTTGGTTGACGATGCGCATGCCACAGGCGTCATTGGTAAAGGAGGGCGCGGCACAGCAAGCCATTTCAATCTTGAAAAAGAGGTTGACCTGACAATGGGAACGTTCAGCAAAACATTCGCGTCGTTAGGCGGGTTTGTGTGCGGCAAGCGTTCCGTGATCAATTATCTGAAGCATCACGCGCCGGCACTGATATTCAGCGCAAGCCCGACGCCGGCGTCGGTCGCCGCCGCCCTCGCTGCATTGAATATTCTGGAAGCCGAACCGGAGCGCATTGCACGGCTCCACAACAACGCAATGAAAATGCGTGAAGGATTCCGTTCGATGGGATTCCGCATCATTGACGGGCACGAGTCGGCGATTGTTCCTGTTATTATCGGCGATACGGACAAGACGCTGATCTTCTGGCGCGAGCTGTACGACGCGGGAGTTTTTGTCAATGCGTTTGTCCGTCCCGGGGTTCCGCCGGGAATGGAAATGCTTCGCACAAGTTATATGGCAACACATGAAGACAAACATCTTGATAAAATTCTGGAAATTTTTGAAGTCATCGCAAAGAAGCTCGGCGTGATAAACTAACGGTTCTGAACACTAAGATAGTTTGAAGCCACGCCGGGTTATATATCCTTGCGTGGCTTCTTTCTGAGAAAGAGTACGACTATGAGCACAGTAACGATTCGTCCGGTTCGCACTTCGGCTGACGAAATGAAGTTTATAAAATTTCTCTGGAAGATCTATAAGGATGATCCGCAGTGGGTTCCGCCGCTTGTCATGGACCGCAAGAAGCTGATTGACAAGAAGAAAAATCCTTTCTACCGGCACAGTGCGATGGAGCTGTTTCTTGCCGAACGAGACGGCGAAGTTGTCGGACGCATCGGCGCGATTGTCAACGACAATCACAACAAGGAACATGAGGACAAGGTCGGTTTTTTCGGTTTTTACGAGTCGGTCAACGATCAGGAAGTTGCCGATGTGCTGTTCAACGCGGCGAAAGAATTTCTCCGCGCCAAAGGCATGACGCAGATGCGCGGTCCGGCAGATCCGTCGGTGAATGATGAGTACGGACTTCTTGTGGACGCGTTCGATAAAAGTCCTGTAGTGCTGATGACGTACAATCCGCCGTACTACGCACCGCTTTTTGAAAACTACGGATTGAAAAAATTGAAAGACTTGTATGCGTACTTGCTTTCACAGGATACGGTGTACTCCGAACGCTTGATGCGCTTCAATGAGGTCGTAAAGCAGCGCGAAGGCTTGACGTTTCGCTCGCTCAATATGAAAGACTTTAAAGGGGAGGTAGATCGTATCAAACAAATTTACAACAGCGCATGGTCGCACAACTGGGGCGCTGTGCCGATGACCGATGCGGAGTTCGACGCGCTCGCGAAAGACCTGAAGCCGATCGTTGTTCCCGAGCTTGTCATCATGGCGGAAGCAAAAGGGAGGCCGATCGGTTTTGCGTTGTCGCTTCCCGACATCAATATTGCATTGAAGTATAACAAGAACGGCGGATTGCTCACGGGATTGTGGCATCTCTACACGAAGAAAAAAGAAATCAATCTTGTTCGCATCATTGTTCTCGGTGTAGTGCCTGAGCATCAGCGAAGCGGCGCGGCGGGTGTATTGTTTTATGAAACGGCCGCACGCGCGAAGAAGTTAGGCTATCAATACGGCGAAGCAAGCTGGGTACTCGAAGATAATGTAATGATGAATCGCGCCGCCGAAATGATGAACGCAACACGGTATAAAACGTACCGGCTGTACGAAATGAATATCTAAGAAATTCGAAAGACTAATATCGAAACTCTAAATAATTTCAAATATCACATGCTCGAAATTCAAAACCCTTCGCCGAACGAGAGTGCTCTGCAAGAGCCAAAACGATTTGATTTGGAGGAGCATACTGAGAAATTTGCGAGAAGGGTTGACGATTTTGTGGAACGATTACCAAAGACTATGACCAATGTTGAACATGGTTAACAATTAGTTAAGGCAGCGGGCTCTGTTGGAGCAAATTACATCGAGGCAAACGAGGCGTTGAGCAAAAAAGATTTTCTTATGAGAATAAAAATTTGTCGGAAGGAATCCAAAGAAAGCGGTTACTGGCTCCGTCTTGTGCGTTGTTTAGACGTTGACAAGAAGGAACAACAAGCATTGCTTCAAGAAGCAACCGAGCTCATGAAAATCTTCGGTTCAATTTTAACGAAGTCAACTTAAAGTATAGCCGTATATTTGAATTTTGTATTTTGGATTTGTTTAGGATTTAGAAATTAGATATTAGGATTTCTATAATGCAGTTATTTTAACTTTAACAACAGGAACGATCATGGCAGTCAAAAAAGTAGAAAAAATTTGGATGAACGGTAAGCTGGTCAATTGGGATGACGCAAAAATTCACGTCCTCTCGCATGTTATTCATTATGGCTCAAGCTGGTTCGAAGGAATCCGCTGTTACGATACGAAGCGCGGCTCCGCAATCTTCCGCTTGGATAAACATCTTGATCGTTTGTACGATTCGGCGAAAATGTACCGCGCAGAAATTCCGTACACCAGGCATCAGCTCGAAGCCGCAATCAAAGAAACGATCAAGGCGAACAAATTGAAAGCGTGTTACATCCGTCCCGTTGCGTACCGCGGTTACGGCGATGTCGGCGTCAACCCGATCGGCTGCCCGGTAGAAGTTTCAATCGCGGTGTGGGAATGGGGGAAATATTTGGGAACCGAAGCGCTTGAAAAAGGCATTGATGTCCGTGTCGCGTCGTGGGCGCGTCCCGCGCCGAACACCTTTCCCACTATGGCGAAGACAGGCGCAAATTACATGAACTCGCAGTTAATCAAGTTAGAAGCGATTGCCGATGGCTATGTGGAGGGTATTGCGCTCGACGCATTCGGACACATCAGCGAAGGGAGCGGGGAAAATATTTTTGTCGTCCGCGACAACACCATTTTCACGCCGCCGCTTATTGATGCGCTTCTTCCAGGCATCACTCGCCTTTCAGTCATGACGCTCGCACGCGATGCCGGCTTTTCGGTTGTTGAAACGCACATTCCGCGTGAAATGCTTTATATTGCTGATGAAGTCTTCTTCACCGGAACCGCGGCGGAAATCACGCCGATCTGTTCGATTGACCGCATTAAAGTCGGCGAAGGAAAACCGGGCCCGGTTACGCGGAAGCTGCAAAAGAATTTCATGCAGGTTGTTGAAGAAGGCGTTGATCCGCACGGGTGGTTGAACTTTGTTTAGCTACGGAGCTCACAGAGGGAACTAAAAAGAGGAGGATAAATGGATTATTGGATTGTTGTTCCGAAGGAACTCCTTTGGAGGAAGTAAAAATCCATTTATCCATCAATCTGCTTTCTTCGTGCCTTAGTGACTTCGTGGTAAAATGACAGTTGCATCTCATTTCAGGAAAACGTACAATAAGCCAATCCTTTATGTCTTAGTGACCTCGTGGCTAAAAAGTAATAAAAAAAACTTCCATGATACACCGCAAACCCACAGAAATTGAATCCCTTCTTGCCAAAGTGCCTGTGTTTGAAAATTTGAAGCGGCGGGAGTTGCGCGCGATTGCCGGCATCGTTCACCGCCGGCAATATGTTGCGGGCGAATACGTTTTTTATCAGGACGATCCCGGCTTGGGAATGTACGTCATTGAAGAGGGAGAAGTTGTTGTTGCTTTGATGGAGAAGGAGAAGATCAAGAAAGAGCTTGCCGTGTTGAAGGACGGCGATTTTTTCGGCGAGCTTGCCTTGCTCGATGAGTCTCCGCGTTCCGCCTCCGTCATTGTTCGGGCGGATGCAAATCTTATCGGCTTCTTCCGTCCCGATCTTTTTGAAGTGATCGAAAAATCACCTGCCACCGGATTGAAGATTCTTTTGAAGCTAGCAGAAATTATCGGTGAACGTTTGCGCAGCACGAATCAGGAACTTGCCGCTGTTCGTGCTGAGCTTGACGCCCTTACCTTATCACAACGAAAGGAGCCGTCGTATGAAATCCTCACGGAAAAAACTACGGGGCAAAAAAACCTCAGCATCAAAAGCGCTGCGAAAAGCGCATAAGTTAAAAGCCCCTTCTGGGAAAACAACGCCACAAAAATCTCCAGCTATTACTCTCACAAAAATTTTAGTTCCGATTGATTTTTCCGAGTACGCGAGGAAGGCGCTGCAGTATGCGATTCCGTTTGCGCGCCAGTTCAAAGCTAAGCTCTATCTTGTCTACGTCGTCGAGCCGACAATTTATCCGGCGGATTTCAGCTTCGGGCAAGTCGGTTTGCCGAATGTGGAAGCCGAGTTGCGCACGAAAGCAGAAGAGGAACTGAAAGAGCTTGTCGAGAAAGAAATTCAGGGGGAGGTTGAATCCGAGTGGCTGGTGAAAACCGGGTTACCGTTTGTCGAGATCGCATCGTTCGCCAAAGATGAGAACATTGATCTCATCATCGTTGCAACGCACGGGCACACCGGCGTTGAGCATATTCTCTTCGGCAGCACCGCAGAAAAAATAGTCCGCAAAGCGCCGTGCCCTGTGCTCGTCGTCCGTTCGGACGAGCGCGATTTTGTGGATGAGAGGGTGTAAGTAACTTTTGAAATATTTGCGCCCACGTTGAAAAGTGGGGGACGAGATGAAAAACGTCTGACAGCGTTGTATGCTGTCTGACGTTTCGTGGGAGTTAGAAAGATGTCAGACGGCGGGGAATCGCCGTCAGACATCGAGTGAAACGCTTGACTTTGAATTGATGGCTCGTTAAGTTACGCCGTAGCAAATATTCTAACAACAGCACAAAGGTAATTGACGAAGAACTTTTGTAAAGAAAAAAATTAGTAACGCAGTTATTTGCTGTGTTCTTATCAGAAAACTGGCACTTTTCAAAACGTACAAGAACAGGCAGGGAAGCTGCGTCCAGAAATGGACGCACTTTCTTATGTCTTTGTACGTGGGTACGCCAGTACCTCTGATAAGGATGTAACGGAAGTTGCGTCCTTTTTACTTTTGCGCCCAAAATATGGCGCACAAGTTAAGGCTAAGGAATTTTCTAAATCTTTTCTGTAAAGCTGTGCAAATGTAGAGATATATATTTAAATGGTGTGAACGGAACAAAAGCTTGCGAAAGTTCACAACCTTCGCAAGGTACACAACTCACCACGAACAAACATAAGGGTACGTTATGCCCGTACAAAATCTGGTTTCGGCAACACTAACACAGGAGCAAAAAACTGCGGCAGAAACACTCAAGAACGTTGCAATGATAGAGCCATTCGATGAAATGACGAAAAGCTTCGATACAATGAGGCAACGATGCGTTGGAATGACGGAAGGAAGCGTCTCTTTACTGCTCGGTTTCGTTGGAATGACGAAAGGTTTCGATAAAATGAGGCGCCGTTTCGATAAAATGACGAAACGAAGCGACAGAATGAGGGAAGGAAGTAGCAATTTGACGGTTCGGAGCGATAAAACGACGGTTCGGAGTGTCGGCGAGACGGTCGGGAGTGTCAATTCAACACTTCGGAGTGTTAAAGCGACACTCGGAATGGTCGCGGAGACGGTTCGGAGCGGTAATTCAACACTTCCGACCGATAAAACAACGCTTATTAGTGTCAGTGCGACACTCGGAAGTGTCGCGGCAACGAACGGGAGGGGTGGAGCGGGGTGAAATAGTACGCAATTGCGTATTGCATCTCTTGCAAGAAATAACTACCATTACAGCCAGCATTCCCACTGGCATTTCTAATGAGCAACAACACACCCATACTTGATCTTACAGAAGCTTGGCGTTCACACACCAGCCGCCGCAGTGGCGGAGGCGATGAGAAGATGAGAAAAGGAGAGAAAAAGAATATTGCGGTGTAAGCCGCCAAATGGTGGAGTTGAATTACCATAAGCCTGAGAAGATATGTCCGACCAAGAGTTGTCAAAATAGCGAGTTCAATTTACCCTGAGAGGTTCGTTATGAAAAAAATGATACTGCTGATTTGCCTGTTTCTCTGCTTCTCCATTCTCTTCGCACAAACGGACAACAGTGCCGGTCCCATCACACTCGACGCTCGTTTATCGCAGAGCGATTTTGTGCCGAACGAGGTGCTCGTAAAGTTCAAAGACGATGTGGCGGTGAGCGTCCACTATACCACTTTGCCAAAGACCGGAATGAGAACCGCCGCCGTTGGCGTTGCATCTGTTGATCAAATTCTTCAACAGCATAATGTGAGTGCTGCGGCAAAGCTGTTCAGGAATGCAGAGAGACTTCCTTTCAAAAAGATGCTTACCGCTCCGAATGGCAAACAGTTCGAACAGCCGAGTCTCCACAACATTTACAAATTCTCTGTTGCAAACGCTTCGGCTCAAGCGGCTCCTGCGGATATCTTTTCGCTTATTAACGAATTAAAGAACGATCCCAATGTTGCATATGCAGAGCCGAATTATATGTACTCTGTTGTGGCGGACCAGCCTCTTTCTCCGCCGATGACAGAAGCTGAGGCAGAAGAATACGCCCGCACGCACAGCAGCAGCGAACCAAATAAAACAAATGCCATTACTGTTGTAACGCCAAATGATCCGTTGTATCCTCAGCAGTACTATATTCCTGCAGTTCATGCGGATGCGGTGTGGGACAGCACCACCGGCGACACTTCACAGATCATTGCATTTCTCGACACGGGGATTGACTGGCACCATCCCGACCTTGCAGATAATATTTGGACGAACGCGGCAGAGGCGGACGGCGTGCCCGGAGCGGACGATGACGGGGACGGCTTTGTTGACGATGTTCACGGCTGGGATTTTATAAACAACGATAACGACCCGATGGACGACAACAGCCACGGCACACACGTGGCGGGAATTGCCGCCGCGGTTGGCAACAACGGTATTGGCATTGCGGGTGTTGACTGGCACGCGAAGATAATGCCGATAAAGGTGTTCCAAAGTTCAGGACGCGGTGATGTTGCTACAATTACACAAGGGATTTGGTATGCCGTGATGAAAGGTGCGACTGTGATAAACATGAGCTTCGGGAGCTATGCGAGATCGCTAACGATGGAAGCTGCTTTACAGTATGCTTACGCAAATTGTGTGCTGGTTGCGGCTGCGGGAAATGATGGGGCTAGCATGGCACCTTGTGGATTTTATGATGGTTCCATTTTTTTCCCAGCAGGATTATCTTATGTCTTAGGTGTTCAAGCGGATGCTAGTTTTAGTAACATTGATTGCGATGGTCCCTTTGTTAGTGTCTATCCTGACCTTTTTAATTATGAGCTAAAGGCACCCGGAGCAGGAATACTCAGCACAATTCCAAATGGAAACTATCGGGTGTATAGCGGGACTTCAATGGCGGCGCCGATTGTCTCGGGAGGTGTGGCTTTATATAATCAACTTTACCCTGGACGATCTCAAGAAGATATGTGGATCAGATTAATAAATTCCCGTGGAACTGATTTATCCGGCAATGTTGATTTTGCAAATGCTATCATCACTAATCCTCCACCGAGGCTTTATCAGGTTGAGCAAAACATTGTTGACACATTAGGTAGTGATAACCGTGACGGCGTTGTTGATGCTGGTGAAACGATTGAATTGTGGTACAAAGTCAGAAATGTAGGCGGTCATTGCGATAGTGCATATTTGGCGATAAGATTTGGAGAATTTGAAGATACAACGACAGCACAAATACTCACATCAAAAGCATACATCGGTAGCATGAGTCCCTATGCAATGCGGTACTCTTCCACGCCCTTAGTGATCAAAATAAGCCCTAATGTTAGTCATGACAGAGATATAGTTTTTGAAGGGCTACTTTGGTATAAAGGCTCTTCTGACACAACGAAACAGAGAATAGTTTTAAATGTAACAAACGCGACAAAACTATTTGGCATTGTAGATTCATCTCTTACTTTAACGCCAGACAGAAATTGGATCGTGCAATCTAGTTTTAGGATTGCAAGTAGTGGTACTATGAACATCAAACCGGGTACGAGACTTATTATTGATGCAGATCTAAACAACAGAGGTATCTTGAATGCTATAGGCACGCCAGATAGCGAAATTGTCATAACGGGCGGAGCAAACTTTACAGGCGGGGGATCATATAATTTCAAAAACGTTTTATTTACAGAAAGAAATGGATCATTTGGCACAGAACCGCAGTTTGAAGGCACATATAATCTCGATATGTGTATAATTGATGGGGGAATGGGACCAATGAACAATTATTACCTCTTTAACAGTAATGTATTGAATATTTCCGACTGCATTATTAAAAATGTTAGTACAGTTAATGGTTTCGGTTTCTTTGGACTCATGGCAGGTCACTATTCAGTTGTAAGGTCGAATTTTGAATCCTGCATTATTAACACAGCACTCAATCGACGCATTTACATGGATTCA
>JAGWND010000056.1 GCA_028873075.1 Bacteroidota bacterium
GGAAGCATTGCTTCAGCGGCAGTGATTCTTTCATTTGGAGTTGCCGTTGCGATTTTTGTTGAAATGCTTTCTCTGCCTGTTGAAGAACGTCATCATATCATAAGTCAGTTTCAATGGATTGCGGCTGGTGCGCTTTCGGTTAATGTCGCATTTCAAGTTGACCAGCTTTCGATTTTGATGACGCTGATTGTGACTGGCGTGAGCGCATTGATTCATATTTATTCCATCGGCTACATGCACGGAGATAAAGGATACTGGCGCTTCTTTACCTATCTCAATCTCTTCGTCTTTGCGATGTTGACACTTGTTCTCGCCGATAATTTCTTGCTTATGTTTCTCGGTTGGGAAGGTGTCGGACTGTGTTCCTATTTGTTGATTGGTTTTTGGTACGACCGGAATTTTGAGAAGTCAACAGTTGCCGACGCATCGAAGAAAGCATTCATTGTCAACCGTGTCGGTGATTTTGGTTTTCTGATCGGGATGTTTTTGATTTTTGTGAATTTCGGTTCGTTGAATTTCGATTCTGTTTTCTCTCAAGCTTCGGTTCTTTCATCAGGCACTTCAGTTTTATTTTGGATTACACTTTTGCTTTTTGTTGGAGCAACGGGGAAGTCAGCGCAAATTCCTCTTTACGTTTGGCTGCCGGATGCAATGGCCGGTCCGACGCCGGTCAGCGCGCTGATCCATGCTGCAACGATGGTCACTGCGGGAGTGTACATGGTTGCGCGGTGCTCGGTGTTGTACGCACTTGCTCCGGCAACAATGGAAATCGTCGCCGTTGTCGGTGCAGCGACGGCGTTCTTCGCCGCAACAATCGGCTTAGTGCAAAATGACATTAAGAAAGTTCTTGCGTACTCTACGATAAGCCAGCTTGGTTACATGTTTCTTGCGGTTGGAGTCGGAGCGTTTGCATCCGGATTGTTTCATCTGATGACGCACGCATTTTTCAAAGCGCTGCTTTTTCTCGGAGCCGGCGCCGTCATTCATGGAATGCACGACGAGCAGGATATCCAAAAGATGGGCGGCTTGAAAAAATACATGCCGGTAACCTACAAAACATTTTTCATTGCCGCGCTCGCGATTTCGGGAATCCCGCCGCTGTCGGGATTTTTCAGCAAGGACGAAATTTTGTGGCGGGCGTTTGCCGACGGCTCGCCGGTTTTGTGGTTCATCGGTTTTGTTACTGCCGGACTGACGGCGTTTTATATGTTTCGTTTGGTTTCGTTAACGTTTGAAGGCAAGCCGCGTTTCGATGAAAATCATCTTCATCCTCATGAAGCGCCGAAGACGATGACTATTCCGTTGGTCGCACTTGCCACACTGTCAGTCATTGGCGGATTTATCGGAATACCGGCAAGCCTCGGCGGCGGCAATAGGTTCGAGCATTTTCTTGAACCGGTTTTCGATTCGGCAAACACGCAACTTGCGCTCGTTCCGCATGAAATTTCTTCGACAGAATATGTGTTGATGCTCCTTTCAATCGCAGTCGCTGTTACGGGAATGTATTACGCTCGCGTGATCTATTTGAAAAAACCGAACGTTGCCGAATCGCTTGCGAAGCGTTTTGCGAAATCGTATAACCTTCTGTTCAACAAATATTATGTTGATGAAACGTACGACGCCGCTGTTGTAACGCCTATCGTCAAAGGTTCTGAGAAAATATTGTGGCGCGGCGTGGATGTGGGCGTGATTGATTATACGGTGAATGTGACGGGAAGAATCGCGGCGTTTGCGAGCGAAATGCTCCGCCGCATTCAAACCGGAGCCGCGCAAAGTTACGCCGTGATTTTTGTGGGCGGAATTTTATTCATCATCGGCATGCTGTTGTTGCGATGATACAATTATCCCGCAGACGTAAAGCCTGCGGCTACCGATTTCCCAATACTGAGTACTGAATACCGAAAACCGATTATGCTCACTTTTCTTCTTTTTTCTCCGCTCATCGGCACGTTGTTGCTGCTGTTTGTCAACAGAGAGAAAATTACTGTCATCAAGCTGATTGGTATTATCACATCGCTTGTAACGTTTGCTGTTTCTGTCCTTTTGTATCTGAATTTTGATCCAAGCAGCACGCAAATGCAGTTCGTTCAGCAAACGGTGTGGATTCAAGGTCTCGACATCAGCTACCATGTCGGCATTGACGGACTTTCGCTTCTTCTTGTTGTATTGACAACGTTCCTAACGCCAATTGCGCTCATAGCGTCGTGGGATTCGATCACTAAGCGCATCAAAGAATATGTCGTCTTTATGCTTCTGCTCGAGGTCGGCATGTTGGGTGTGTTCGTTTCAATTGATTTGTTTCTCTTTTACGTTTTTTGGGAAGCGATGCTCATTCCGATGTATTTCATTATCGGAATTTGGGGAGGGAAGGAACGCATTTACGCCGCAGTGAAATTTTTCCTCTACACCATGTCCGGCAGTCTGCTGATGCTCATCGCCATTCTGTGGCTCGGCTATTATGCTTCGACATTGCCCGGCGGATATTTCACGACGGATTTGCAAAAGCTGTATGCCATTGCACCGGGAATACCGTTGAACATTCAGGTGTGGATGTTTCTCGCGTTCACGCTCTCCTTTGCAATTAAAGTTCCGATTTTCCCGTTTCACACGTGGCTTCCCGATGCTCACGTGCAGGCGCCGACGGCAGGAAGTGTTATCCTTGCCGGTGTGCTGTTGAAAATGGGAACGTACGGCTTGCTTCGGTTTTGTTTGCCCTTGTTCCCGTACGCCTCGTTTCAGTTTACGCCGCTCCTCTCGACACTTGCGGTCATCGGGATTATTTACGGAGCGCTTGTCGCGATGGTGCAGACCGACATCAAGAAATTGGTTGCCTATTCTTCAGTGAGCCATCTCGGATTTGTCGTTCTCGGAATTTTTTCGATGACGGAAGAAGGAATTCAGGGAAGCATGATTCAAATGATCAATCACGGGCTTTCGACCGGTGCGCTCTTTCTTGTTGTCGGAATGATTTACGATCGTCGCCATACGCGGGAGATTTCGGAATTCGGCGGTTTGGCGAAACAGCTTCCGATTTATGCAGTGTTCTTTATGATCTTCACGTTGTCGTCCATCGGCTTGCCGGGATTGAACGGCTTCGTCGGTGAATTTCTGATCATGCTGGGCTCGTTCAAATCGGCAATCATCGGCTCGCATGTGTACACAATCTTTGCTGCGACGGGCGTCATTTTTGCAGCCGTTTATATGCTCTGGATGTACCAGCGCGTTTTCTACGGGAAGCTGACAAATACAGCGAACCAATCGCTGCTTGATCTTTCGAAAAGAGAAATCGCCGTGTTGGTCCCGATTGTGCTGTTCATCGTGTGGATCGGCGTTTATCCTTCGACATTTTTGAAATCATCCGCCGCTTCGACAAAACAGCTCGTGAGAGTTTTAGAGCAAACAAAAAACGGAGGAGTAGCTGGAGTTGACCTCCGCTCTTCACCCTTCATCCCTTTTTCCCCTCTCCGTAAGGGAGAGGGGACGGGGGTGAGGGCGGAGCTATTGACATTTCGACATTACTCTGAAAACCGACACGGGGCGAAATGAATCGCTGGCTCGCTCGTTTTTTTGGAATTGCGGGACTGTTAGTTCTTGCGTGTTCTTTGTCATGTGCGGGAGAAGGTGTCGAGCCGTCGCAAGTTTCGCCGGTGATGATTCTCCCGTTTGTGTTGATGCTTGGTGCGATTGCCGTTGCACCCTTCATCAACCGTCATTGGTGGGAAGCGAATTATCCTGCAGTGTCGGTGTCGCTCGGATTGCTGACAGTGCTGTATTATATTTTCGTGCTTCACAATGTTCCGAGGCTTCTTGCAACGTTGTATGAATATGTCAGCTTCATTGCACTGATTGGTTCATTGTTCGTTGTCTCAGGTGGAATTCACTTTCGGATGCGCGGGCGCTCGACTCCGCTTGCGAATGTCGCCTTGCTGGGATTCGGCGCTATTGTTTCGAATCTTGTCGGAACGACCGGCGCCTCGATGCTGCTCATTCGTCCGTACATTCGCGTGAACAGGTACCGCATCAGGCCGTACCACGTTATTTTTTTTATTTTTCTCGTCAGCAACATCGGCGGTGCGCTTACGCCAATCGGCGATCCGCCATTGTTTCTCGGCTATTTGAAAGGCATTCCGTTCTTCTGGGTGTTTGATGTTGCGTGGCAGATTTGGCTGCTTGCAGTGCTCGTGTTGCTCGGCGTGTTTGCATTTATTGATTTTCGTTCTTTCAGAAAATTGTCGCCGCAATTGCGCGAGCGGGTGGAAGAAACGGGAGAGGGGCCTCGGTTTGACGGTTTGTCGAATTTAGGTTTTCTTCTTGCAATTCTCGTGAGCGTGTTCATTGAACATCCGCTTGGCTTGCGTGAAGTGCTGATGGTCGGCGCTGCCGCCGGCTCGTACTACACAACGCCGAAGCGCGCTCATGCGAAAAATGAATTCAACTTCGCGCCGATCAAAGAAGTGGCAATTTTGTTCATTGGTATTTTTGCGACAATGGTCCCTGCGCTTGATTGGCTGACGCTTCATTCTCAGTCATTAGGAATTGAAAGTGTCGGTCAATATTATTGGGGAACGGGAATTTTGTCGTCGTTTCTCGACAACGCACCGACGTATCTCAATTTTCTGACCGCGGCGTTCGGACTTTTTCATTTGAATCTCGAGAACGTTCACCACATGGAGCAATTTCTCACGATGCATTGGAGACACGTTCAAGCAATTTCCATCGGCGCAGTGTTTTTCGGCGCATGCACGTACATCGGCAACGGGCCCAATTTTATGGTAAAGTCCATTGCGGAACAATCGGGCGTTGCAATGCCGTCATTTTTTGGATACGTTGTTAAGTACACGTTTGTGTTTTTAGTTCCGTTGTATGCAATTATTTGGTTATTCTTTTTTCGTGCTTAATTGATGCCAGCGGAACAACTTCTTTTTGAGCCAATCGGTAACGTCTTTCCCTCGAAAGCGGGAATCTGCCGTAGTCGATTGACTTCAGTGTGCGTATTCCCGATAAAAACATCCGGGAATGACGTTCAATAAAAATTATTTTTTTTGTCGACCGCAAAGAATAAGTTTAAGGAATCATTCATCCATGCCGTTCAATTCTACAGACCTCATCGGAACATCACCGTTGATTTCAATTTCGTTGACGGCGCTGCTTGCGCTGACCGTTCAATCGCTCTTCAAAAGGTCGGAGCGCGCTGTTCTGTGGCTGAGCATCGTTGGAATTATTGCCAGCGCATTTTTTGCCGTGCAGACATTTTCAATGAGCGGTACGGCATACAGCGGCATGGTGCTTGTCGGCGGGTATGCTGATTTTTTTGACGTCCTCTTTTCGGGCATCGGGCTTCTCGTTCTGTTGCTGTCGGAATCGTATCTCGGAAAGGAAAATATCAACTTCGGAGAATTTTATGTGCTCGTACTTTTGTCCATGCTCGGCATGATGATATTGGGTTCTTCCGCTGATTTGATCACAGTGTTTCTCGGAATCGAAGTGATGTCGGTGAGCTTTTACGTGCTCGCCGGATTCGAGCGGACACGCCTCACATCGAACGAAGCGGCGCTGAAATATTTTCTTCTCGGTGCTTTTGCGACGGGATTTCTCCTGTACGGAATTGCGTTAATCTACGGCACAGCCGGCACGACGAATCTTCTTCGTATTGCATCACAATACCCTCACCTCCTTTCGTCGCCGTGGCATCTTATCGGCGTCGGGCTTTTGCTCGTGGGTTTTGCCTTCAAAGTTGCCGCAGTGCCGTTCCACATGTGGGTGCCCGATGTCTATGAAGGCTCGCCGACGACTGTCACGGCGTTAATGTCCACCGGCGGTAAAGCAGGCGCATTTTCTGCGTTTGTTCTTGTTTTTTCTATTCCGATGGCAACGCATGATCACCGGCTTGTCGCAATTGTTGCTGTGCTTGCTGCCGTTTCGATGATCGTCGGGAATCTTTTCGGCTTGGCTCAGAAAAACTTGAAACGCATGCTTGCATATTCGAGCATTGCTCATGCCGGGTATATGCTCGTCGGCATAGCGTCGGGAATTTCATTGGGCTGGCAGGGGGTGCTCTTCTATCTTGTTTCATACGCGCTGACAAATTTAGGAGCCTTCGGTATTGTGGGAGTTATGGAAAAGGAAGACGGCAAGCGCCTCTCGTACGAAGAATATGCCGGATTGGGGACACGAAAACCGGTCCTTGCGGCGCTGTTGTCAATATTCATGTTTTCATTAACCGGTGTGCCGCCGTTTTCCGGCTTCGTCGGAAAATATTATCTTTTTGCGAGCGCGGTTGAGTCGAATTTGACGTGGCTTGCGGTTCTCGGAGTGATGACAAGTTTGCTTTCAGCGTATTATTATGTGCGCGTTGTTGTGTACATGTATTTCCGCGATTCGGTTGAAAGCGAAGCGGTTTCTGTCCCGCGCTATGCGATGGTTTCGTTGCTTGCTTCAGGCGCCGGAATACTTCTCCTTGGAGTGCTTCCATCGCTTGTACTCGACGTAACGAAATCGCTCTTTTGATTTTTCGCCGCTGGGGCACAGAGTTCACAGGGAGTTCGATGTAAAAACCCTTGAAGGGTTTGGACCCTTCAAGGGTTGTAATTTTTAACATTTGATATGAAAGAGGTTCTCACAGCCGGAGGAATGAAACGACGCGATAAGCGTGCTGCATCGCGCTTTGCAATTCCGTCGCTGCTTCTCATGGAAAGCGCAGGCAGGGGAGCGGTGGAAATCATCGAACGCGAGATCGGTTCGCTTTACTCGAAATCATTATTGATCTTTTGTGGGAAAGGAAACAACGGCGGGGACGGATTTGTTGTTGCTCGATATGCATTACAGCGGGGAGCGGAGGTTACCGTCGTTCTTCTTGCAAATCCTAACGGGTTGCAGGGGGACGCAAAAACTAATTTTGAAATTCTCCGCCGTGCGGCTCATCCTCGTCTTCGCATCGTCGGAACATTCCCGCCCCAGTTGCGCGCCGCACGTTACCATTGCATTGTTGATGCGATGTTCGGCGTTTCTTTTCACGGTGCATTGCTCAGGGAATACGCTGCAGTCGCGACGTGGATAAATTCACAGAAACGCTCGTTCGTTGTTGCCGTTGATATTCCTTCCGGCTGCAATGCTACAACCGGCGAGGTGCAAACGGTTGCCGTCAAAGCGAACGTGACGGCAGCGATGGGAAACCCTAAAACAGGAATGTTCATCGGAGCGGGGAGGGAATATTGCGGGAAGATCAACGTGGTGGATATTGTCCAAGCGATGCCCCATGGAGAGATTCCCTCAATCAAATTAAAAGAATCTTTTTCGGCTTTTTTGGTTGAACGGGAAGATGTCGTTCAAGCATTGCCGAAGCGCCCTCTCACCGCAAACAAAAATTCCCTTGGAAAAATTTTTGTTCTTGCAGGCTCTCCAGGGTTAACCGGTGCTGCGCTGCTTTCATCACTAGCGGCATTGAAATCGGGCGCGGGACTTGTCGTGCTCGGCATTCCGGAAAAAGTTTTTTCCTCAGTCTCACGCCGCACGCTTGAAGTGATGCCGATGCCGCTTTCTTCCACTTCTGGAGGGACGCTGTCGCCCGAAGCGCTGCCGGAAATTTACAAGCGCATCGCATGGGCGGATGTTGTAGCCATCGGTCCGGGCTTGTCGCTCAATGCAGAGACGAAAAAAGTTGTACATGATATTGTACAGCATTCTCGAAAATCGTTAGTGATAGATGCCGATGGGCTGAATGCGCTTGCCGGAAATCTTCCTTTGCTGTTGAGGCGAAAAGCGAAAGCAGTGATTCTTACGCCGCACATCGGAGAGTTTTCGCGGCTTGTTCATTTACCGATTGAAGAGATCGAAGCCGACAAGCTCAACATTGCTTCAGCGTTTGCAAAAAAATATAAACTGGTGTTGATTCTCAAAGGCGCTCCGACGATCACCGCAGCACCGGATGGAAGAGTGTTTATCAACTCAACAGGAAATCCGGGAATGGCGACTGCGGGTGCGGGCGATGTGCTTTCCGGAATTTCCTCCACCTTGCTGGGACAGGGAATGGAGCCTTCAGCGGCAGCATTCTCATCAGTGTATGTGCATGGAATGGCCGGCGATATTTCTGCTTCGGAAATCGGAGAGATTGGAATGACGGCGGGCGACATTCTGAGATGTGTTCCGAGAGCATTGCAGCAACTCAATTCCGCGGAAAGTAATGTTAAAACTTCGTGAGGACGGGGTGACCGGATTCATGGAGTAGAGACATCTGAAAAACTATTTTTAAATAACGCTCTGTCGCACTGAGCGTGGTCGAAGTGCGAAAATTGGAACAACATCGTGGTTCGACTTCGCTCACCACGGCTCACTCGAGAGCTTTTCAGATGTTTCGGAGTACATAGTGCAGTGCACATGTGTCTGTCCATGTATCCGTTCTCCCGGTTTTTTTGTATCGTATTGACTACATTATAACTATGCTCCACCGAAATTTTAAGTCGTATCTTTGGTTCCAAGCGCCGGCAATACTGTGGGCGGCGGCGATTTTTATCGAATCGGCGATCCCCGGGAGAAAAATTCCGCCCCTACCGCATGGGTTCGATAAAGTCGTTCATGTATCGTTGTATTTCATTTTCTGCTGGCTTGCGCACCGCGCGCTGAAATTTCAAAATGTAGAATGGCTCTCCCGTATCAGCCTTTTTCTTGCCGTTGTCGGAACAGCGCTCTACGGATTTTCGGATGAGTATCATCAGATCTTTGTTCCGGGAAGAACAGCAGATGTGTACGATCTTCTTGCGGATGTCCTCGGTGCTTCGGCCTATTTATTGATTCTTGCTGTTGCGGAGAAGCGCAAGAGAGGCAAGAAATTCAATCCCACAGTATAAGAATGATCATCGCATTATTGGTTTTACTTCTCCTCAGCGGGATATTTTCTTCCGCCGAGATCGCGTTCGTCGTATCGAACAAAACGAAGCTCCGCGTTCGTGCGAGAAAAAAAATGTTCGGTGCAGGGACGGCGATTGCATTCTTTGAAGCGCCGGAGAAATTTCTTTCCACGGCACTTGTCGGTAATAATATTGTGAACATCGCCTTCGCATCGCTTTCCGCAATCTCGTTACAGCAATTGTTGCTGTGGGATCACACCGCGATTTTTTTGGCGGTGACAGGGTTCCTGCTTTTCTTCGGCGAGATCATTCCAAAATCGGCTGCTCGTCTTACCGCCGACGCTATGATTTCCTACGCCGCTGTGTTTATTAAAGCGAGCCGCATTCTTTTATTCCCGTTGATATGGCTGATACAATATACTTCTATGATCTTTATGACGGTACTGGGCTTCGGGCGCACGAGCGCTGCTTCGTTTTATTCGAAAAAGGATTTTGAATTGTTGTTGCGCGAGAGCGAAGAAGCGGGCGAAATAAAGAAAGAAGACCGGCAGAAGCTTTCTAAAGTCATTACCTTGAGCGACGTGCTGGCAAAAGACATCATGAAGCCGCGTACTGAAATTATTGCGGTTTCGGTCAACACGCCTGTAAAAAAAGCGCTTCAGGTGTTGGGCGAAAAGAAATTTTCCAAGCTCTTTGTGTATGCAGAAAATATCGATCATATCGTCGGCGTCGTGTTGGCGCGGGATTTTTTCAAGAAACCGCGTTCGCTGTCGAGCATCATGCGCGAAGTGCTCTTCGTCCCGGAAACGAAGAATTGCTCCGATCTCTTCCGCGAATTCAGACAGAAGAGCAGTACGCTTGCCGTTGTAGTTGATGAATTCGGCGGCACTGCCGGTGTTGTGACTTCCCAGGATATTTTGGAAGAATTCTTGGGCGAGTTCCCCGGCGAAGAAGAAGGAGCGACGCAGCTCTTCAAAAAATTATCGGACGGCTCGATCGTGATCAGCGGTAATTATGAAGTGGAGCAGCTTGTAGAAAAATACCGCCTCGTTATTCCTGAAGGCAGATACGAAACGCTTGCCGGCTACATTGTTTCGTCGTTGGGGAGAATTCCGGCCGAGCGTGAAGAATTCGTCCTCGGTTCGTACCGTTTCCGGATCCTTCGCGCCTCGCGTACGCACATTGAAGCTGTGCTGCTTCGTCAGCCGTCTCGCGTTTCTTTCACAGCATCAAGAGACTGATACGCGATGAGCGCCTTGCAAGATGTGAAGCAGAGAATTTCCGGTTTCCCCGCCTTTCGTTCGCTTCAGTTTAGAAATTATCGCTTGTTTTTTTTCGGTCAGCTCATTTCGTTGGTCGGAACGTGGATGCAGAATGTCGGTCAGGCATGGCTGGTGTATCAACTGACACATTCGTCTGTCTGGCTTGGCGCAGTCGGTTTTCTTAATTCAATACCGCTGCTTTTTTTCTCGATGTTCGGCGGTACGGTTGCCGACAAGACCCTGAAGAAGAAAATTATTGTAGCGACACAAACGGCATCAATGATTCAAGCATTTGTTCTTGCAGCGTTGTATTGGACGCACGTGATTACACCTGCAATGATCGGTTTTCTCGCTCTGACACTCGGTATTATCAACTCGTTCGATGTTCCGGCACGGCAATCGTTCGTTGTTGAAATGGTCGGGAAAGAAAATTTGGGAAACGCAGTCGCACTGAATTCTGCCGTCTTCAATAGTGCGCGTATGTTCGGTCCTGCTATCGGCGGTTTGATCATAGGCGCGTTCGGTGTCGGCTGGTGCTTCTTTCTCAACGGGGCAACGTTCATTGCAGTCATCATCGGTTTGCTGATGATGAATGTTGTTGAACAGGGAAGTACGGGGCGGCGCGACGAACCGGTGATGCAGGCAATTCGTGAAGCCATTACGTATGTCAGGGGAGAATCTGTTATGATCGCTGTGCTTACGCTTGTTTCCGTCGTGACGATTTTCGGGTGGTCGTATTCCGTCCTGCTTCCTATTTTTGCCGACAAGGTTTTAGCTATCGGTGCAGTAGGATTCGGCAATTTGCTTTCGGCGAACGGCATCGGTGCGCTGATTAGCGCGCTGACCGTAGCATCCGTAGGGCACAAAGTTTCGCCAAGAACATTCCTTTACGGAGGAATTGCTGTTTTCGTTTTTTCGATCTCGATTTTTGCCTTTTCTGCCTCTCCGCTTCTTTCCATGGCATGTCTGGTGGGCATCGGCATGGGGCTGATCGCGTTTTTCGCAACAGCGAACACCTCGTTGCAGAATCGTGTTCCCGATCATTTGCGCGGAAGAGTGATGGGATTGTATGCAGTCGTTTTTCAAGGATTTTTTCCGTTTGGAAGCTTAGGCATGGGAGTCGCTGCGGATTGGTTCGGCGTGAGAATTGCCGTGGCAGCCGGAGCCGGTGTGTGCGGGGTTGCAGGCGCTTCCGTGTACACGATCATGAAACGAAAAAGAGAACATCAATCCAAAGAATCGGTTTCCACGAATCAAAAGGTGACAGAATGAAAAAAAGAGCTTTGTTATTTTGTTTTTTTCTCTTTACGACCTCTGCGTTCGGCTTTGGAAATGAGGAGAAATTCTCAACCTACTTCCGTGACGCGACTCTGCGGTACGATTTCTACCATGTCGGTACGAAAGGCGAAGAACGCATCGTGCCGGACAAGATGTACGAAGAAGGAACATGGGCGGGAAGTCTTGTGAATTTAGTTGACACGTTGAATCTAGGAGAGTACTTATTCAAAGTCATTGATATGAAAACAAATCGTGTCGTCTATTCGCGCGGATATTCATGTATGTTCAACGAATGGCAAACCACCGATGAGGCGGCGAGCGGAGTGTACCGCTCATTTCAGGAATCGGTACGTTTTCCGTATCCGCTGCACAGCGTTCAATTGACAATTTCGCGCCGCGATAAGAGAATGATCTGTAGAGAAATATTTTCGGCTGAGATTAATCCCGCGTCGCCCGAAATTCATCACGAAACATTATCGCCGTCGAAAGTCATTTCCATCATCAAGAATGGGGACTCTCATAAAAAAGTCGACATTGTCATTTTAGGCGACGGCTACACTAACGACGAAATGAAGAAGTTCGATGACGATGCAAAACATTTTGCATCCGATCTTTTCTCCACGAGTCCTTTTAAGGAGAGAGAAAAAGATTTCAACATTTGGGGAGTGGAAGTTGCATCGCACGAATCCGGGATTGATCAGCCGGATCGCCGCCTGTGGGTGGATAACGCGCTCGGTACTTCGTACAACACGTTCGGGTCAGCCCGCTATGTTTTGACCGACGAGAATCGAGTGGTGAGAAATTATGCAGCAGCAGCGCCGTACGATTTCATGATCATCCTTGTGAATACGAATCGTTACGGAGGAGGAGGAATTTATCAGCTCTACGCAATCTCGTACACGATAGGAGAAACTCCGGCAACAGCATGGCAGGCAGATTATGTTTGTGTCCATGAATTCGGACATTGCTTTGCAGGGTTGGGAGATGAATATTATTCTTCTTCTGTTGCCTACAATAATTTTTATCCCAAGGGTGTCGAGCCATGGGAGCCGAATCTCTCTGCCGATCCGTCGCGCGAACATTTGAAGTGGCGTGGCATGGTTTCTTCCACAACTCCGCTTCCAACTCCGTGGAATAAAACTGGGTTCGACAGTATTGAAAATGAGCGTGCTACCTTGAATCCTTCTTTGTCAAATTATTTAGATAGTCGTCAGGAACTGCTAGAAGCAGAGCGAAAAGTCTTGGAAGCGCAAAAATATAAAACTGTAGTTGGAGCTTTTGAAGGAGCAGGATACAGTTCGACCGGACTGTACCGTCCGAGTGTTGATTGCAGAATGTTCTCACTCAGCCTTACGGGTTTTGATCCTGTTTGCAGTCGTGCAATCGAAAATATGATTGATTTTTATGCAAAATAGGGGAATTTCTCTCTCTTAAGATGGCCGCGAGCTTAACTTAACATAGCTCCATCCCCGTGCGTGGAAGCCCTTACAATAAGCCTTCCCCCAAAATTAACTTTTTACTTGACATTACGACTAAAATCGCCTACCTTGTGGAAGCCCTTCCAATAATAAAGTAAATTTTAGTCACAAACTTGGCTATTACCATTTACGACATAGCGCGAGAGGCAAACGTGGGGATCGGGACAGTTTCGCGTGTCTTCAACGGACACCCGAATGTGACGAAAGCAACGCGCGAAAAAGTTCTTGCCGTTGCCAAACGGCTGAACTACCAGCCGCACGTGTACGCGCAAGGCCTTGCACGTCAGCGCACCAATACTTTTGCCGCAATCATTCCTTTCTTCACAAATTATTTTTTCATCGAGGTCCTTCAAGGCGTGCAAGAGAAAATTTCATCCATCGGCTTCGATCTCATTCTTCACGGTATCAATCATCCTGATGAGATTGACGAATCGCTTCGGCGCAGTTCACGGCGCGGAAGAGTGGACGGCATTCTCTTTTTCTCCATGCGCTTGCCGGACACGTTTGCAAAGAAGTGGAAGGACCTGGAACTGCCTATTGTTCTTGTGGATACATTTCATGAAGCGTTCGATTCCATCACTGTGGAAAATTTTCAGGGAGCGCAAACAGCCACTGAGCACCTTATCTCTCTCGGACATAAAAATATCGGCATGATCACGGCGAACATCAAGAGCGATCCTGCAAGCATTCGCTTGGAAGGATTTCGTGCTGCGCTGAAGAAGCATAATATGGAAGTGAACGAGAAGAACATTATTGTGAGCGACGTTACAAAGCTGGACGGTTTCAGCAGAGACGCCGGCTATCTTGCTATGAAAGAGATGCTGAAGCTCGGCCCCCAACTGCCGTCGGCGATCTTCATTTCAAGCGACGTGCAGGCGATAGGAGCAATCAGCGCGCTTCGTGAAAAAGGGTTGCGCGTTCCGGACGATGTCGCCATTGTAAGCTTCGACGACATCGAGCTTGCGCAGCATTTCGGATTGACAACCATGCGTCAGCCGATGCATCGCATGGGAGAGCTTGCTGTTGATCAGATGCTGAAGCGGAAAGAAAATCCTTCAGCGCTGCCGGTGCAGATGCGTTTCATGCCGGAGCTTGTCGTGCGGCAAAGCTGCGGGGCAAAAAAAATCTCGCCGCATATCGAAGATTATGTTCATTATACGGCTCCGCAGGATGAACGAACAGGAAATGAGAACACCCTTTCAACACGCTAACAACAGTTTATGGTAAAGTCGAAGATTCTCATAGGTCTATTTCTTATTGCAATTTCTTGCTGTTCACGGACCAAGCCGGAAGTTCCCCGAATTGCTGCCACCGTGGACGACCATCAGATAACGATGAAGGATTTTTTAGGCAGATACGAGGACTATCTTATTTGGACTGGCGTTCAGGATAATTTGCAAACAAGGTTTGCAATTCTGAATAATATGATCAATGAAGTTTTGCTTCGCAGTTATGACGACAATTCAAAGGTTTACAGCAACACTGAGTACAAAAAAGAGCTCAGTGCCGCGTGGAAAGAAACCGTTTTGGCATTCCTCAAGGATAGAGAAGTCTATGCTAAAATAAAAGTTACCGATGCAGAATTGCGGGAAGCCTATATCCGTACGAAGATTAAACTCGCTGTTCGTCATTTGTATGCACGAACGGAAAAAGAAGCCGAGAACCTTTACAAGCTTGTTACAATGGGGGTACGTTTCGAAGAATTGGCGAAGCAGGTTTTTACAGATACGACGCTGGCGAATAACGGCGGCTATCTCGGATATATAACATGGGGAGACACCGATCCGAGCTTTGAGAAGGCTGCGTATTCTTTAAAAGTGGGCGAAGTATCGAAGCCTGTTAAAACCGCTCAAGGGTACAGCATCATAAGAGTTGATGACAGGATTGAAAATCCGTTTACGACGGAAGACGGCTTTCAACATCAAAAGCAAAAGCTGGAGCGAGCCTTACGAATCGAGAAAAAAGCTCCTTACGAAGAGGCCTATCTCGCTCACGTGTTCGACAAGAGCAAAGTGAAGTTCAATGAAAAAGCGATCGCTGCTGTTTTCGATGATCTGAACAGGTCAAACTCGAAGAATAGCGAGTCAAAGAGAAATCGCCAATTTTTTGCAGACTGCGTCAAGTACAAGAATAGAACGTACTCCGAGAAAGAAATAGAAAACGAACTTTTTGAAACCCCCGAATACGGTCGCGAGCTGCTTACCTCTGCCAAGCGTGTTAAGGATGCAGTTCTCGGATTGATCATGCAAGATGTGCTGTTACGCATTGCACACGAGAGAGGCTATGACACGACTTCCTATGTGAAAGATACTTATGCCAAGCTTGAAAACGATATCTATCTGCGCCATAAAAGGGATGAAATTCTCACAACGGTACCCGTGTCAGATTCAGAAATTGTAGAGTACTACAAAGAGCACATTTCATATTATTCGACTGAAAAAGAAATCAATGTACAGGAAATTATCGTCAACAATGATTCTCTTGCTGCCGCTCTCAAAATGAAAATAGAGCATGGAAACGATTTCGGCACACTTGCAGAAAGATATTCCTTAAGAAAGTGGAGCGCCGTGAACAAAGGAATGATGGGACTTGCACCCCTC
>JAGWND010000057.1 GCA_028873075.1 Bacteroidota bacterium
GAACGAGTCTCCCAGGAGATTTTGGGTTGTAGGAAAAGTAATTGCTGAACATTCTTTTTCAGCGCGCGCTCAACTTCCCCAAACGTTCGACATACAAACAAAGAAGGGCTTGCAAAGAATTACGTTCGTTCAACTGCCGACAGCATCGCTTCCGCCTTCACAAAGGCAACAAACAGGTACATTCAACAAAACAATTCCTGCGCTCGTTGAAGAAGATAAAAACGGAATTCGCTTCACCGTCTTTCTCGACACGTATGAAAAACAACACGCCGGCTCAGCAGAAATCGAACAAACCGCTTCCGGCGAGCTTGTCGTGACACTTCAAGGACGTGTTATCGAATACCGTCTCCCGGAAAATATTTTGGAATGAAGTTGGTTACTGGTCATTGGTAATTGTTCAATGCACTCCCGGCTCCGTCATTCCTCTCAGCTTGAACACCTTGTCCAGCTCGTCTTTTGTCATCAAGCCTTTTTCCAATACCAGTTCGCGAATCGGCTTGCCGGATTGCAGATATTCTTTTGCAATCTCTGCCGCCTTCAGGTAGCCGATGTGCGGGTTCAGCACTGTGACAATGCTCATGCTTTCTTCTGCGTACGCTCGGCAGCGTTCTTCGTTCGCCGTGATTCCTTTCAGGCAGAGCTTGTTGAACACATCAACGGCATTCGTGAGAATTTCAATTTCATGAAGAAGATTGAACGCAACAACCGGCATCATGACATTCAACTCGAGCTGTCCCGCTTGCGCAGACATCAGCACCGTCGTGTCGCAACCGATGACTTGAAAGCACACCATGTTCAGCATTTCCGCCATCGAAGGATTCACTTTGCCCGGCATAATGGACGAACCGGGCTGCACCGCCGGCAAATTGATTTCGAACAATCCTGTTTTCGGACCGGACGCGAGCAAACGAACATCATTTGCAATGCGGATCAAATCCTGCGCAAGATTGCGGACAGCATTCGAAAGCTCCACCATCGGACGCAGGCTTTGCATCGCTTCGAAATAATCATCCGTCATCTTGAATTTCATCGAAAGCTGTTTCGATAACTGCTGCACCATCATTTTGCGGTACCTCCGATGCGCGTTCAATCCTGTTCCTGCTGCTGTTCCGCCGATGCCGAGTTGAAGCGAAGAATTACCGGCGCCGGCAATCGCTTGATGGTGTTTCCGAATGTTGATGCCGTATGCGCTGAATTCCTGCCCTAACCGCACCGGCACCGCATCCTGCAAATGCGTTCGCCCGGACTTTATGATGTGATCGAACTGCTTCCCTTTTCTCAAAAACTCTTTTTCGAGATCAGCCAGGACGGGTAATAATTTCTGAATTTCCATCAGCAAAGCAATCCGAATCGCCGTCGGGCAGACATCGTTCGTTGACTGCGCCATGTTCACATGATCGTTCGGATGAATGACAGAGTAGTCGCCCTTCTTCCCGCGAAGAATTTCAATAGCGCGGTTTGCGATGACTTCATTCACATTCATATTGTGCGATGTTCCCGCCCCAGCTTGATACACATCCACTACAAACCATTCGCGTAATTTGCCGCCGAGAATTTCATCCGCCGCGCGAACGATAGCATTGGCTTTCTTAGAGTCGAGCAAGCGAAGCTTTTTATTGACAATCGCTGCCGCTTTCTTGATGTGTACCGTCGCTTCAACGTACGACGGCTTCGGTTTCAAACCGCTGATTGGGAAATTTTCCACCGCGCGCTGCGTTTGCACACCATAGTACGCCTCGGCGGGAAGGTCTTTTTCGCCAAGTGAATCCTTTTCGACACGCGTGTTCATCGCAGTACCTCTTTTCTATTTGAAGGAAAGATGATTGAAGGCTCGTGTAATCCAGACGCCGTCAATGTCCGTCCTCTTCATTTGTGCAATCACTTCCGGCATTGAATTGTGCAGCGCCGTCAGTTCATCGACAATCGTTTTCGGACGGATGCCGATGCGGTTGCCGGTTTGCACGGCATGAATCAACGTATCCGGCGACCAATCTTTGGGCCATTGATTATTGAGCAGCATCATTGCCGTATGTAGCCGCTTTAATTCTCCTTGCATTCCATTCAACAGCGAATCTTTACCGACGACCTCTTCCGGCACAATAATAGCTAACTCGATCTTTTCAGTTCGCTTAAACTTTGGCAAAGAAATAACTGTGGTAAAATGATCCCCGTCATATTTCCACGAGGGAATTATCTTCTCGGGGGAATACGCGATCAATTTTCCGTTGCACGAGACTTTTTCCGGGGGCCACGAACACCGCAAACGAATTTCGTAACTTCGCTCTTTCAACATTCCCGGATAATTCCCCTCAACCGGAAATATTTCCACCTCCGATGTTCGGGCATCGATTTTCTTTTGACTCACTTTTGTCCAGGCACATTCTCCGCGCTGATAGCCGTCCGTATTCCCTTCATCTTCATACATCCGTGTCGCTCCTGAATCGCCGGGAAAAATTGTAAGGATCAACGGATCAACCGGCTTCTCGTGCGTGTTCCGCATTTTCGGTTCCATCGGAATGATCGAGCCGGCTTTCACATAGAGCGGCACTTCGTCAAAAGGAAAATGGCGTTCAATAATTGCAGGTCCGTGCAAGTGCGCACCGGTGAACCACTCGATCCACTCTCCTTTCGGCAGCCAGATTTTTTTCGCTGCCAGCAGGCTCATCGAATCAACCGGTTCTGCAATCGGCGCGACAAGCAGATTATCGCCGAACATATATTCACCGCGAAAATCGTACGCTTCCGCCTCCTCGGGATAATCGTAATACATCGGGCGGCAGATTGAAATTCCTGTGTCATACGCTTCGCGCGAAGCGGTGTAGATGTACGGAATCATCGCATAGCGGAGCAAAATCATTTTCCGCATCGCTTCAAAATAATCGGGTGGATATGCCCAGAGACGCCGCTCGGCATTCGGATTTTTCGTTGTATGGGTACGGATGATCGGGCTGAAAATTCCCCATTCAATCCAGCGCGTGTACAACTCAGGGGAAATAATTCCCGGCATGTGTCCGCCGATGTCATGGCTCCAATAGCCGTAGCCGACATTCGCGGCGGTCGCTGTGAAGTACGGCTGAAACGCAAGCGACTTCCACACGGAAATTACGTCGCCGGAAAAACCGATCTCGTACCGGTGATTTCCCAAACCGCCCCAGCGATGAAAAAGAAGCGGACGCGATTTCCCTTCGCGTTCCATATCGGTGAAGAAAACATAGTTCAGCCACCACGTCGGCGTGACGCCGGTAATTTTTGTCGTTCCCCACTGCTGCCAATCGAGCCACCAAAAATCAACGCCTTGTTTTTCCAAAGGGTGAATCATGATGTTCATGTAGTTGGAAGCAAATTTCTTGTCGACAATATCGAACGGAACATATTTTTTTGTTGCCGGGTCAATTCCCATCGCGCGCGCCATTTCGGGATAATGTTCTTCATGCGGTTGAATGCCGGAAGCGGGATGTAAATTCAGCGGAGTCTTTAATCCTTGTTCATCGCACCATTTCAAAAATCCTGCCGGAGCAGGAAAAAAATTTTTATCCCATGTGTAACCCGTCCAGCCAAGCGGCTGTCCCGCCTGATCGGTCGGCTGCTTTCCCCAGCGCAGATGAAACGTTTGATGCCAGTCCATATCAATCACAAGCACATCGAGCGGGACATCGTGGCTGTGAAATTGTCTCACCAAATCCTTGAATTCTTCATCGGTGTACGCCCAATAGCGGGACCACCACAAGCCGAACGCAAAGCGGGGCGGCATCGGAATCTTTCCTGCAACGCGTGTATAGTCGAACAACGCTTTTTTGTACTCGTGACCGTACCCGAAGAAATACCAATCCTGCTGTTCTGCTGACGAACCGGAGCGCGGCATAACCCATTGCCAGTCGCTGTTATCGAACAAGGGACGTTCCGAATCGTCTACAACGGTCCAGCCGTCGCGCGAAAGCAATCCGGGCTCGAGCGATGTGGGGCCTTCAACGCCGTCGAGCGTGCGCGTGGTGCCGCGTAAATTTGCAGTGTCTTTCATCCCCGGATGCCAGACAATTTCTTTTCCATTGAGAACAAAAGAAATCTGCAAATTATTCTTAGAAAACTTCCCGCTTTTCTTTTTGTATTTTAACGTCAGATTTTTTGTCCGAAGAACGAGCCAGCCGTTGTCTTCGCTTGCTGTGAAATCGGGCACGGGCAGGTTTCTGTTGATGAACACGAGCGAAGCGTAATTTTGAAATTTTTTCCCCAGCGACCATTCCATTCTGATAAGCTGCGGTGTGAGAACAGTAAAGCGCGCTTCACCGGAGAGAACAACAGCATGTGCATCTGCTACAGGATTATTTCCCATACCTAAAACAACGGGCGAAAGCAACGCTGCGAAAAAGATACAAAGCGAAAGATGAAAACCACTGCGCATGGCACCTCCTTATTGTCGTCAAAAGCTACCAACAACAACAGTGAAAGTCAATGAATGGTATTGCATCATTTCAGCGAAGCCGTTACATTACGATAGCTTTAAAACACAAACTTTCCACGCTGTGAACAAAAACAATAAAAACAAATCGAAAATTCACCAGAAGAAGTCGCCGTCGCGGGCACTATTCGCTGTCGGAATAATGATTCTTGCTGCGGCGCTGTTGTATCTTTCGGGCGCACAACAATGGCTTTCACCGTCACCGGTTAAAGCCGTTCAGGCATCTTCTGTTGCCCCTGCCCCTCCAACAAAACAATACGAGCCGGAAGAGAAATGGCTTCAGCGCGCATATGCAATTGATAAATTATATCATCTGGTATATACCGCGGGCTGGGAAGGAGCAAATGGCGCAATCGGCGATGCGTATTTGTTTGCCGCAACCCACGATTCAAGCCTGCTTTACTTTCACACTGTTGAACACGACATACGTTTGATCTTTAACGGAACATGGGTTGACGATCGCGCGTGGGCCTGTCTGGCAGAAATGTACTGGTGGAATTTTACAGGAAGAAAAAACCGCGCGCTCGTTGACGACGCAGAGCAGCGGTACCTTGAAGCACGAAATCAGGGACGGCTTTCGAACCATGAAGGTTTTTGGAGTTGGTACAACTACCCGCCGAACGCGCGTGTGAATGAACCGATCATCACGAACAGCAACATGAATCAAATGGTATCCGTCGCGTGCTGGCTGTACGAAGCAACCGGCGACAAGCGGTTCCTCAACGACGCACTGCTCGTATGGAACGGCGACGGCAGACTTCCGGGAATAGAGCAAACACTCTACCGCGGTGACGGCGTTTGGAAAGGAAAACCCGGACGAGCGGCATTCGGGAAACAACTTCCGTGGAACGGAACCGAATATTGTTCCATTGGCGCGTCGTTGTATCGTGTCACGCACGATCCGAAATATAAAGCGATTGTTGTCGCCACGGCAGAGCGCATTATGAATCCCGCCAACGGCTGGGTTGACCCGCATGATTATTTCCAGATTCACATGGACGGCAACGGCGCGTTCGTTCATTTTCTCATGGATGCGTACGAAATTGCGCCGGATGAATTGAAAGACATTCCTGCAAAAGTTGAGAAGATGCTCGAACATGTCTGGACAAATCATCACGGCAAAGCAACGGTAACACTTCATCGTTTGAGCGATGATGGAATTCGGAACGGTTGGAATCCTAACGGCGGCGAAGATGGGTACGGCGTGGATGAAGTCGGAACGGTCCACGCTCAATCGCAAGCGGTGCGGGCGTTCGGCGTGTTTGCATACTTCTTTAACAAAGATCACTTCTCAGAAAAATTCTCTTCGTCAAAAAACTGACGGAGAGGTCATCCTATCTGCGTTAACAAAACTCCGGCAATCGTCAAAACGCCGCCGAGAATAAAATTTCCGCTGATCGTCTGTCCCAAAATCAGAAAAGAAAGAATGCTCGTCACCACCGGCTGTGCATTTGCGAAAACGGCGGCTTTCGACGTTTCTATTTTCCCCAGCGCATAGAACCACAAAAGATACGAAATGACCGACGTTCCTAACCCCAAATAAAGAATTCCCCCCCACTCGCTGAACGTCAACGATGAAATGCTGAATGTTTGCGAAGCCGCGCCGTCGGCAAATGTCTCATACGCCCCCATGGGTGAAAAAATAACCGCGCCGATAATCAATGTAAGTGCGCTCATGTGAAACGCACCGTGACGAACAATCATCGGCTTGCTTTGCACAGTGTAAAACGACCAGGCAATGACTGCCATAAAAATTACGATGTTGCCAAACGTATAGCTCGAAGAAAAATTCACGCCGTGCTCGAAAATAACAAGCAGCACACCGCAGAATGCAAGAATCACTCCGGCAGCTTTGCGCCGCGTTAAACGCTCCTTCAGCAAATAATGAGACAACACCAACACCAATGCCGGCGTGATAGCATAAAGCAGCGCTGCATTGCCTGCCGTTGTGTAACGAATGCCATACATGAACATAAATTGATTCAGCGGCACGGCAAGAAATGAAAGCCAGGCGAGCATTCGATATTCGCCCTGAACAAGTTTTACCCGTTTCTCTCTGACGAAAAATATTCCTGCGAGCACGAATGCAGAAATGATTGTGCGAAGAAACGTGAGCGGAATCGGAGCAATTTCATCGGAGACTGCTTTCGCGACGACGTGCGTTCCGCTCGCAATCAGGACCTGAATGGCGAGAAGAATATAGACGCTCATAGTATTTGGCTGTGCAATATAACGAAGAGGAAACGGATTTCCAATGTTCTGTTTTGCGATTCGGGCGGTGATTGGTTATATTTTTGAAAACTTTACACTGACTCAGTCATGAATAAACGGGAACGATTATTTCTTCTGGACGGAATGGCGCTCGCCTACCGTTCGTACTTTGCATTCATCAAAAATCCGCTTATTAACTCAAAGGGAGAAAACACGAGCGCAATTTTCGGTTTCGTGAATTTTCTGAATAAAATTCTCGACGAGCAAAAGCCGGAGCATATCGCCGTTGTGTTCGACACCATCGAGCCGACCTTCCGCCACAAAGCATATCCTGAATACAAAGCGACGCGCCAGAAAATGCCCGAAGACATGTCGGCAATGATGGACACGCTGAAAGATGTTGTCCGCGCGTTCAATGTTCCGGTCATCGAAGCTCCCGGGTTCGAAGCCGACGATGTCATCGGCACATTGGCAAAGCGCGCAGAAAAAGAAAATGTGGAGTCGTTTCTCGTGACCAGCGACAAAGATTTTCTTCAGCTTGTTTCGCCGCTGACGAAAATTTTCCGCCCCGGAAAACAAGGCAGCGATGTGGAGATCGTTGATGAAAAAGGAGTCGTTGAGCGTTTCGGCGTTCCTGCCGCTCAAGTGGTGGACATGCTGGCGCTCATCGGAGATGCATCGGACAATGTGCCGGGCGTGCCGGGCATCGGCCCGAAATCTGCCGAGCCGCTTGTCAAAAAATTCAGCACGGTCGAAAATATTCTCGCCCACGTTGACGACATTCCGCAAAAGGGAATCCGGGAAAAACTTCGCACAAACCAAGAGCTTGCGCTTCTTTCAAAAAAATTAGTGACGATTGAAACCAATGCGCCCGTGAACATCAATTTTCACGAACTGCGGGCGAATGAAAAAGATATTGCCAAGCTTTCTGCACTTTACGAGCGGCTGGAATTCCGGACACTGCTGCGAAAGTTAAAAGAAGAACAATTAGGCGGAGAGCCGCCTGAAACAGCGCCGGCGGAAAACGTTTCACAACGTTCCGATATCACGACATCCGAACACAAGTATCTCATCATTGACTCGGATGCGGCGTATCTCAGGTTCATTTCGGAATTGAAAAAGGCGAAAGAGTTTGTCTTCGATACAGAAACGACTTCTACAAATCCCCTGCGTGCACACGTTGTCGGCATTTCATTCTGCTTTGAACCGCACACGGGATATTATCTTCCGCTTGAAGCAAATGACGAGGAACAATCTTCACTTTTCGGAAATCCATCGTCATCACCTGCTGTGGTAAGCCAAAAACTTTTCAAGCCGGACAGGGTCAGCCGCGATTTGAAACCGATGTTCGAGAATGAAAAAATCCGCAAGTACTGCCAAAATGCAAAGTACGACATGCTCGCACTTTCGCGATTAGAAATCCGGACACGCGGAATAACTTTTGACACTATGGTCGCCAGCTACATTCTTCGCCCCGACGGCAAACATAACCTCGATGCGCTCGCGGCTGAATTTTTGAATTACAAAATGGTATCGTACGATGAATTAACCGACAACGGGAAAAAAGATATTCGTTCGGTTCCGGTTGCCGAAGTAGGACGATACTCCGCCGAAGATGCAGATGTTACATTTCAGCTTGCAAACATTCTGTACGACAAGCTTGCCACGCAAGGAATGAAAAAATTGTGCGATGAAATAGAATTTCCTCTCATCCCCGTTCTCGCAGATATGGAGAAAACGGGCATCGCCATTGATATTCCTTTCCTTTCGGATATGTCGAAAGATTTGGAACGCCAGCTTGATAACCTCATTGAACAAATTTATCACGACGCCGGAGAGCAATTCAACATCAACTCGACGCAACAGCTAGCGAAAATTCTTTTCGAGAAATTGAATCTTTCCCGAAGACGAAAAACGAAAACAGGGTTTTCAACTGACGTCAGCGTTCTCGAATCGCTGCGGCACGAGCACCCGATCATCGAACGGCTTTTGGATTACCGCCAGCTTTCAAAATTGAAATCAACCTACGTAGATGCTCTGCCGAAACTGATGGACACCGCTACAGGGCGCGTGCACACGTCGTTCAATCAAACGGTGGCAGCAACGGGAAGGCTTTCGAGCAGCGATCCGAATTTGCAGAACATTCCGATCCGCACAGATATCGGAAGAGAAATCCGGCGCGCCTTCATCCCCGGCGAAAAGAATATGATCATCCTCTCGGCAGATTACTCTCAGATTGAATTGCGGGTAATGGCGCACATTTCCGGCGATGAGGGATTGCTCAGCGCGTTCAACAACAACGAAGATATTCATGCTTCGACGGCAGCAAAAGTGTTCGGCGTCAACCCGAAGGGGGTAACTCGCGAAATGCGGCGCAAGGCGAAAGAAGTGAATTTCGGCATTATGTACGGCATCGGCGCATTCGGCTTGGCATCGCGTCTGGAAATCACGCAAACGGAAGCGAAAGAGATCATCACAAAATATTTCGAGCGGTTCCCGAAAGTGAATCAATATATCGAGGAAACAATAGCACAAGCACACCGCCATGGCTTTGTGGCAACACTGATGGGGCGACGGCGATTTTTACCGGACGTTCACAGCAAGAATGCGAACCTGCGCTCGAACGCGGAACGCCAGGCGATCAACATGCCGATCCAAGGAACCGCAGCAGATATGATCAAGCTCGCAATGATCAAAATTCATCACGCCTTTAGCGAAGAACAATTGAAGAGCAAAATGCTGCTGCAAGTTCACGACGAGCTTGTTTTCGAAGTTCACAAAAAAGAAGAAGACGCCGTGCGGGAAGTTGTTACAAAAAATATGCAAACGGCATTAGCGTTGGATGTGCCGATAGAAGTTGACATCGGCGTCGGGAAAAATTGGTTGGAAGCGCACTAAGCGCTCGAGATTGTAGATTGTGAATTTGGAATTTTCAACCTACAGTCTTCATTCACGTCGCTCGCCTCCGCCGGATCAACATCGTCCCGCCGATGAGAATAAGAATGAGGGGCCAGTACGAATGAATCACATGCCACACATCGGCGCTGTACCACAAACCGAGCGCCGTCATCATCAGTGCGGCGCCGAGTCCTAAAAAAATAAATGCGGGAATCAGCAAGTGCCAGTCCTTGATGTCGAAAACAAACAGCATGAAGAATGAGAATCCGAAGATAAGAAGGAACGCCGGAAAATAAATTGCAACATGCCCTTCGATGAAACCGGCTTTCTTCAGAAAGAATAAGATTCCTGTCAAGAAACAGAGCGTTCCGAAAAAAACACGCTGGCGCTCATTGTAAATGAATGAGCGAATCACCGTCGCCCCTCCGAACAGCGCCAAGCCCACCCACACTAACGCCCACCCGCCGATATCAATCACATCCATGTGATTCAGCAACAACGTTACGCCGAGAAGAACGATTACTACACCGATAATTGGAAAACGGTTCATCCCCAAAGGGGTCTTCGATATTTCACGCGCCATAGTTTTACCTTTGAAGTGATGGGATCGACTCCGCCTCCGGGGTGGAGTCCATCTTCCATTTTACATTTGTTGTTTCGGAACATATCTATCATCAGGCGCAACGAGCGCTAACGTAAGATATAAGACAATGCCGGCTCCGAACGACGCAAGACACAAAATAACATACAATATTCTTACAACTGTAGGGTCGAGCGAAAAATAATTCGCCAGCCCTCCACACACACCGAACAATTTTTTGTCATTTGAAGAACGGCGAAACATTCTGCGTCTCGGTGGCTCTTGGCCGGACGGCGTTTCTCCGCCGACAGTTGCACCAGCCGATGAATTTTCCTGTCCTAAACCACTTTGAGGCTGAGTTTCAGCCTGTTTGTAATAAATAATTGCCATTCCAATTAAAATGAGAAGAATAGGGAAAACAAACGCCGACAAATGCCAAAAGTGGAAGAAGGAAAGCACTCCAAGATTACCGAGCAAAATGAGAGCGCCGAAAATAATCATAACGATACCGAAGACTGTGCGAGCATTCCCGCTCGAGCCATTCTGTCGCCCCGGCGCAGGGTCGTCCTCCCCGCCGGAGGAACTTTCAATCCCAAGGGAATTTTCAATGTTCAGAGGTTTTTTTGGAATGATAAAAATTGAGGCAAGATATAGAATGAAGCCTGACCCGCCGAAAAAAGCTAACAGTACGAACAATACGCGCATAATTACCGGATCAACATCGAAATACTCAGCCATTCCCCCGCAGACACCGGCAATGATTTTGTCGGTTCGGGATCGGTATAAACGTTTCGTTTCCATAGCAGCCTCGCTTTTTCTGTTCACTGTTTCTTCTTACGCAGCATTAAACGGAATGTTGCATTGAGCTGCAGGACACCTTTAAGGTGCCCTACGGCTAACGGCTTACTGGCAGTGTATGATTTCCGATTCCGTAACAATAATCGTAACACGTTCATCGTGCTGCTCGCGTGGCAATTCCGGCACAACTTGAAAATCGTATGCCAGTGCAATTTTCACGCACGAAACATGGCGAAGAAAAGAGTCGTAATACCCGCCGCCGAACCCCAACCGTGCACCTGTGCGGTCAACGCCAATTGCCGGGACAAGCACTACTTCGATTTCGTTGAGATTGACCGGAGTAATTTTGTGCGGCTCCAATATTCCGAACGCTCCGACAGCGAAATCCTTTATGGAAAAAATTTCCGAATGGCGAAGAAGCGGGCGTTCTTTCTCTGCAATCGGAACGGCGACGCGTTTCCCTCGTTCGAGCATTGCTTCAATCACAGCACGCGTATCAACTTCGTTCTTCTTCGAGGAGACATACGTGTGCATGAACCGTGCTTCCGTAAACTCCGGCAGCGAAGAAAGCAAATGAAAAATCTGTCTGCTTTTGCGCCGTGTTTCGTCTCCTTTCATTGCGTTTCTAATTGAAAGCAGCTGTGAGCGAATTTCTTCTTTGGTCCGGATTTTCATGTGCTTCTTGGGATTAAAGTGTAAAGCTACACAATATAGTCTTTAATTGCCACGACCTTCGGCAAAGCCATTTCTTTGGAACAGATCGTGGACTGATGGATCGAAATCAACTTCGGCGTCAGCAAAAAAACCGTTGGGGCTAAAGCCCAAGGAGAGTTGATCAGCCCTTTTCCACGACAGAAATGCTGCGGCTATTAAATTAAGCTCTTACGTGACTCCAATTAAGAAGCAAAAACCCTTCAAAGGTTCTAAGCCCTTGAAGGGTTTTTTGAATCGCAGCACGTTGAGATTACACTTCCATGATTTCTTTCTCTTTGAGCAGGAGCAACGAATCAATTTCTTTGATATATTTGTCGGTGTATTTCTGGATTTCCTGCTCGCCGCGCTTCCGGTCGTCTTCGGAAAAATGCTCGTCCTTTTCCGCTTTCTTCAGCTGTTCATTCGCGTCCCGGCGGATGTTGCGGATAGAAATTTTCCCTTCCTCGCCGAACTTTTTCACTAACTTCACCAATTCTTTACGGCGCTCTTCATTCAACGGCGGTATAGGAACGCGCACAAGCGTTCCGTCGTTACTCGGGTTCAAGCCTAAATTCGCTGCGATAATCGCTTTTTCAATCGGGGCGAGCATGCTTTTTTCCCACGGCTGCACGGTAATGAGATGAACATCCGGCACGCTGATACTTCCGACCTGATTCAGTGGAACCAGCGAACCGTAATAATCAACCTTCACTGCATCGAGCAACGTCGTTGTTGCTTTTCCTGTCCTGATTTTTACAAGTTCAGTGCGCACGGCTTCTACAGCTTTTTGCATGCGCGTTTCGATGTCTTTCAAGATTTGTTTCAGCATCATCGTATCCTTCCAAAAAGAATTGTCTTGAAACAAATTCTTCACTTAGGAAATCACGTTACACAAAAACAAGAAAACGTCACTCCCGAATGCTGGTATCGGAAATCTCTTTGTTGAATTTTTGACACAAACGGTTCCCGCTTTTGCCTGTCCGCCGCTTCGCTTTGGCAGGCGGTCGGGAAATGACGATCCCGGGGTTTTGATTTCTAAAAAACATCTTGCGTAACATGACTTAGGAAATCTTGTTTGCTTCAGCTTTATCGCACACGGTCGTTCCGACGTTTTCGCCAAGAACCAATCGCTTCAGGTTCAATGGGACATTCATGTTGAAGACTGCAATAGGAAGATGGTTTTCTTTGCAGAGCGTTATTGCCGTCAAGTCCATAACGCGAAGATCTTTACGAAGAACTTCCTCGTACGAAATTTCCGGGAAGCGTTTCGCGGCAGGATTTTTTTCCGGATCAGAATCATACACGCCGTCAACACGCGTTCCTTTCACGATAATGTCGGCTTCAATTTCAATCGCCCGGAGCACAGCGGCGGTATCGGTTGTGAAGTACGGGTTACCGGTTCCTGCGGCAAAAATTACGATGCGCCCTTTTTCAAGATGGCGGATAGCACGGCGGCGGATGAACGGCTCTGCGATGCGCTCCATGTTAATCGCCGTTTGGCACCGCGTGAAAACGCCGTGTCGTTCCAGCGCGCTTTGCAGTGCAAGCGCGTTGATGACCGTTGCGAGCATTCCCATGTGATCGCCTGTCACTTTATCAATCCCGTCGCTTGAATTCTCGACGCCACGATAAATATTGCCCCCTCCGATGACGATGCCGACCTGCACGCCAAGTTCCTGAACACTTTTGATCTCATTGGCAAACCCGGCAATGGTTTTTGCATCAATGCCGTACTCGAGACTGCCCATGAGGGCTTCACCGCTCAGCTTCAACAAGATGCGTTTGTAGATTGGTGTCATAAATATTCTTTCGGAACGCAAGGAAGAAAGATGTCAGAAGGCTGGTCCGAAGGACTCCTTTGGAGAAAGCGCCGTCAGACATCCGACAAAAAGAAAAGTCTCCTCAAGAGGAGACCTTTTAATAAAAACCTATTTTTCATCGCCAAGCTGGTAGCGCTTGAATTGCCGGATCGAAATCGTATCGTTCAGCTTCGCCGACGTTTCCTGTACAACGTCTTTGATTGTTTTTGCAGCGTCTTTGATGAAGCTCTGTTCCAACAGCACAACTTCCTGGAAATATTTCTCCAGTCTGCCGTTTGCAATTTTGTCCACAACCTGATCGGGCTTGCCTTCATTTTTTGCCTGCTGGCGGTAGATTTCAAGCTCGTGCTCGACAGTGTCTTTTTTCACCTTTTCGCGGGAAATGACCGATGGATTCATTGCCGCGACCTGCATTGCAATATCGCGCGCGAGCACGTGATGTGCCGGCGTATTGTTGTTTGACGCCAATTCCACCAGCACGCCGATCTTGCTTCCCATATGCGTGTAGGATTCTATCAGTGAGGCTTTCGCATTCAATACCTCGAAGCGGCGAATCTCGATCTTCTCCCCGATCTTCCCGATGAGGTCCGACAACGCATCGGCAACAATTCTGCCGTTGTGATACGGAAGCGGGAGAAGCTTCTCAACAGAATCGGGTTGATTCATTTCAATTGTCGTAGCAACTGATGCGGCAAAATTTTTGAAGTCATCGCTCCGCGCAACAAAATCGGTTTCGCAGTTGATCTCGACGATCACGCCTCCACTGCCGTTGTTGATGAGGCGAGTAATAACGATTCCTTCATTTGCCTGGCGCCCGGCGCGCTTCTCCGCAGTCGCCGCACCTTTCTTCCGAAGATAATCAACCGCTTTCTCCATGTCGCCGCCGGTTTCTTCGAGAGCGCGCTTACAATCCATCATGCCGGCGCCGGTTTTTTCACGCAATAATTTTACATCTGCACTTGTAATAGCCATAAAACTCTTTTTCAATCCTTTGTCGTTAATTCACTGTGTCGCTTTTTCTTCAATTTTTTCTTTCTCTTCAACCGACGTTCCAGCTTCGGCTTTCTCTGCTTCTTCTGCCACCTCCTGCAAATGTGCTTTTGCACGCTCCGCCCCTTCAAGCGCAGCGTCTGCGATAGTTTTTGTAATCAATTGAACTGCTTTCAGCGCATCGTCGTTCGCCGGGATGATGTAATCTATCAGATCGGGATCGCAGTTGGTGTCAACAATGGCAATAACAGGAACACCGAGGCGCTTCGCTTCTTTCACAGCGATCGCTTCCTTCTTCACATCAACGACAAACAATGCGCCGGGAAGGCGCGTCATGTCCACAACGCCGGAAAGCGCTTTGCTCAGCTTTTCTTTCTCGCGTGTAAGATAGAGCGTTTCCTTTTTGGTGATCTTGTCGAACGTGCCGTCGGTTTCCATCTTCTCGATATTGGTAAGACGCTTCACACTTTTTCGGATCGTGGTAAAATTCGTCAGTGCTCCGCCGAGCCATCGTTCCGTGAAATAAAATTGCCCGCAACGTCTCGCATGTTCCTGAACAACTTCCTTCGCCTGCTTTTTCGTTCCGACAAAGAGCACGCGCCTCCCCTCGGCAACGATATTGGAAATTGCGCTGCAGGCATCATCGAGCATTTGCTGCGACTTTTTCAGATCAATGATATGAATCCCGTTCCTCTCCATAAAAATGTACGGCTTCATCTTGGGATTCCAACGGCGGGTGAGGTGCCCGAAATGGGCGCCCGCGGCGAGCAGATCAGCGAGTTCTACACGTGGCATAATGTTCTTTCATTTAGTTTTGGTCTTCTATCTTCGTCACCCCGGTAAAGAACCGTGTTTTAACACGGCACTTCTTCACCGGTCGGAAGATATGCTTGATGGCAAAAATAAAAACTTACCGCTTCGAGAACTGGAAGCGCTTGCGGGCTTTTTTCTGCCCGTATTTTTTCCGTTCAACCATTCTCGGGTCGCGCG
>JAGWND010000298.1 GCA_028873075.1 Bacteroidota bacterium
TTTGCCTGGGTAGGGAAGGGTTTTGAGTCGTCTGTTGTTTTTGTGCGCATTCTTGCTGCCGGCTATTTTTTTGGTATAGTTTCGGGCATTGCAAGCTCAATGACGGCTGGGTTGGGAAAAACCATGCTCGACAGAAATTATGGTCTGCTTGTTGCAGTTGTGAATATTTTCGCTATTGTGATAGGAGCAGTATTGTTCGGTCCCGTCGGCGTTGCTGTTGGTACTTCTTTCTCTCTCATCGTCGGCGCAATGTATTTCATTGTCGCATTTCATCGCACGATGAATATTTCCACACGGCGAATTGCAAATATCTTTGTTAAGCCGGTGTCAATTTGTGCTGCGGGCGCTTTGTTTGCTCGGGAGATTATTCATGCATTGTATCCAATGTCGTTTTCCCGCACAGGGGCTGCCGTGAGTTTGTTCGTAGCGCTTTTCTTGGATCTTGTAATTGTTATCAGCGCACTGTTAGCGCTTAAAGTTTTAGACAGCTATGATATAGGAATTATCCGCCGCATCGTTCAAAAGATCGCAGCTTTCTTCCAACCCAAACACGGCAAACAAGCGAGCAGTGAATGAGCGACCTTGAGCACAAGCGATGAAGAGACAGATACTGAAAAATATTTTTTCTGTCGGGGGTGTCCAGATGGCGAATTATTTGTTGCCGTTGCTTACTCTTCCGTACATCGTTCGCATTGTAGGTCCGGAAAAATACGGACGTATCAACTTTGCCGCAGCGTTGATCGGTTATTTTACATTGTTTATCAACTATGGGTTCGACCTCACGGCGACGCGCGAGATTGCACAAAAGAGGGACGATATTGTCGCACTGTCGAAAATTTTTTGGAATATCATAGCCGCTAAAGTTTTTCTGTTTGTTATGGCAAGTGTTGTGTTCGTCAGTGTGTTGTTCTTTTCACCGAAGCTCCAGCTCGATCCCCGCCTGTATCTTTTGACGTACGCCGTTACCATCGGCGCAATATTTTTTCCGACCTGGTTCTATCAAGGCATTGAAGAGCTGTCCAAAGCGGCAATGTTCAACTTGATTATCAAAATAATTTTTACCGTACTCGTCTTCATTCTTATTCAACAGGAATCGGATTATTTTTACTTTCCTGTGTGCGTTTCGATTGGGCAGGTAGTGGTAGGGCTTGCTGCCTTCTGGTATGCCATAAAAATGAAAAAATTTCCGTTCCCGGCGCTTTCTCCCTTCGAAGTATTCGCTGTGTTGAAAAAAAGCTCTCTCGTTTTTCTTACGACTGTCGTTATCCATATCTATACGTTGAGCAATATTGTTCTTCTCGGTTTTCTTTCCACCGATAAGCAAGTCGGCTTTTTCTCTTCATCGTTCAGGCTCATCAGTGTCGTGAATGCGTTGGTTATCGTTCCGGTCACGCAGACATTATACCCGCATCTTGGCGGAATGTTTGCGGAAACCGGCAGCAAAGATGAGAAGAGCTTCACGCTGTCGAAAGTTGCTCTCGTGATGGGCGGGTGGACTTTGATCGTGTCTCTTGCAACATTCCTTTTTGCCCCTTTGGCGGTGCACATTTTGTTCGGAAAGAGTTTTGAGCCTGCGGTCGGGTCGTTACGCATCATGTCGTTTCTTCCGTTCATCATCGGATTAAGCAACGTCTTTGGAATTCAAGGGATGTTGAATCTGAAGCTCGATAAGGAATTGTTTTCGATCACGGCTTTCGGCGCTGCGCTCTGTATTGCACTAAATGTGACGCTGATTCCTACCTCCGGACAGTCGGGCACTGCACTTGCATGGTTCGTGACGGAAATTTTTATTACCTGCACAACGTATATGATGTTGTGGAAACGAGGGTACAAAGTATTGACGGTACACCACGTTACAAAATTTTTTGAGAGCCGCTATGTATGACTATCTCATTGTCGGAGCCGGATTCTCCGGCGCAGCATTGGCTGAAAGGCTTTCCCGCAATCTCAAGTGTCGTATGTTGGTTATTGATGCACGAAATCATATCGGCGGAAATTGCCGTACGGAGAGGGATGAATCCACCGGGGTGATGATTCATAAATACGGCCCGCATATTTTTCATACAGATAAAAAAGAGATTTGGGATTATGTGAACCAATTTGATCGTTTCATGCCGTTCATCAATCGGGTAAAAGCCGTTCATAACGGTGAAGTGTACAGCCTGCCGGTCAACCTTCACACCATCAATCAATTTTTTAGAAGGAGTTTTACACCGGGGGAAGCGCAGGAGTTCATTCGATCGCTGAGCGCAAAAGATATTGCTGAGCCGAAAAACTTTGAAGAACAAGCGTTGAAGTTCATCGGCAGAGAACTGTACGAAAGTTTTTTTTACGGTTACACGAAAAAGCAGTGGGGATGCGAGCCGCGGGAATTGCCGGCGTCCATTCTCAAACGACTTCCTGTCCGGTTTAATTACAACGACAACTATTACGATCATCCGTATCAGGGCATTCCACAAAACGGTTACACGTACGTTATAGAAAAAATGTTAGCGCAGCCGCAGGTGGAAGTTCGGTTGAATACGCCCTTCAATCCAAACGAGCACGTGCAAAAGTTCAGGCACATTTTTTTCACCGGAGCGTTGGATTCTTTTTTCAATTTCAAGTACGGACGGCTCTCGTACCGCACGATTTTTTTCGAGCGTCACGAAGCGGCAGGCGATTATCAGGGGAATGCCGTGATCAATTATGTTGATGAGACGGTTCCTTTTACACGCATTCACGAGCACAAACATTTTGCACCGTGGGAACAACACGAGAGA
>JAGWND010000058.1 GCA_028873075.1 Bacteroidota bacterium
CCGTTGAAATCGTTTTAACTTGATGTCGGAATTTGTAGGAAACACTGCGTTCAAAACTTTTTCAAAACTCCTCACGCGCCTGATGTGGCGAGGCGAGAGCCACGGCGTCAGGGGGTTTTTTCGCAGATCGAACGACGCCCACTCCGGCTTGAGCCACTCTTCCAGCGTCTGAGGATACGTAAATCCGCTTTGCGTGACGCGCTGATACAACGTGCTGCCGTCGAGCGGAATTGGAGAATACATGTACATGATAATTTCAGCCGCAGGATTTATTTTCTTCAGCCGTCGCACGAAGCGAATATCCTTTTCTATCGTACCGCTCACATTCTGCGCCGGCGCCCCGCCCTGCGTCCCGAAAGCATTCGGGACTACAGGCGGTGTGCCGAAAACAAACGAGCATTCCGGAACGATGCCGTGCCGTCTGAACTTTTCCACCACTTCGAGAATGGTACCTCCGGTTTGTGTTCCCCCTTTGTTCATTGCAGAAAGCCGCTCATCATCGCCCGATTCCGCTCCCATAAAAACCATTTTCAAACCGGCGCGCTTCATGAGAGAAAATGTTTCGTCGGAAAACTTCAGCAGCGTGTCTGGGCGCCCTTCACCCCACCACGTAAAACGAAGATCGCGGCGCAGAATCTCTTCTGAAAACTCGACGACGCGTCTTTCGGAAGTGAAAAAATTATTGTCGTGAAATTCTATTGCGTTTGCACCGTACGTCAGCACAAGTTTTTCAATATCATCCGCCATTGCGGCAGCATTTCTGCCCAGCCAGCGCGCTTTGTAAATGGGAACAATCGCACAGAAGCTGCATTCGAACGGGCAACCGTATGACGAATGATACGACAGCGTTCTTGTACCCAAGTACGTTTTGCCGACATATTTTTCAACATCAACTTTGTGATAAGGCAGCGGCGGCAAATCATCGGGATGAATCAGCGGCATCGCGTTATGATGAACGACACTGCTGTCAGATTTGAACGAAATATTCGGCACAGCGGAAATCTCGCTGTACGGGATCCCGCTCCGCAGGATTTTTCCGTTGCCGACAACCGCTTCGACAAGCTGAGGAAAAGCTCCCTCTCCCTGCCCGCGCAGAACATAATCAACGAATGGAGAACGTGCACAGACATCGGTGTGATTCGATGGAAAATACCCTCCCCAAATAATTGTGAGATGAGGAAATTTTTCTTTGAGACTTTTGCATAACGGAATTGCCTGCTGAAGTTGCGGTCCCGGCATAACAGTTACGCCGAGCATGTCAACCCTCTTTTCGCCGATGATTGTAGAAAGCACCGGCAGCGGGTCGCAAAGAAGATTTCCGTCAACAATTTCGTACTCGTACTTTCCTTCGAGCACCGATCCGAGCGAGAGAAGAGAGTTCGGAAGGCGATATTTCCAGTTACAGCTTCGCGGGTTGAAAAGAAGGATCATGCTTCACCTGCCGCTGAGTGTTCCACTATTTCATTTTGAATTTTCGGCAGCGACCGCACGAATGAGTCAATCTCTTCTTTAATTTCTGCAAAGCGAATTTGCTTCATGCATTGCCTGTCGTTGATGCAGTTCACGGTTTTCAAATTGCTGATTGTCATGCACGGACTGCACCACAAGTTTTTGTAGAAGGTCAAATGAAGATCGGAAAGACTTCCGTAGCGCTGCGGCGTCTCCGGTCCAAAGAAAGCGATCGTCGGAATATTCAAAGCTGATGCAAGATGAAGCGGTCCTGAATCGTTCGTGACAACCAAGTGACACCGGCGCATGAGGCGCACTAACCCTTGAATACTCAATTCACCGCAACAATTCATTACATTCTCTTGGCAATCAAGACTTTGAAAAAATTCCTGAACGTAGGTACGCTCATCATCGGTACCGGTGAGATAAAGATAGACGTCGAACTCTTCGATTAAAAATTCCGCAAGCCGGCGGAATTCTTCTCTCTCCCACCGCCGCTCGTACGCTAACGGACTTGCATTGATATTGAAGAGAACAGAAAATTTACCCCACTCTAACCCTCCCCTTACGGTGGGGGAAATTTCCTTTCTCTCCCAACAAGGGGAAGATTGAGAGGTGGGCGTTAAAACGGAAGATTTATTTTTTGGAAAAGTACTATCTTCTCCGCGTCCTTCGCCTAAACGGAACGGAGAAAATTGAATCGCGTCATCCGCACCCGCGAGGCGAAGAAAATTTTCCGCTGTGTGCTTGTCTGCGCAGAACTCCACCTGTTGCGTGTATAATCGCTTTCTCACATCAAATGTGTGCCGGCGATTGACGAAACCGATACGCTGAGGCGCTCCTACAAGAGCCGACACGATTGCTGAAACATTGGTAAAAAACTCAAGATCGAAAACGACTTCAATAGGTTCGCGGCGAAGCGCACTCATTGCTTTTGTGAATGTTTTGAAAAACGAAAACAATGACTCAGTCGAGACAGCGTGAATGACGTCAGCCTCCTGAATTATCCTGCATAATTGAAGATTACTTTCCAGAGTGAGATAATGGATTTCGCATTCCGGATATTTTTTCTTGAGATGAACCAACAAAGGAATAGAAAGCGTGACGCTGCCGATTCCCCAAAACTTGGTCACCAAAATCTTTCGTGGACTTTTCTTTCCCGCGTTGCCTCTCTTTCCAAAAAAAATTGCCAGCGCAAACGCGATGAGCCTTCCTGCATACTCATCCAAGAATTTCATCAATGGAATTTTCATGGAAACTCTCGTCTATCGATCGGCAAATAAAAAATTGTCGTGCAGTCAATACCTCTTCCGCGGTCTGAAAGAAAATACAACCGGCGATCGTCATCAGTCCACACCGGCTCATAATTGCGGTCGCCCGCATGTGTCAGTTGTTCGGCAGCGCCGGTACGATTATTCCGAAGAAATATTTGCCGCGAAAACCCGATTGTTGAATCGAACGCCGTCCACATACTGTCGCGGCTTATTCTGCGCGGCATTGGTGGGTCATCGTTCGTGAGCGTCCGATTTTTCATCGCAACAAAACCAGCCGGCGACTCGCGGAGATAAAAAACAGAATTGCCGTCCAACGCAGGATGTTTGATGATCAGTCCGTCAAATCCTGCCCACACAGCTCCGTCCTTTGACACAGTCTGTTGTGAACGAACCAATATAACAAGAACGCTCAATGCAACAGCACCAACCGATGCCCGGCGAAAAAAACTCGTTCGCCAAATTTGGGGGGGAAGAAGCAGCAGGAAAAAAGCCGTGAGCAAGCCTAATCTTATGTATGCCAGCAGTGTAAAGATTGAATCTCCATCGAAGCGATAAAGCTTGTACAACGGCAGAAAATTCGTTGCAGCAAACAATACGACAAGCGAAGCCATGCGCCGCTGAATGAATTCCAATTCACCTCTCATTGCAATTGCTGAAATCAGAACGATGGGAATAACGAGTAAGAAAAGATGATAGCTTGCCGATGCGGGAGATGTCGCAAGCCCAAACGTAACAAGGAGTGAAACGACATACGAAATTTCTTCCGAGTCATCGCTGAACGAGACCGAACGAATCGCGGAAATAATCATTCCCAAGAAAAAGAACGGGAATGCAGTTGTAAGCCACGACGCCAGCCACTGCATACTCGCCAATGGATGAGGGTTGAGCGTTTCATTCGGCACGAAAAGCCTATTCAACAAAGAATGAAAAGACTGAAAATTTGCCGCAAATGGATTTTGAATATTTCCTGCAAGATGCTGAGGCAAAATTGCTGCAAGGTAATACTCGTTCAATTTCACACTGGTGAAAAAAACCCCTGCGGCAAAAACAACAATCACGGCAATGACAGCGCCCCTGAATAATGTGAAATTCTTCCGAAATAGAAAATAGACAACGAAAAGCAGAGTGATATATTTAATCGGCAGCATGACGCCAAAAAGAACGCCCGCGGAAAAATAGTTGCCGCGCTGTTCCAACAAAAGCGCCGCCGCAATATCGAAAACGAGCAAAAGGTACATTTGTCCTTCGCGCACATTGCTCCACAGGCTTATGCCGCTGAGGAGAACCAATACCGCAACTAAACGGAGCGGCAGCTTCGTGATTCTGCCGAGCATCAATATAATTCCGGCGGTCAACAACATGTTGACAATCACGAACGAAATCCTTGCGGCGTGGGGAGAAAGCCACGCTAACGGCATCAAGAGAAGAACAGTTGACGGCGGGAAAGGGATGAACGAGCCGAGCGTGTTATGAAAATATTTATCTATCTCGTTCTGAAACCAAAAATGATCGTACAGTGTCAGGCTTCCCGCTCCACCGGAAAGCGCCAGACGGGATGCGGTATAATAATTTGCAAAATCTCCGGCGGGATGAACAATCGCTTTGTAGCATCCGAAATAGAGAAAGAGCACGCTGAGCAATGCAGCGAACAGAGCACCGCGACGCCCGCTGAATGCGCGGAACAAAAAATCCCTCTCGGAAAAAACTGAACGATCGTTCACGGTTCGTATCGCATGGTAAGAATAACATGATCCGCCCAGCGGTTGAACGGAATGCGGTAAGAGAATCGTTGTTCCAATTTTTTCAGAATGTCAAACATGGTAGGGAAGCGCCGGGGAAATCTCTCAAAACACGGCGGCGGGACAAAGCTGCCGAGCCCGCGAAGCGAAAGCAAGCGATATTTCTTCCCGAACATCTTAATAAGCCGCGCCGGAGTAAAATAGTACGATGTGAAGTATACGCCTTCTATGTAAGCGCTGGCGCCGTTTCTTTTCATCCGCCGGAGCGCAAGACGGAAATTCCCATTGAACATAACGGCAATTTCCCAAGGACACACTGGCGGCATTACGACAAGAGTTGCTGTTCCGCCCGGTTTGAGAAGAAGCTGAAACTGTCGGATGACAACACCGGGATCTTCCGCGCAATTCAATCCGCCGAAGTTGGAAAAAATGTGATCGAAAGATCGCGAGGGAAGTTCCTCAAGATCGGTGAACGAACGCTGTTCGGTTGTAATGTATTCTTCGAAGCCGGAGTGGGCTGCTTTTTCACGGAGCTGTTCGATCATGCCCGAAGCGATATCCGTTGCAAGAACATGCACACCGTGTTGTGCAAAAAATACGGCGTCAATCCCGGTACCCGCATTCAGTTCAAGAACTCTGTCGCCGGGGCGAATGAATGCGAGCATGTGCTGATGCACAACCGAGCGCATCCATTGCAAAATCGGATTGCGCTCTTCATACGCATCGAAATTCTTCGACTGGCGGCTAAATGCGTCGGCAACGGCAGTGAATGTTTCATGATCAACATGCATCGCAATTCTGCTTAGACCAATGTTGTGCGGGAAAAAAATCACGCTCGCTACGCTCGCCGTGGCCAAATGTTTTCGCCGGGCATCCGTCATGGCTTTCCGCTTTTTCCGAACGAATTCCTTGGGAACGCGGGAATGACGTTACGCCGGTATCGCCGTGAAAGAAAAACATTTTTTGCGTCAGACAAATTAAGAAATCGGTTCCAAGTGAACCGTCGCATACTTCGGGTTCGGCTCTGCCTCCAATGTGTGAAGACGAAATTTCAATACAAGTGAAGAAAAAAGATAATAGGGAGACAACGCAAGTGTTCGCAGCGCCTTCCTGTTCATCGAACGCAATTTCAAAAGAGAGCACAATATTGTATGCGCACGATGAGTCTGAAATTGTTTGTGAGTGTACGAATGTAAAACACGGTAAAATTCGGGTGTATATCTTCCTGCAAACATTACTTCAAGATCATCGCTGTCAACCCAGTTTTGCTTTGCTTTCAATTCCGTTTTAACACTCTCGTAAAATTTTGTTCCGGGGAGCGGGTAGGAAACGGAAATGCCGATTTCCTCCGGCGAACATTCACGCACCATGCGAAGCGTTGCATCAATATCGCTCCGCTCTTCGCCGGAGTAACCGAACTGGAGAAAAAATCCGACGCGAATGCCGTGCCGTTTCATTGCAGACGTTGATTGGTAAACCTGCTCTACCGTGATTCCCTTCTCCATCGCGTCGAGAATTTTTTGCGAACCCGATTCCGCGCCGATCCAGACCGTTTCGCAGCCGGCGTGTTTCAGGACGGGAATCGTATCGTTCTTCAATAAAAGATCAACACGCGATAAACATTTGAAAGGAATGACTGTTTTTTCCCGCTGTACGGTTTCACTGAACTTCTGCACCCAGCCCGGCTTCAATCCGAAAATGTCATCGGCAAACCAAATGTGATCCGGCTGTAACGCTGAGCGGAGGAACTTCATTTCTTCCACTACATGTTCAGGAGAACGGGAATTATAGACTTGACCGTAAATCGGCTTTGCACACCAGTTGCAGTGAAACGGGCATCCGCGCGTCGTTACCATGTTGACGGAAAAATAGCCGTGATGCTTCGTCCACAAGCTGCGATACTTTTCGATATCAACAAGCTCCCACGCCGGAAATGGAAGTGCGTCAAGATTTTGAATGAGGCGCCGCTTCGGCGTGCGAACGATTTGATTGCCGTAACGGAAAACAATGCCGTTAATCGAATGAATCGCAGGGCTTGAACCGCTATTCAGCGCGCGGCATACTTCGAGAAGCGTTTGCTCTCCTTCGCCGACAACAACATAATCGGCGCCATGGGCGAGATATTCTTCTGCGTGATCAACCGCGTCGGAGCTGTGCACAATGACCGCCGCGCCGAATTTCTTTGCTATTTCAGAAAGGCGGAACGCCGCCACACGCATTCTGCTCAAGCACATTTTCGTCAGATAGTTGAAATCATCGTCGTAAATCGCCACAATGTTCGGTTGATGCACTTGAAGCGTGTCGTATAAATCTTCTTCCTTCTCCGCCAGCATGCTGTCGAACAACGCAACGGAAAATCCGCTCTCGCGCAAAACGGCGCCGGCATACAACGTGCCGAGCGGCGGATACGGCATCATTGTCCGGAATTGTTTCGGATCAAAGCGGAGAAAATAAGAATGCGTGAGAAGAATATCAGCCATTCACAGGCTCCTTCGGATCCGGAGAATGGTTCGCATCGGCAGTCGCGATGTCGTACATTTTCAAACGACGATTGTATTCACGAAAAATGATTTCCTGATAATCATGTCCGTACGCAGTGGAAACGTTCGGGGTGGATTGGTAGAGCTCTTCACGTTTTTCTTCCGAAAGACTTTTGTACCGCTTCTTCCAAACGCGCTTCATCATATCCATCAGCCAGTTGTCAATCGTGTCGAGAGGGAGAACGCTCAAAAGACGTTCTGAGGCTTTCTGTAATAGTGAGCGCCCCCCCGTCGAAACAGGATGAGTACGGGGTTGCCGTTCCCAATTCGGAAGAAAACGATACACCCACTCGTTGGAAGCAAAAAACTTCCTGAACAATGTTTCGTTCCACATCACCATTAATGTTGCCGTTTCCATCGCCGTGAACAAATTCTGATTCTCCACGGTCAGGCGATCTTCGGCAAGAAAATAATTAAGGCAGAAATATTTTCTCCGGTTGAGAAGAAAAATTTTCTTGAACAGTGTCAGCAGCGCGCGGCAAATCCAAACACGTCGCGGAGCGGTGATGATAAAGAAATCAACGTCGCTCCCTTCCCTTGCAACGTTCTTCGACAATTCGCCCGAAAGACAAATACAACGCACAAACGGAAATTGCCTGACGAGCCGCACCATCATCTTTGCGCGCAGCAATAGTTTACGCGCATGATGCTCACTGTTCAAGCGGCACGAAACAATTTGCGCATTGCGATGCCTGAGAAAATAGTACCGTCCGTGGACGCCGATTGCTTTACGACTAGCGAGAAGCCCCAATTCCCGCGCGATGATCTGCGATGTTACAGAATTCGTTTGTAACGAACGATACACCTGCTCGGCAGAAAGCGGATAGGAAAAGACATCGAAATACGCGAGCGTCTTAACAATATGTTTCTGCAAAGGAGTCAACGATGTAATTGCTCTCTTTGAAAACGGCGCCTAAAAAGGAAGGTAAATTCTGTGCCTGCCTCCTACCGGCAGGCACGCTCGAAGCGAATGAATCGTTTGTTATACAATGATAAGAACAGAACCGCAGCGGGAAAAATTCCCGTGGTGAAAATGTTTGAAAGAATTTTCAGAAGGCTGTAGAAAAAATCAAAAAATAGTTTTTCAATAGGCTGCGAGAGGATCACAAACGCACTACGCACGTGCTGTTTTTGGTGGTGAATTTTTCTGCATACCGACAATACACCGCTTGCTCTCTTCGGCACGCGCCGACTGCATCGGCTGGAGAAAACGATGCAAAGGGGCAGAGAAAGTCACAATAGAGGGGAAAATCTTCGACAGGAATTCTATTCTTGCGTGGGTGCTTCGGTGTTTTCTTCTTCACGTAATCCATTGATCCGCTCTTTAAGTCTCATAATTCGCCGGTACGAGTGGTCAATTCGCTCCTCAGTGATTTTCTTCTCACGAACAAGCCGTTTGATAACCTCAACAGCTTTTGAAACAATTGCACCATCGTACAGAAAATTGTTGGCAAATGCGATAATGTCAATACCCGCAAGAATTGCCTGAGAGAGCGTCGTTTCAAGTGGGAAGTTACTGCTAATCGCTTTCATTTGCAAGTCGTCGGACATCACGACGCCGTCATAGCCGAGCTGCTGCCGCAGGATTCCTGAAATAATGTTCGCTGACAGAGTTGCCGGAAACTCTGCATCAAGATGTGAATTGAAAATGTGCGCCGTCATGACCACATCGCACAAGCCTGCAGCAATGATTTCCCGATACGGCAAAAGCTCATCTTCGCTCCACAATGCCGAGACATCAGCCAACCTCAAATGTGAATCATGCTTCGCGCTGCCGTGTCCTGGAAAATGTTTCAGCGTGCACAATACGCCGTGAGCGTGGTGTGCGCGGATCATCTCCATTGCATGGCGCGTAACGATTTCCGGATCGGAAGAGTAACTACGCTCGTGTTTTGCAATGATCGGGTTGTCGGGATTGCATTCGAGATCGACATTGGGCGCAAGATTGAGATTAATGCCGATCTTTTTCAGCGTTGTTGCGGTGAGGTCGGCATAATGTTTGGTTAGAGCAGGATCGTCTTTCTCCCCGAGCAATTTAGCCGAAACTGAGGGGGGAAAACCCCGCTCTTCTTTCAGCCGATTGATCTTTCCGCCTTCTTGATCAATTGAAATAAGCAACGGAATTTTCGCATTCTGCTGTAAGCGCCGTGTCAATTCCTTTACTTGAGAGGGACTTTCAACATTCAATGTGTCGGTATTATTGATCATATCGCGCTCAAAAAGCACAATGCTGCCGAGATTTCCGTTCCGAATTTCCTCCAGCGTCGCCGGATCATCTTCAGGACGAAGCCCGCGGAAGCCCGACATGATCATCTGACCGATTTTGATATCTAAGCTGACGTTCATACTACTAATCTACAAGAAAAGAAAATGAAAGTTTTAGTTCAACAACCAATTGGATTCCCGCATTCGCGGGAATGACCATGCTCTGATTTTAGACGTATGCAAATGTTCTTTGTGCAACATCGGTTCTACAAAATTTTCTCCAGCGCTTCCTTCAAATCGCGAATAATATCTTCCGGCTTTTCTATCCCGATGGAAAGACGAATGCCGCCGGGATCAATGCCGCGGCGCAACTGCTCTTCGGACGTGATGCTCGAATGCGTCATTGACGCCGGATGCTCGATGAGCGTCCGGATATTTCCCAGGCTCACGGCAAGCGTTATCGTGTACGACTTCGCCGCAATGAAATTTACCATTCTCTCCGCTTTCCGCCGGCGCTCTTCATGAGTTATTCCCTTCGGAACAAAGTACACCATAGTGCCCGGAGAAAATTCCCCGTCATAATTTTGCATCTGTTTTTTTGCCAACGCGCGCTGATCGAATGAATCTAACCCCGGATAACGCACAAACTGAATGCGTTTGTCTTTTTCCAAAAACCCGGCAACTTTTTTCGTCGTTTCAATCTGCTGGCGGAACCGCACGGCAAGCGACGGCAAGCCGTACACAAGAATGGGCCACGCGCTTTTCGCTGCAAGCACGCCTCCGAAATCTTTTCGGTACAGCACGATTTGATCGTAGCTCCAGCGCGGACCGACGATGACGCCTCCCATATCGGTGCCGAAGCCGCAAATGCCTTTCGTCAGCGATTCCACAACGAAATCAACGCCGAATTCCAACGGACGCTGGCAGAAGGGCGTCGCGAACGTATTGTCCACTGCGGTGTACATCCGGTGCGCTTTACTTCTCAGCGAGTTATGCTTCTGCACAATGGCAACAATTTTTTGAATGTCAATGATCTCCATTGTCGGATTCACCGGCGTTTCAAAATAGAGAAGCTTCGTGTGCGGAGAAATTGCGCGCTCGAGCGCTTCAGTGTCGTTGAAGTCAACCCATGTTACTTTGATTTTGTAGCGCGGGAGCCAATTGGTGAAAAGCGAATAGGTGCATCCGTACAGCACATGATGCGCAACGATTTCGCTTCCGCTTCCGAGCAGAACGCCGCACAGCGCGGAGATCGCCGCCATTCCTGTGGCAAACGTCGCGGCGCACTCGCCTTGCTCGGCAATGGCAAGATTCTCTTCTAAAATTTCTTTATTCGGCTCGCCCAATCTGTCGTAAATATAGATCGGCGCCTTGCTGTGCACCTGAAAATCTTCCGCGGTGTGGGCGAACTCGACAAATCCTTTCGCGCCCCGCTTCGTGCTGTCGAGGCGAAATGTTGCGGAGCTTGACAGCGGCGGCACAACATGATGGCTGTAATCCCACACCGGCGTGAACGGCTGGCCATAAATAAGGCGGGTTTCTGCGGCATAGTTTGATGTACGTTGTTTTTCTTTTTCATGGTAACTCTCCTTCAAAAACCAGAGCGGTAGAATGTTCGACAAAAAGAACTGTTATTTTTCGGAGAATGTGAGATAGTCAATACTGAAGACGATGTGAGCGGCACGGGAATATACATTCCCTCGTGCCGTTTGAGAAGTGGCAACTTTTATGCCAACTGGCGCTTTACGCCATGGTGCCGAAAGCGCTCATGCGAGGCTGGCTTTTCTGTCATTAAAGAAAGATTATTTCACTCTCAATGAACAGTATTGCTTAAATGTAGTAAACAATCCCGATGTTGAGAAAAAAGTTACTGCTGTTTATCCACTGCTTTATTCTGTGGACCAGCTTTACTCAGCGCCTCGTAATATTTCCGGATCAACTCCTGATAATCTTTTGCATAGCCTTCCTCAGCCGCTTTCAGAAGGTCGTTCCGTAATTGATCGGCATTATTCTCATCGCGCAACCCGGGAGGACTCGGGCGCGTCGGCGTAACGCCTGCTGTTGACCGGCGGCGCTGCTCGTAATCGCGCTCGCGCATCGAGCTTTGCGCATCGAGCAGGCGCGAAAGTATACGCTGCTGCCGCTGAACAGTGTTGGGGTTGATGTTGTTCTGTTTCATATCCTGCACAACTTCTTTCATGTCGTTCGCAATTTTATCCAAGTCGCCTAAAATGCGCTGGTGCTGCGCGCTCTCTTCCGTTTCCTTGTTCAACTGCTCCAACGATTTTCTCACCGCTTCCTGCTGCGCGGCAAGCCGTCCGATCTGTTCCATTTGCTGCTGCGTCAACCCGTGTCCCTGCCCTTGACCCATCTGTTCGGTTTGCATGTTGATGCCTTGCTGTTCGCCGGCAAGGCGCGCAAGCTGCTGCAGCAGCGAGCCGGCGCTGCCGCTCGATCCGCCTTGCTGCATCGCTTCCAGCGATTGTTCGGTGAGTGACGCGGCTTTGTTCAGAGATGTCATTGCGCTTTCTTGGCTCTGCGCTGCATACGCTCCGTTGCGCTGCACCAATGCATCCAACGCTTGATTCATTTGTCCCATCGCCTGACCGATCGCTTTGCCCATATCCGGCGTTACGGCAAACGATTTCTGTGAAAGCTCCATCAATGCGTTTGTCACGGAGTTCAGATCGCTTTGAATGTTCATCTGCTCCTGCGCATTCTCTCGGAACTGACGAGAATTCGGATCGAGCGACTGCGCTTGGTTCTTCAACTTTTCTTCCCGCTGGGAAAGCTGAAGCAAATCCTGTGTCGCTTTACGCAGTGCATTCGTCGTTTCCATCATCTGATTGTTGAGAAGCTGCTGCTGCATCTCAGAAAGATTTTTTCGCACCTGCTGAATGCCTCTGCTTGCCTGTCTCTGTGCTTGCATCGCTTGCTGCATACTCATCGAGCGAAGCTGCTGCGCACTTTCCTGTATTGAATGTTCAAGCGAAGAATCGTTCGCCGCTTGTTCGGATTTCTCCAATTCCTGCAGCGGCATTTCCTGCGGAAACTCTTCCATCTTTTTTCTCAGCTCAGCAAGCTGCTTTTGTAATTCCTGAAGCTGTTTGTTGATGTCCTTCTGCTTCTGCGCAAGCTCGTTCGCCTTCTGCCGATCATTGGGTGAAAGCTGCGAAGTTTCCTTCTGCAATTGTTCCTGTTCCTGCTGAAGCTGATCAGCGCGCTTCACCATCTCATCAACTTTTTGTTCGATTTGAATGCGCTTCAGCAAATTCAACGTTCGCTCGATGCTTTGGCGGAACATTTCCTCCGAGAATTGCACCTGCTTCATCGCCTGCATCAACTGCTCCGGCGAAACGCCCCGCATCGCGTCCTGCATGCGCTTCAACGCTTGCTGGAATTCCGGCGAATTGATCTGCTGGAACATTTTCTGAAGCTCCAGGTATTTTTCGAGCGTTTCCGGCGAAAGCACATTGTTCTTCTGAAGCTGGTCAACCGATGATTGCAGGCGCTGATTGACGTCGTTAACTTTTTTCTGTAATTCCTGATATTTTTTCGCCAGCTCCTGCGCAGTTTTCTGCTTCTGCCAATCTACATTCTGATTCGCCTTCATCTCGCGCGAAAGCTCGTCGAGATTCTTCTTCAGCTCTTCCGCCTGCTTCAGCGATTCATTCATGTGCTCGATAGATTGATTTTGCCCTTTGTCCGCGTCGGTAAAAACTTCTTGCAACGAAGGAAGCCGGAGCAAATACGTTTCGCTCTTCCCCATCTTCGGTCCCGAAACCGCATCGTTGTCGAATACCTCAGCGTGATACTCAATCACATCTTCCGGCACCAAACCGAGCGGAGAAAGATTCCAACTAAAATTCACATCTTCATCAAGTGCTGCGCCGGAAGCAGCATTGTCCTGCGGCAAAGGAACAGAAGAGTAGCTGAATTCTCCCTGCGGCTTTTCATACTTCGATTGCACCAAGCGATACGCAATGCGCAGCGACGAGAAACCGAAATCGTCATGCAGCGAGAATTGCATCGGAAGCTGCGCTGCGTCGGTCACGTCGAGATTTCTTCCGGGGTCGGTGACGGCAACCGTCGGCGGCTGGTCGGGCACAACATCCAGCTTGTAATCAATCGGGTCGTTGTTGGAAATTCCGTCACGGTCTTTCAGCGCAATGTGATAAACGGCGGGCGTAACAAGTCTCATTGAAGCAGAAAACATCCCGCTTTGTTCTGCAAGCTTGATTGTTTTTCCGTTGTTGAAAGCTATTTCCGCTTTCTGGAGCGGTTTGTTCACAGAGATTTCCCATCGCAGCACGGTTCCCGCAAGCGCAGACACATCGCCGACATTTTCGTCGAGAAATTGTGCGGGAAGACGGGAATACGCCGGCGGCGTAATGTGAATGCGAAGCGAGCGGACAATCGGACGATCGGTAACGGAAATGAGATAATGGTCGCTTTCAACATTTTGCGCAGAAGCAAAATAAGCGACAGATTGTTTGACCGAAGGAAGCGTGTACGAAAATTCTCCGGAAGAATCGGGCCGCAATGTTACATCGTCAAACGCCGTAACACCTTCTTCGCGCGTCTTCAAATGAATTTCCTTCGGAAGTTTTCTTGTCATGACTTCTGAAAACTCTGCGTGAAGCGGTTGAAGTGAAATGCGAATCGGAACGGAGGCGCCCTTGACAACTTCCGTGTTTCCCGGCTGAACGAGAAATGCGAACGGCGCAGGCGGACGGAAATCTTCGGTAAAATGCGCGATGCGAAACGCCGCAGAAGAAAATCCGAGCTGGGGAACAGAGAAAAGAATAACCGCAGCGGCCGCTTCAATCAAAAAATAGCGTGCGAAGCGCTTTACCTTTTCGAAGGAAATCGTCCGGCGAAAATCAAGCTGAGAAGATGCCGCGCGCAGATCTGAAAACGAAGCGTCAATCAATTCCAACGAGTAGCGCGGCATGTGTTGATGCTCTTCGAAAATTTCGAGTATGTTCCGCAGCCGGTCTTTGATTTCGGGAAATGCACCGCCGACTTTCTCGGCAACCGTTTTTTCAGAAATGTTTGTAATGATACCGAATTTTTGGAGAAACGGAACAATGAGAAACCATCCGGCGAGCAAAGCACATCCGGCGATTTCGACAAAGAAAAAAAATGTGCGAGGGGCGGTTCCGAAGTGAACAACTATCTCCGCAAAGGAAACGAGCGCGAGAAAGCCGAGTGTTGCGCCTACGACGATGATCGTTCCGAAGAGAATCCTCTCCCCGTAATACAACGCGCGCACCTGCGCAAGACGTCTCTTCATCTCATGATAAATCGGCGTAGAAGAAGCGGTATTTGTAAATTGCTGCGTCACAAAAAACTCTTCAAAAAATTGTTTTCTTCATCCATCCGACCCCACCCTAACCCTCCCTGAAGGGGAGGGAACTCAGATTCTCCCCCTGCAAGGGGGAGACTAAGAGGGAGTCACTGCGCCAGCGCCCACACAAGAATATTCGTGCCGAAGCGCAGCGCTTCCTGCCGTTTCGCTTCCGGATCGTGATGTACTTCCGGATCGTCCCAGCCGTCGCTCACATTCGATTCGGCGGTATAAAAAACGACAAGCCGCCCTTTATAAAAAATGCCGAGTCCCTGCGGCGGCTTCGGCGGATTTTCATCCCAACTGTGCGTCTTGGGAACGCCGTTCGGAAAATCGTAGAGGCAGTGATAGAGTCCGTACGAGAACGGAAGCTCGACCAATTCCTGATCGGGAAAGACTTTTTTCATTTCGCGGCGGAATGCTTTATCCATCCCGTAATCGTCATCGGCGTAGAGAAAGCCGCCGTGTTCGAGATACGAGCGGAGCCGCTGCACTTCATAATCGGAGAAAGAAATGTTGCCGTGACCGGTGATGAAGATAAACGGATACGAAAAGAAATTGTCGTTCGAGATTTCCGTGAACTCGTATTTCGGGTCAATATCAATGCCGGCGTGATCGTGCGCGAACTTCAGCACGTTCGGCTCTTCCGTCGGATCGTTGTACCAGTCTCCGCCGCCGGAATATTTCAGGCGTGCGATGCGAAACTGGGATTCGATGCGCTTTGTACCGGTTGCAGCGGGATTTTCAATCCGAAAAGCATTTCCAATCACAAAGGGATTTT
>JAGWND010000299.1 GCA_028873075.1 Bacteroidota bacterium
GTTCACATCAATATTGTTAGTGGCGTAAATGAGTGAATCGTAAGCATTCCATCGCACGTCTTGTTCATTCTCTTCTGCTACGTCTGCAATTTTTTCCGCAACACCGCTCTCAATATTTATAATTTTCATATTCTTTGCTTTAAATCCGAAACCTTCATAGTCTAGACCATCAATTATAACAATCTCGCTATCAGATGGTGAAAAATCGAATGCTTGCACATTCTCTAATTTGTAAAGTTCTTTGCCTTTGTTATCAAGCACAACAAATAATGTGGGGCTAAAATCAATTCCTTTACTATCTTTTTCAAACTTTTTACCGGCAATTAAACCAACATATTTAAAGTGGGGCGATATCTTGATTTGATGGGAAATACTATAAGAATCTTGTATTGTATAAAATAAATTTCGCAGTCCACTTTCTAAGTCTATCTTGTATAAAACATGCACAGGACCCGATCCATTAGCGGGAACAATTCTCTCAAGGCTAAATTCTTGCCCAAATAAATCTCGTACGGTGAAAATTGTTGTAAGCAGGTAAATACCATAAAAGTTATTTTAACCTGTTTCATTTTTAAGCTCCTTTTTTTGAAGGCGGCATTTCTAATTTTAAGATAATTCGACATCTCCCGCTCCGCTCACACTACCTCATCATCACAAACTCCGGGCTAATTTCCTTCGCCTTCTCGAAATATCTCTCTGCAAGTTCATCATGTCCGTAGCGCCGTTCGTACATGCCGCGCTGAACTAGCATTTCCGCATACATTTTGTGAAGCTGTGTCGTGTAGCGGTCTGTTTTCGGGTAAGGTCTGTACGTCAGCGACGGAAACGCGAACGGATGATAAAGTGTATCCCGATATAAGCGGTACGCAAGTCCTTCGGGAACGCGCAGGTAATGCGACGCAAGATGCGGCTCGATTTCCAATGTCACATAGACCGGATGGTCGGCAAAATTATGGTCAATGAAGCTGTCAATCATTCTGTTGTATCGCGCTTCAATCACCGCTGGATCGTACGGAAGATTGTGCTCGAATTTATAGAGTTCTTCGAGAAATGCGTAAATCTCACTGCGCGAGCGTTCGTACACCTGCGGGGCATTGTGTTTCATCTGCTCGTAATACCATGAACGGCGCAGAAGCTCCTTGTCAATCACAGTCACATCGGGCCGCACGTGTTTCACAAATTGAAAGTAAAATGAACCAGCGACAAAATAATCCCACTGATAGGAAAGAATGATTGCATTCGGCTGAAGATTTGTGAGAATGTTTTTCGTGTAATCTTCCACAAGATAATTATGGCTTTCGTCGGTATCTTTGAAATTTGCGTCCACTTCCGCAATCACAACAATTAAGAATAGAAGAGAAATTACTGCTTTACCCGAAGGCCTCTTGAACCATTCTAACATTTCAACCGCTCCGTATACAGCAAACAATGCAAGCGCGATATACGCGAGAAGAAAATACGGGTCAATTTCAAAAATATCGTAGTTGATTGTGTAGAGCAAACATCCCGTAAGCAAAAGGAAGATGAAAAGAAACATCGTCCGGTTATGCCACAGCAATCGCCACATGCCTAACAAAGAAAGCAGAAGAGGGAAGTAGAAAAATTCTTTCGGCATTTCGTTCAGGAAATAATTGAACTGCTTCACCATCACATCGGTTGACGAAAACATCCAGACACGGTATTGCTTGCCGCTGATGTGCCAGAAGATTTTTTCAAGCGTCGTCGGATTTCCCCAGTTCAGCACCGGATGTTGAGCCGCGCGAATCGGAAAGTAAAGATACGCCGACAAGCCGAGCAAAAACGGGATAGCAAGAATTGTGATAAAGCGGAATGCTTCTTTGCTGAAGCCGAACCGCTTAAAGTACAGAAACAAAAACGCCGGCGCAAGAAGAATCGTTGTCAGGTGATTTGCGAAGCTTAATCCCAGCACGTACGAGAAAAAAAACCATTGCCGATACTGTATTGAATTCTCATTATAGATCGCCCGCAGGAAAAACAGCGTCACAACGCCGACGAGAAAAAGATGAAGCGCGTACACTTCAATGTGTGCGGACTGATCCCAGAATGTATGAGAAAATGCAAGCGCACTTGCGCCGAATAACGCCGGAATAATTTCTTCCGTTTTCCATTTCCCGTTTCCCGTTTTCCTTCTTTCATTTTCCCTTTTTAATCCTGAAAGAAAAAGCATCACATAATAAAATGCCGCGGCAGCAAGAGATGTCAGCAATGCCGATTCGATATTCAGCCGGACAACTTCTTCCTTCGCGATCGGAAGCTGGGAAAAAATATGTCCGAGCAAAGTCCAGAGCGGATAGCCGGTTGGATGCGCAATGCCGAGCACGCACGGAACGGCAGCCAGCTCGCCGCTGTCAATAAATCCGACGGACGGCGCAAGTGTTTGAAGATAGACGATGAACGCCACAAGCCAGAGAAGGAAAGCCGCGAGATGGTGTGCGTTGGTTTTAATAAAAATTTTCATTTTTTTGGATTTTTTGCCACTAAGCCACGAAGAAAAAATTAAATAAATGGATTGATGGATGAATCGAAATCCCCCGTAGAGGGGAAGATGGCGAGGAGCGATCCAACAATCTAGTCATCCTTTTTCATTCCAGTGATGAAAGGACATGTTCAAAGATTTGCCGGTTCTCTTTCATCGCATTGCCGGTTGTTTTCAGAAATTCTTGTTGAGATGCGAAGCCGATAACCTTGCCGATGTATTCTAATTGCTCATCATCAGAAGGAAGCAT
>JAGWND010000059.1 GCA_028873075.1 Bacteroidota bacterium
CGGTTTTTTTTCATCGCTTCAATTCCTTCCACCGGCTCGACAGCGCGAAGAAGAACGGCGCGGGCAATTCCTTCTTTTCCTGTCACAACGTTTGAACAGAAATGCATTCCGTACGTGAAATACACGTAGAGATAGCCGCCGTCACGAAACATGACGCTGTTGCGCTCCGTCTTGCCGCGGAAAGCGTGGCTCGCAGGGTCGCTTTCACCGAGATAGGCTTCGGCCTCAACGATTTTTCCGGTGAGCATGACGCTGCCGATCTTTCGGACAAGAATTTTCCCTAAAAGTTCCCTGGCAACGGTGAGAGCGGGACGTGTGTAGAAAGAGCGGGGGAGTTTGTTCAAGAAAAATGAAAAATTAAAAGTTAAAAATGAAAATTTTTTCTGAGTGATTGTGATATGAAATTTCACTTTCTATTTCTTGAATTCACTTATCACTTTCTTTACATCTTCGATCGTCATTCCGGCGCCGTACACCATTTCTTCTTTTTTTTCAGATAACGGCGCAGCACTTTTTGAAGCCTCGGTGTGCTGTTCAGCTTTTCCCCCCACGGGCTGATTTCCCGCTTTCAACCGGATACGCTCTTCAATTTCTTCTATCCAGCTTTCTTTGTGAGGCAGGGCAGAGATTTGAGTTCCGTGTTTTGAGATTGGGGATGAGTTGCGTGATTGGCTTTCACCTTGAACGTTCAGCTTTGAACTTTGCACTTCTGTCGGCGGATTGATCGGTCTCGTCTCGAACGCAAGCCGTTTGATATTGATGAGATGTTTTGCCGAAACGTTATCCGAAATGATCGAACGTCCGAATGTTCCGGGTCCCAGTGTCATTGAAGGAAGTAATTCATTCGTGTAGCCGACCGCGCCGAGTGCGGACTGTGTGTTGGCAAGAATGCGGCATGCAGGTTTTTCGAGAGCGAACTTCATGATGATGTCGCTGTCCATTGAATGAATCACCATCGTGTGCCCGAGCCCGCCGAATTCGAGCATCTGAATGCACCGCTCGCATCCTTCACGCCAGCCTTCAACGGTAAAAAATGAAAGGACCGGCGATAATTTTTCACGTGAAAGCGCATGCTCTTTTCCAACAGCAGAGAGTTCTGCGATAAGCACGCTTGTATCTGCCGGAACAGCGAAGCCTGCTTTTTGCGCAATGAATACCGGCGATTTTCCCACGACATCCGGATTGATTGCACCATGCGCATCGAACATCGTGCGGCTCAGTTTTTCTTTTTCTTCTGTTGCAACGAAGTACGCTTTTTGTTTTTTGAATTCTTCGATCACTTTTTCTTTTACCGGCGAATCTACGATAGCGCCCGATTCTGTTGAACACAAAACTCCGTAATCGAATTGTTTCCCTGAAACGATATCTGCGACAGCTTTGTGAATATCAGCGGTGCGCTCGATGAATGCCGGCACATTTCCCGAGCCGACGCCGTATGCCGGCTTGCCCGCGCCGTACGCCGCGCGCACCATCGGATTGCTGCCGGTGGCAAGAATGATCGCGGTAAGCTTATGCCGCATCAATTCATTCGTTCCTTCGAGCGACGGCGTTGCCATGCAGGCGATGAGTCCTTGCGGCGCACCGGCGCGTTCCGCCGCCTGCGCGACAACATGAATCGCTTCGAGCGTGCACCGCGCGGCTTTCGGATGCGGACTGACGACAATGCCGTTTCGTCCCTTTACAGAGATGATCGCTTTGAACATTGCCGTCGAAGTCGGATTTGTCGAAGGAATCAGCGCCGCAACAACGCCCATCGGCTCGCCGATCTCCACAATTCTCTTTTCCTTGTCTTCGGCAATGATGCCGACGGTTTTCAAATCTTTGATTGATTCCCACGTGCGGCGCGTTGCAAACTCATTTTTCTTTTTCTTGTCTTCAGGTTTTCCGAAGCCCGTTTCCTCGTGTGCCAAACGCCCAAGACGTTCGGCTTCAGCAAAGCCCGCATCAGCCATCGCTTTTACGATGGCATCAACCTGCGCCTGTGAATAATTTCGGAATGCGATCTGCGCGTCCTTTGCTTTTGCAAGAAGCTCGCGCACTTCCTGAATTGATTGAAGGTCTTTGTCCATAATTAGGCACCAATTTTTATTTCAGCAATAAAAGTTTTTTTGTAGCCACAGCAATATTCGACTGTAACCTGTAAAAATATGTACCAGAAGCCAAGTTCTGTGCATTCCAAATAATCCGGTAAACTCCCGCGTCTTTTACTTCGTTCATAAGCTCATCTACTTTTTGCCCCAAAATGTTATAGATTGACAACCTTACTAATGCTCTTGTCGGAACTTCAAACTCAATTGTTGTGGATGGGTTAAAGGGATTAGGATAATTTTGATATAATACAAATGTAGATGGTGTGATGTCTAGCTTTCTCCTGATAACGATAGTTGACGTCTTAGAATAGTGCATCAACATTCCGTAACTTCCTACAAACCAGCCGTTGTCCTTAGATGCAAAGTATAATCGGGGATAATTACCATAGATATTCCCGTTCACACTTTTTACAAAAGATGTACCGCCATCTTGTGTATGGAAAACTTCGCCGCCTATCCTTAGCCATCCCTCATTTTCCGTGACAAATGTTAATTCATCCGCTGCGTGGAGATTAGGAATAACTGAGAGAGGTTCCCATATAATTCCACCATCAGTTGTTTTGTACAGCGTATCGTTAAATGTTGTGACAGACAACCACCCTTCATTTTGAGAAATGAAAGAGAATTGATTAATAATACCAGGGGTGTTGGATTCAATCCAAGTTGTACCACCATCTGTAGTTCTGAAAAACCTTCCAATGCTATTTAAATGCGGTTGCAGTGAGGGGCTCTTTCCCAATAGAACAGGTGCAGGCTCGCCGTACCAACCGTGCAGAGAATCGTAAAATTGTATCTTCTGAACAACCAAAGGATTTGAGAATGAATCTCGTACTGTTTGCGACCACGTCGAACCTCCATCCGTTGTAAAGTACACTGCTCCGCCGTAAGAACCAGATGAAAGTACAAGCCAGCCTTTTTGATTCGTTGGGAATTGGATTTGTGTCACACCCTCATACTTTGCAAATGTCAACACTCTCCAGGTAGCTCCGGCATCTTTTGTTACAACCAATTCACCGTTGTCTCCACCTAGGAATAATGAATTAGAGGAAGGGGTGCAGGAGGAAATAAAGTTGATAGAAAATAAGTTTAATGGGTTCCACGATAAACCGCCATTTGTTGTTCTAAACAACGCTCCATCATCGCCACTGAGCCACCCCAAGGAATCGTCTGCAAAGCTTATCGCATTCAATGAAGACAGGGTAAAGTAGGTTTTTTGTACATTCCATAGCCACGAAAGGGAATCAACATTGTTGGTTAGAATGGCGGGATAATTGTAACTACCGCCGATCACCCAGAGTTTGTTATTTTTTAACGCCACATTGTTGTAGTCATCGTGATTGTTTGTTCCTGAGTATAACCACATATTTCCGCCGTCCGTTGTGTACTGAATCAAACCATTATCTCCGACGGCAACGACATTGAGTGAATCTATAATGCACAAATCATTATATCCAACCCCCGAACTATCTTGAAATTTCCACGTTGCTCCTCCATCTGTAGTTTTTGCAATAAACCCGATGTTGTCATAAAGTTTACGTCCTACAATCCAACCTATTGCTGGTGTTACAAAGCGGATTCGTTTTGTCCAATACCAACCAAGCGAAGCAATGGTTGTCCAATGACCACCTTTATCAGTGGATTTTAATATTCCTCCCACAGAATTTGTACTCCAACCTGCCGAATCGTTAATAAAACATAATGACGTTGTCCAACCACTAGCTCCAATTGTTTTTTGCCACGTAGTCCCTCTGTCTGTGGTTTTAAGAACCCCTGTAAACCCTCCGATCCATCCGATTGAATCATTGGCCAGCTGAATATCAAAAAAAGCGTACCGGTGATTGTCTTGAAGCTCAAGAGGATATTGATCACTCCAATGAACTCCGCCATCTGTTGTTACAAACAGCCCGCCGTTTTCAGCACTTTCGTCTCCGCCGATTATTATTCCATACTGGTTATTGGCGAAGGATATTTTTTGCAAAGAACTATGGGGCAAAAGCACTTTGTTCTCCCACGTTGTGCCGCTGTTAGTTGATTCTAAAACGTTACCAGCATCGCCTACGGCAAAGATTATTGAGTTATTGATAAAAAAAATGCCATTGAGTTTTGCTCCGACAGGATAGGGATTCTTCCATGTCCATTCGTTTTGAGAAAAACACAAGTCATAAGTTAGAATAAGAAGAAGATAAAGAATGCGCTTCATCGTAGCCATCCTTTCTTCGATTATATTTGATAACTACAGTAATTTGAGTTTTTTTTATTAAAAAAGTGAGCGTTGGGTCATTTCTTTTTCTTTCATTCCGAAATGTTTGTATGCAATTTCCGTTGCTTCTCGTCCGCGCGGCGTGCGCTTGATGAATCCTTCCTGAATCAAATACGGCTCGTACACTTCTTCGATCGTTCCCGGCTCTTCGCCCACCGCAACCGCGAGCGTGCCGACGCCGACGGGGCCACCGGAATATTTTTCAATGATTGTGCGGAGAATGCGCTTATCCATTTCATCCAAACCGTGATCGTCAACTTCCAGCATCTTCAGCGAATGCTCGGCGACTTCTTTTGTGATGACGCCTTTGTGCTGCTTCAACGATTCGTCGGCTTCGGCAAAATCGCGGCAGCGCTTGAGCAAACGATTTGCAATGCGCGGCGTTCCGCGCGAGCGTTTCGCAATTTCCCGGCTGCCAAAGTCGTCAATCTTGACGCCGAGAATGTTTGCAGAACGCTTGATGATCGTGAAGAGAACACCGGCCACATAATAATCAAGGCGATTGGTAACGCCGAACCGTGCACGCAGCGGCGCGGTCAGCAACCCGGCGCGTGTTGTTGCGCCGACGAGCGTGAACTTCGGAAGTGAAAGTTGAATGCTTCGCGCACTCGGTCCCGAATCGATAATGATGTCCAAACGGAATTCTTCCATCGCTGAATATAAATATTCTTCTACAACAGGATTCAAGCGGTGAATTTCATCAATGAACAGAACATCGCCTTCGGAAAGATTTGTCAGCAGCCCCGCGAGATCAGCAGGTTTGTCGAGCACCGGTCCAGACGTGATCTTGATGTTCGAACCCATTTCGTTGGCAATAATGTATGCAAGCGTCGTTTTGCCGAGTCCGGGCGGCCCGGTAAGAAGCACATGGTCAAGCGGCTCGCCCCGCTTGCGTGCGGCGGAGATGAATATTTTCAGATTGTCAACGATCTTTTGCTGGCCAAAAAATTCCTGAAACGCTGTTGGCCGAAGCGCCTGATCGAATTCAACGTCGTTTTCCAACCGTTCGGGAGTTGTGAAGTCTGAGTCTCTCTTTTTCATGAAGAAGAATCTACGAAGTACAGCGGTGAAATTCAATGAAACGTTTATTCACGAACTTTTTTCCACATCGCGGCGATGAGCTCTTTTAATCCTTCCCCTGTCACGGCTGAAATATAATGAACGGGAATTCCTTTGCCGAATTTTATCTTCTTTATCTCGCTTCGCCGCTCGGCATCGGCAATGTCGAGTTTGGTCAGCGCGACAAGCGTCGGCTTTTTCGGAAGGGAAGCGTCGAATGCTTTCAGTTCGTTCCGCAGAACAGCGAAGTCTTTTTTCGGGTCGTCGCTTGTGCATTCGATGAGATAGACAAGAATCTTTGTCCGCTCGATGTGCCGGAGAAACTGCGTGCCCAATCCTTTTCCTTCGTGTGCCCCTTCGATCAAGCCGGGAATATCGGCGACGACAAAACTCTTTTCTTCCTCAAAATAGACCATGCCTAAATTCGGATGAAGTGTCGTGAAAGGATAATCGGCGATCTTCGGCTTTGCGGCAGAAATTTTTGAGATAAGCGTTGACTTTCCCGCATTCGGAAATCCGACCAATCCGGCATCGGCGAGAAGCTTGAGTACGAGTTCAAGATTCAATTCTTGCCCGGCTTCACCCGGCGTGCAAATGCGCGGCGCCTGATTTGTCGAAGTAGCGAACATCGCATTGCCCTTGCCGCCGCGCCCGCCTTTTGCAATGATGATTTCAGAAGCATGCTCGACAAGGTCGGCAATCGTTTCGCCGGTGTCGGCATTGCGGAGAATCGTTCCGCACGGCACTTTGATGATAACAGGCTCCGCAGATTTTCCTTCGCGGTTCGAGCCCTCGCCCGGATTTCCGTTCTTCGCAATGTACCGGCGCTTGTAGCGAAAATCCATGAGCGTGTGCAATTGTTTGTCCGCGCGAACAATAACATCGCCGCCGCGTCCGCCGTTGCCTCCGTCCGGTCCCCCTTTGGGAACATATTTTTCCCGCCGCCAGTGAATAATGCCGTTCCCTCCGCTGCCGGAGCGGACATAAATTTTTGCCGAATCAATGAACATTACGGCCTGTTTTCTACCCGGAATCTTTGCTGGAGGCTGTTGGTGAAAAGAATTGCTTCTTTCGTGAACGGATCAACGTCGCTCATTGTAAAATGATGGTCAATGATCAACGACGCTTCGTCCCATGAAACAGTAGCAAGAATCTCTTCGACCTTCCGGTGAAAGGCATCTTCATCCTGCTGAAATACTTTTTTGATAATGGAACGTTCTTCATCGAGCGAGAAGAGCGGCGGCAGAGGCGTCGGCGGGAGATGAAATGGATTGGCGGTCCCCGCGGTTTTTTCGGCCGGACGTTCTGAACGGGGGAGAGAAAATCCGATGCCGCTTTTCGAAGGTCCTTCCCGCCCCTCGGTCACTGCCGTGAATTGGTTGTCGTTCGGCAATTCTTGCGGCGCCGGTTCGCTTCGTCCGGAGGTATGTTCGATAATGCGCACAAGGTTTGGAAGAGTTATTTCCTTCAAGCCTTCCTTCTCCCGTTCACGCAGAAGCGCTTCGTGAATATCCATCATTTGTTTATCGTCGAAGAAATACATCAGCGCACGCGTAGGGACGGTTGCCTTGAGAATATTGTCGGGAAATGAACGGGCATACGCGACAAATTCGAACACCGGCTTCGCAAGCTGTGCAAGCTGGCTGCTCGAAAGGTTTTTTGTCACTTCCGAATCTATTTTTCGCACAATATTTCTTCCTGCGTCCGAAGTCATTTCCAGAATGCCGCGGCGACGAATAAACCGCTCCAATACGGTCGGGAAATAGTTGTAGTCGGTGCAACAGCGGAGCTTTAAAAGGACAGTTCGCACGGGAGCGGCGTTCGCTTCGTCGAACAAAAAGCTCCCGAGCGTCCATTGCGGCCTGCAGAGATAGTTAAAGAGGAAATGAATGCCTTTGTCGAGCGTCTCGTCAAATTCTTTTTTCGAAAGGGCATAGCTGTCAATGAGCAGCTGGTCGATCTGCTCCTGCAGGGCGGCAACGTCCTTGTTGGTATAGTCGAAATTGCTGCTTCGCGTTTCTCCCTTCCGCTCTTCCGCGAGGATAGAAAGGACCTCAGCACGGAAGAATGCCTTCACGTTCTCGGGAATACCTGATTCCGTGAGCGAGCGGAGCGGGATTGTCTCGCCGCCCTGTATCGTTGAACGGCGGATCCGTTCTTTCAGTTGTTCGGTCTCTTGTTCAAACATAGCGCCTGCCGAAACTTTATTTGATTAAACCTTTTATCTCTCGGAGCACTCTTTCAGCTAAAGCGATCGAATTTTTGCAAATTTCTTTATCTGGGTAAAAATCGGGGAGAGCGCTTCCCAGAGGATATTTCGTGGGCAAATAAATACTATCCAAAAATTCGCATTCCTCATCGGTTAATTCAATCGAAATGCTGTTCTTTTGTAAAATAGTTTTCAACTCCAAAATATTATGAGATTTCTTGAATGGAATTGATTTTTCGATGAACAAAGATTTTAATGTTTTCTCGATGGATTGTTGAACGTTATGAAGGCAAGGATTGTAAAGAGAGCTTCCGATAAGGATCTTCGATGCTTCAAGATTTTCTTCCGAGTATGTAAGCCGGTTTTTAGTTTCCCCTTGCATAGATTACTTCTCCAGATGCGACTTCATCTGTGAAGAAACTATTTGTACTGTTCTCTAAAACAGGGAAGATGTCAACAGCCATCTCTTTGGAAATATTTCTTATGAGCTTTCTATACTTTAATGCAAGCGCCAGATAATTTTCTTTGCTGTTTTGCACCACGGCAATATCAATATCATTCGGAAAGTCGCTCTTATTAAACGAGCCAAATATTATAATTTTCTTAATTTCTTTTTCTTTCTTTAGCGAATCTACGATTTGATTTTTGACTTCGGTTTTATTCATGGCGGTATTTTTTTCTTAAAATATAGGGTACTTGCAATTAAGTTGCCAGATAACTAACTCACGAAGTTCATCAATTCATACTTTTGTTGTTCATCAATCCTTTCACCCGCGTAATTTCCTTTTGCGCGGCGGATTTGAACACCGCATCAATGCCCGGTTTGTCAACGATCTGCTGGTACATCGTAACCGCCTGGTCGAGCTTGCCCATTTTCTCGTACGATTGCCCGCACATGTAATAGGCATTCGGTGTCCAGTCGAGTTTTGTTTTCTGTGTGATGAGGTACGGCACTTTCAGAAATTCGAGGATCGCCTGCTGGTAATCGCCCTTGTCATATTCCGATTCGCCGATGTAGTAGCGCACTTCCGCTTCCACATCTTTGTTGGCAAGGTCAAGCACGCTTTGCAATTGAAGAATTGCCTGATCATAATATCCTAATTTTTGGTAGAGAATTCCAAGGTCTATCTTTTTGTCCAGCACGGACTGGTCGTTCGGATAGCGGCTGATGAAATCGCGGATGAGATCCATTGCGCCGTCGTATAAGCCGACCTGCTTGTACGCTTCGATGAGATTGTTCATCGCAAACGGCAGAAGGTCGGGGGCGAGCGAAGGTTTGTCCACAATTAAACGGTAATATTTGATCGCCTCGTCATATTTTTCTTTGAAGTAATAGATGTTGCCGAGCGCAAGATACACTTTCGGCAATACGGATGACTGCGGAAATGTCTTGAGCGTGTACATGTAGCGCGCCATCGCGCTGTCGGATTGGTTGGTGACCTCGAAAATTTTTCCGATCCAGAAACTTGCATCGCCGAGAAGCGAGCTGGTATCGTTCGCCGATGCAAACGATTGGAGAAGATCCATCGCCGCCGTATATTTCTCTCCGCGGAACAGTGTCTGTGCTTTCTCCAGAGTAAATTCGGCTTCGGCATAGGCGTCGCTGCCGTGCTCTTTCTTGAATTGCACGATCTTCGCTTCCGCTTCTTTGCTTTTATCGGACCGGAAGAGAGCGATAATGGTGTTGACCTGAGCGCTCTCTTTTTGCGACGAGTCGGCATCGGAAAGCTTTTGGAGCGCGGTGTATTCCCGGATTGCCCGATCGTATTTTCCGTTCGAGAAACAGAGCGAGGAAAGCGCGGCAGTGTTCGTTGCCGTGCGGAGAGCGGCAACGGAATTTTCCAGGTCGTCGAGCGCGGCACTGGAATTGCCGTTCTGCTCGTCGAACAACGCGAGGCGGTAGTACGACGTTGAGGCATTGTCCGGGGTCGTTTCGCCGGAGAGGTATTCGGTATAATATTTCTTCGCGTTCGATGTGTCGCCGGCGGTATCGTACGTCTCGGCAAGCTTCAGCACGGTTGCCGCTTCCGCTTTCGGATGATCCTGCACGGGAGAGCGAAGCGCCTGCAGCTGTTCCAGATATAACGCTTCGGCGTTGTCGAACTTGCCCAACTTCTGATAACTTTGTGCGAGCGGATCGAGCGATTCATCCGCAAATTCCGTATAGAAGAATTTCGAGCGCACTTCTTCGAATGCTTCCGCCGCATCGGCCGCCCGTCCGTCACGCAGATTGAGCATTCCTTTTTCGTAGAGCACGTTTGCCGCAAATTCTCCGCCGGGATTCGATTGAAGGTAATCGTTCATCACAATCGAGGCGGTGTCGCTTCTTCCTAAATGGGCAAGCTGAATGCCTAACATCGCCGTCGCTTCCGGCGCATCGCTGTGAAGCGGAAACTTCGTTGCGAGCAGCTTGTATGTCTGTATCGAAGCATCCATGAATCCTTTGTCGCGGTACGCATTGCCCAACACGAGCAGAACGTCGGGAACGAAAGGAGATTCGGGATAATTGTTCAGGAATTGTTTGCAGAGGTCAATCCGTTTGGTAGCGCCGGCACCGGAAAGCTGAAGCGAAAAAAGATCGAACTCCACTTCCTGCGCGTGTTTCCCGGCAGGATAATGAGTGATGAAATCGAGAAGAGCGGTTTTCGTATCCGGCAGCGATGCCGTGTCTTCCTGCGTCAGCTTCATCAGCGCCTGTGTCCGTTTGTATGCCGCCGCTTCGTGTACCGTAGAATCGGTGCTGATGCTTTCCACTTTCCTGTACTGTTCCGCCGCCTGTTGATAGTCGAGAAGGATGTTGGCATAGATATCGCCGAGACGCATTGCCAGTTCCGCGCGGGGTTTTTCCAGAATCAGGTCTCCCATGAGGAGCGCAAGCTGTTCGGTCCCTTTTTCGCGGTCGGGGGTGTGGTAATTCTGCAGAAATTCTTTTCGCTCCCGCGCGTTTTCGTAGAACGGACTCGATTTGTACTGCGTCAGAATATCGTCGTAGGCTTTCATTGCCGCAACGTTGTCGTGCATCAGCTCGTACGCTTCGCCGAGCCCGAACTCGGCATCGTCCACGAGCTTGTTCTTTTCGTACTTCAGCAGAAATTCCTCGTACAGCGCCGCGGCTTTCTTTCCGTCCTGCAGAAAATTTCTTTCTATTTCGGCGGTGCGGAATAACACTCCGGGAATTTCTTTATCGGACGGGAATTCGCCCATGAACTGCGTGTAGAATTTTGCCGCCGCCGTGTACTCTTTTAGTTTTACCGAGGCGAGCGCCGAGCGGATAAGCGCAAGGCGTTTTTCGGGGAGCGTTCCGGAATATGCAATCACCGGAGCGTACGCATCGAGTGCGCGGCGGTATTCTTTCATTGCGGTGCAGGATTCGCCGAGGCGAAGCCGCACGGTGAAGACCAGCGATGAATCAACAGGATAGTTGAGCGATGCGCTGAACGCCGCTGCCGCAGATTTGTATTTCTTTTGCTCATACAGGACCTTGCCGAGATCGCACAGCGCCTGCTGGAGAATATCTTTTGCCACTACCGACGAATCTTCCGTCAGCGTTTTGAACTGCTCTTCCGCATCATCGCTCCGTCCCGTGGCATGAAGCAATTCGCCGAGCAGAAGCCGCGCCTGCGCCGCCGAAGGTGAGAATGACTCTTCCGCTTTTCGTTTCGTGCCGGTGCCGTTTTCAATAAGCGAGCGGTACAGATTTTCCGCCTCGCTCCGGTTTCCTTCCGCTTCGGCAAGCTTTCCGAGCTCGATGGTGATCTTTCCCTTCAGCTCATCGTTCGCACCGGCTTCGCGCGCTTTCGCCAATTCTTTTCCCGCAGAGATCAGATTTCCTTCGCGGAAAAATATCTGGCCGAGACGGAGATGCGCTTCGGGCACGAGCGGGTCGGCAGGATATTCGGTGAAGAGAGATGAGAGAACGCGCTTCGCGTCTTCGGGGTCGGATGCCTTGTCGAAATACTCTGCCGCTTTCAACAGTGCTTTCGGGGCGATCTTGCTTTTCGGCTGGAAGACTTTGATCCGCTCGAATGACGATGCGGCATTGGCATAATCTTTTTTATCGCCGCTGCTGTCGGCGCGCTGTGCGTACAATTCGCCGACGCTCCACCACGCGTCGGAAGCTTTGGCGTTGTCGGAATAGGCGAGGGCAAAATTCTGGAACGCCGCCCGTGCTTCGTCCAATTTTCCGAGCGCCTGATACGTTTTCGCAATATAGAATTTCGCGTCGATGCTTTGCGGGCTGGCGGGGTACGTGGAAACGAATTGCCTCAGCTGTTCGAGCGCGAGATCGTACATTTTGTCGTTGTAGAGATTCAGCGCCAGCTTCAGGTCGGCGTTCTCCTTTGTATCCTGTGCGGCGGCAAGGGAAACGAGGAGCAGGACCGAAAGAATAGTGCGGCAGAACGAAGAGCCGGATGCGTGTATTCGTATGCGAACGGGGAATTTCATTTCAGCGGGTAAGATACCACTAATTTCGGTTTCAATCAATGAAGAGAAGTATGACAATTGCAATTCAAAAAGAGAAAATGTACTTTGCGGCGTGTTGTGCAGGAGTTTAGTGAGGCTGTTGTACGCTTCATTGTCCCTTCCAAACTTTAGAAAACCAGCGTTATGAAAATTTTGTTTTTGGATGAATCCGGCGACCATAGCCTGACCAAATTGGACGAGCAATATCCGATGTTTGTTTTAGCGGGTATTATCATGGATGCTTCGTATCATGAGACGGTCGCCATTCCACGCTTTGAGCAGTTAAAAGAAGAATTGTTTGGGAATCGGAGTATTGTCTTTCATACAGCAGATATCACCCGCAATAAGAATGGTTTTGAAAGGGTGAAAGAAAAGGAATTTCGGGAAAGATTTTACTCTGCTTTGAATGCCGTAATGTTATCGCTGGACTATATGGTTGTAGCGGCCGCAGTGCGAAAGAAAGAACATCTCTTACAGTACGGTTTAGCGGCATTAGACCCGTATCTATTATCTTTGGAATGCCTCGTTGAACGGTTCGCATTCGAATTGAAAATGGCCGGGGAGCAAGGAATAATTATTGCAGAATGCAGGAACAGTATTTTAGATAATGAGTTAGAGCTTGCATTCTTAAATCTGAAAATACAAGGAACACGGTATATTTCTGCGGCAGAAATAAAATCGTGTATTACTCAATTGGCCACACGAAAGAAAGAAGAGAACATTGCAGGGCTTCAAATTGCCGACCTCGTTGCCACACCAATAGGGCGATATGTATTGGGGAAGCCGCCAAAACCGGATTTTGAAATCGTGAAACAGAAATTCCGTAAAAGCAGTGAGGGAAAATTTGAAGGATACGGGCTGGTGGTTCTTCCTAAAATACAAAAGGCGAGACCCGCTACGCAGTTCCCGCCTAACACCTGAATAAAGGTAACCATTGTTTTTCTGAATGTCAAGCACAGATTTGGAAAGAAGGGGTGAAGAAAAACCTGTGCTAATGACAGAACCTATTTCATTCCCCGTTTTCTTTTTTCAATCACCACCTGCGCATCGAGCGGCTGGGCACAAATGGGACAGATGTACCGCTGCGTGGTTTCGATATAATCCGGCTCGTGCGTCTGCTTGCAGTTGGGACATTTAATGAGGAGCGGTTTTTCTTCATACGGCTTTGCCATCGGCTCTCCTTTTTTTATTCAGTGTACGACATTTCGGCGAAGCGGGCAAGTACCGGAAAGGGAGTTCCTACCGTCCCAACGACTTGCGAAAGCGTCCCGATGAGATGCGAAAGGGGAAAATAGCGAAAATGAGCGGGGTTTGTTTTCGAAGACAAGCCGGATATACTAACGGAGTTCGAGCCGATACCTGCGGGGCGGGAGCGGGGTGTGTATGGTGAAGAATGTTGAACGGCAATATAAAAAGCAGTACTATTAGAGCAATCATCCACCGGAGGCGTTATGAACATTGAGCGTGTTTTTAATGCTGTAAAAGAAGAATCCGACCAACCGACAATTATCGTGGCAACAATTGAGCTGGAACAGCAGGGGTATGATGTTCTTATTGCGGGGAAATACCACGGTTCCCAAGAGTTGATTGAAGCCGATGAGGACGGAGACTTAAGTCTCTTGCCGATGAACAACGGTGTCCTGTTTGAAGTTACAATAGGAAATGAGAAACAGCGGTTCCGTTTACATTTTCTGGATATTGACCAGATTTGTTTTACTTCTGAAGATTCGTTGCCGTTGGAATACAATGAAGAGTTCACTGTAACGCATTTCAATGAGGGGAGAAATAATTGAACAAGGGAATGGTGGAAAGATAAAAGTATGGTTGTTAAAGTAGTTGCTGGAACGAGATGGTAACAATGTGTTTGAAGAAAGTGGAACAGAAATGAGTACAAAGAATTTCTTAGTTCTCTCGCAGTACCGAGAATCAAGCGAGTATAACGACTTTATCGGTAGATATTATCATTTTCCAGGTCATGACAAAAAGAATTACCTCAGTTTTTTCAATTCACTTCCCATTGAATTTGTGTATTACGAGCCGGAGAAAGACGGCAAAGGAGAATTTTTTGGGTACGGGAGAATTGTAAAATCACCTTTTGAAGATAAACGAGAAAAAGGAAACTATTTTGTCGAAATTGCAGAGTATAAACCATTCTCCAAGCCTGTTTACTTTAAGAATGAAGAAAACAAAATTCTTGAACAAGAATACTCACCGCAATTTTATAATGCACAAAATGCCGTTCGACGAACTACTGAAGAGTTTATTGAGAATATCTGTCTTGACGGTGGGATCTTACTCAACTTTAAAACAGATGCACATTTACTCAAGGTTTTAGGCGAAGAGTTAATTGCAACTGAAAAAGTTGGTGTCCTAGAACTTGTGAAGAATTCATATGATGCACATGCCACCTACTGCAAAGTAAGGGTAGAAAATGTACCTGGACTTAACAACGGTATCGAGACAAATTTATTATATCCGAATCTCGAAGGGCCTGTAATTATTGTTGAGGATGATGGCGATGGAATGGATAGATATACCATTGAAAATGGTTGGCTTCGACCTGCGTCAACCATTAAGACTACGGTGAAAGAAATATTACGAAAAGAAAAAGTTGAAGCGATTCAAAGAGGGAAAATAGGAGCTTATGAATCTTTGGTAAAAAAGTTAAAGAAAGAGCATGGGAATAGGTTGCCGCTTGGAGAAAAGGGTGTAGGCAGATTTGCGACGAGAAGGTTGGGATCAAAGCTGGAAATCCGGACAAAGACTGCCGCGAGCACGTTCGAATATGTACTAAAGATTAATTGGGATGAGTTTGATGATAGTTCAGAAGTCCCCAAAGATTTAGATTCTGTCGCTATCAGCCTTCAAAGAGAAAATCCGTCACGCGATTATGGTCCACGCAATTCAGGAACGCGTATAATAATTTTTGGAGGAAGAGAAGGTTTTAGTCTTACAGAATCGATAATTTCAGAGATTAATAGAACTTTCTTGCAGTTAAAGTCGCCGTTTCGTTCGCCTGAGGGATTTGATGTCACGTTTGAGTGTCCACAAATTAGAAATCTGGACACTGCATTAATAACGGACGAGTTTGAGCCAACATTTTCATTTTATGGCATTGTTGATGAAAACGGGTTGTGTGATTTTGAATTGAATTTTAGCCCGCCGCGCAATATTCCAATGGTTCCAGAAG
>JAGWND010000060.1 GCA_028873075.1 Bacteroidota bacterium
CGAGCGCGGTGAGAAGCGGCGTCAATTCGAGAAGAACGGACTTGATGACGAGACTGCCGACAACGTTGCGCGGAATCCAGTCGTACAACTGATACGCCGACTGCACGGCGGTAACCATGCCGACAAACGTGGAAACAAAAATCACGATGGGAATGGAATCAACGCCGATCTGCACCATTTGCTGGAAAATGTTGCGCGAGTACGTCCGCGCATCGCGTGCGTTCCGCAGCATCCACCAAACGACGTTGCCGTAGCCGCCGAGCGTTCCGAAAAATCTGTTCGCGCCTTTGCCCAGCAGCGTGAACAACGCAAATGGCGACGTGGAGCTTTCGGAAATTGATACAGTTGATTCAGCCATATTAAATCCGTTTAGGACGTACCAATCAATTGTGGCTCAGCCAAAGGCTGATCCGCCTCTGGCGGAGATGACAATGGCGGGTGCAACGTAAATTCGTGGTTAATATTGAAATTTGCCGATAGAAAAGCAAGGGGGAACAGTTGCCAATAAGCAAACAACCCAAAATGGGTTTTTCAATTCCAATAGACCACTTCGGGCTTGACAAATGCGGGAAAAAGAAACATATTTACGGCGGTCGGGTTGTATGTGAATAGGTTATTTGTAGCTTGATGAAGGAAGCAACAATGACTGTACACACATTGAGTATTGCGCCCGGACGAGCGCAGGGGCTATTCGAGACGATGTCGCAGGAAATGCGGCTAAGAAACTACAGCCACAAAACACTGAAAGCATACCGGAGCTGCATTCGAACATTTGTGCGATACTTTTCTCCAAAGCATCCCCGTAAAATATCGAACAGCGAAATTCGAACGTTCCTTCTTCATCTTATGAATGATGAACAGTGGGAAGCATCAAGCGTCAATCAGATGTTCACCCCGTGAGACATTATGAAAAAATATTTTTACGTATACGTGTTACAATCGTATAAAGATAAAAACTTTTATGTCGGCTTTACAACGAATCTTCAGAAGCGAATTGATGAGCATAATAATGGAAAAGTATCTTCGACAAGATTACGGATTCCGCTACGTCTTGTTTACTGGGAAGGATGTTTATATCAAACTGACGCAACACAAAGAGAAAAGTATTTAAAAACGGCATGGGGAAAAAGATATATCAAGAATCGCATTAAAAATTATCTCACGGGGTGAACGCGCTGCGCTTCTTGTATGTTGAACTGTACAAGATGCCGTTCACAATCGGAGACATTCCCCGCCCGCAAAAAGAAAAGAAGCTTCCCAATGTGCTGAGCCAAGAAGAAGTGCTGAAAATTTTTTCCTGCGTTGACAATCTAAAACACAAAACGCTGCTGATGCTGATTTATTCAGCCGGTTTGCGTGTGGGTGAAGGCGTAAACCTGAAAATTTCGGATGTAGATGGACAACGAAAGATGATTCACCTACGCGGAGCAAAAGGGAAGAAAGACCGCTATACACTGCTTTCCGATGCTGCTTTACAAGCGCTACGAGCTTATTATAAAGAATACAAGCCGAAAGAATTTTTATTTGAAGGACAGGGAAACCGAAAGCATCTTTCGGAACGAAGCATTCAACATGTTTTTGAAAGGGCAGTTAAACAAGCCGGGATAAGAAAAACAATTTCGCTTCACGGGTTGCGACACAGCTTTGCAACACACTTGCTTGAAAGCGGTGTAGATTTACGATACATTCAAGAGTTGCTCGGACATCGCAGTAGTAAAACGACTGAGATATATACTCATGTCAGCAAAAAGTCGCTTGGCAAAATTGTCAATCCGTTAGACCAAGCGTTACAGTCAAAAACAAAATAAACGACATATGTCGTTTAGCCAGCCAAAGCGGGCGTAAAAACGACATAAGTCGTAGTTACAATTGTTATGCGTTATTGCGTTGCGGTTTAACTTTTACAGGATGAAGTGAGAAAAGTCGATCGAATTATTCATAATGCGTCCACATCCGAATGACCTTAACGATATGTTGGTCTTCAAGTACCTGATAGACAATACGGTGTTGAATATTGATTCGGCGTGAATAGGCACCGGTGAGATCACCAACAAGTTTTTCAAATCGAGGAAGAGTTTGAAACGGGTCGTCAGCCAGAATTTTCAGAAGTTCCTCGGTTTTTGGTTTCAATCCCGAGGATGCAATTTTTTTGGCGTCTTTTTGTGCCTGTTTAGTGAAAACAAGCGACCATTTCACCAGTTGAGCTCCGGTGAACACTTCTCCACCGGTGTCTTGAGTCCACGGATGATGGATTCACGCATTTTGGGAATGGAGAGCAAGTATAACGTCTCCTGAATCGCGCTCCAATCATCAACTGATACGAGTACTCCAGCAGTGTTCTTTCCCACAATCTGGATCGGTTCGTGGGACTTCTCAGACTCGGCAAGAAGTTTTGATATTTTTACTTTTGTGGCAGTTACTGTTCTCATGGTGTATAATATACTTTTTTGACTGAAGAGAATCAACGAGACTTTACAGACATTAAAACAAGGAAATGGCGGTGAATAATTCCCGCAACGCAACAAACGCATAACAGCACAAACACCGTCACTCACGCTGTCGGAAGGATTATAGGGTTCGTTCAATGCCTCCCGCCGCGAAAATGAACGAGTCAATAATATGCGGCGGTCGGCACAGCGGTGTTTGTGCACACGTTATCTGCCATGTATAGCGTCGTCACAATAAAACCCAACTCCCTAAAAACAACAATGGCGCGTTGAACGCGCCATTGTTAAAAAAAATGAGCAGAGGAAGTTTTACGGCGAGAATTTAGTCGGCAAGCTCAACCTTGAGCTTTTTGCCTAAGGCTTTCGCATACCGTCCTAAGGTGGAGAGACGGATGTCCTCTGCGTGGTTTTCGATCCGGGAAATAGCAGACTTTCTCGTTCGCAGCCTTTTGGCTATTGTTTCTTGCGTAATGCCGGCCTGTTCACGTGCCTCCCGGAGCATCACGCTGAATTCGAACGCTTCGTAACCCGACTCATAATTCTGCGCAAATTTTTGACTGCGCTTTTTTCGCTTTTCAATGTACTTTCCAACATCACTCATAACTATTTCTTCCTTTCCAGATAATCGGTTCGACGGCGATGTGCGAGATCAATCTCCCGTGCGGGAGTTTTCCGTTCTTTCTTCGAAAATCCTGAAGTCAGAACCAACAAAAGCGGCCCATCAAAGAATCCAAGTAAACGATAGCTGCTACCGCCCATTTGAACGCGAATTTCCCACAGATTTTCTGTGCATGCCGATCAGAAAGCGAATCAAGAAATGTTTCGACCGGACAGTTGCCTGACAACGTTCGGTAGAATTCGATTGCCCGCACAAAGGAAGTTAACATATTTGTGAACCGCAGTCAAGCACCAAAACAAGAGGCTGCCGCAGCCTCGTAACAACACAAAAAAATTACACACTCAAAACAACAATGGCGCGTTGAACGCGCCATTGTTAAAAAACTATGCATGTTTATTTGAATCTAATCCTGCGGCGGCAACCCTTTCGGTCTCCGTATTCTCCAGTACATCACGATCAGCAGAATCAGCATCACTGCCGCAAGACCGATATACCACCATGTTCGCGGCGGCGAAATGGTTGACTGCCATGAGGCGACTTTTCCGTTCAGGTCTGCTACCTGCGCGTCGGTCAGCTTCGCGCTGTCGTGCATCAGCGGCAGCCATGTTTTCGCAACAACCGGTGTCCAGATGCTGTCGGCAAACGTTGTGTAAGCATTGTAGCGCGCTGCCTTTGTCTCTTTTGCGGTATTGTTAATCTGGTTGTCGAGAAACGCCGACACGTTGTCGTAGAATTCCGTTTCGCTGGAAAATTGCTGCACGGCAAAATTGTGCGCCTGAAAGAGACGGTTGAGCGATCGCCACATTGCGTCGTCCGCTTTCTTTCCCCAGTAGGCGATCATCGTGTCAATCTCCGCAACTTCCTTCGCGCGTTCTTTGTACGCAACATAAATGCTCGCCAACTTCGGTCCTAAGCCCTTCCAGTTTGACGCGAACTTCTTCTGCTCGCTGACAATCGAGGCAATATCCTGATCCGACAGCGCCGTTGCATCGAGGAAGGTGAGATTATCCGACACTGCACGCTTGATGTTGGCAAGCGCGTTGTTCTTCTCAAGATGCGAGGTAAGGCTTTTCTTCGTCACATCTTTCAATTGTGTGATATCCTTGTCAAACTGCGTGAAAATGCTGTCCACCATTGAAAAGATCACCTGATCGCGCCGCTTGATATTCGTGCGGAGCTGCGCGATGAGCGTCTTCATCGAATCGAGCAAGCTACGGTCCTGTGCGTGCTGGGTGCGGAGCGTTTGAAGCTCTTTGAGGATCGAGCTGTTCTCGTTCGTCAGCTTTTCTACCTGTACGGAAAGATCGTTCACCTGCGCTTCGAGCGCAGCAATGCGCGTTACCTGCTCCTGAACGAGTCCGAGCACGTTCTGTGCGTACGCAAGCCTGCCGCGAACGTTGATAAATTCTTTATCGAAATCGTCGGGATAGAGCGCTTTGTCGAGCAGCGTTTTGTTCGGTCTGTATTCTTTTTCTAAATCGTCAATACCGACGGTGATCGAAGCGCAGTCTTGTACTGTTTGTGCTTTCTCAATCGCCTGCATCAGTTCTTTGTATTTCGTCTGAAAGCTTTGCGTTACCTCGTAATCGGATTGTTCCTGTGCAGCCGCGAGCGTAACGAACAAAACGCCTGCGAGAAGTTGGATGAAAGAAATCCGGATCCGTTTCATCGCGCGCCTCCTTTCGGCGAAGCCGGCTGTTGAATTCCGTTGTTGTTGAGGAAAACCGGCTTGTCCTTTCCGCTCAACAGTTCGATGAACGGCGGGCGCTGGTTCATTGCCGGCGATGTGAGCCCGGTTTGTGAGACAGGAATTTTTCTCTCCAACTTCAATGCGCCTTCCGCCGATGCAAAGACGTACACGTTCTTGAATTTCGGCGCGGTGATATAATAAAATCCATTGCCGTCGCGGATTACTCTCAGCGTTATGCCGGCAACGTGCGTGGAATCTTTCGACTCCTCAAAGAAAAGCGGCTTCACATTGATGACGATGTTGTAGCGGCTTTCTTCGATGGTGCCTTTATCGCTCACCTTCATCACGGATTCCAATGGCCATGAATAATCTACCGGTGCGAGCGTGAGCGTTGTGCAGCCCGATATGATTGCGGTGAGAGCGAGGGCGCAAAACAAAATGTTATTGGGCTTCATTCGTCGTCCCTTTCATTTTGTGATTGAAAGTTTACTTTTTACGAGATCTTTCTTTTTTCCAATACAACAATAGGTCTTGAGGGTATCCGCAGTATGGCGCTGAGCTATTTTTTCTTCTTCTCTTTTCCCGCCTTCACGGCTGCTTTAGGTGCAGAAGCCTTTTTCTTTTCCGCCGCTCTGGGTCCGGTCTTTTCTTTGAACAATGTTTCTTGCGCCGGTCGAAGACCGCTTTGGGGTTTTCCTTTTTTCGTTGGCAGCATTTCTTTTTTAACCGGTGCTGTCGGCGCAGGCGCTTCTCCGTTCCCGCCCTCGTTTTCGTCTTCTTCAGCAACAACCACTGCAATATCGGCAATGCGGTCGCCTTCGTCAAGGCGGATGAGCCGAACGCCGGACGTGTTCCGCCCGCTCAGGCGGATCTCTTTTGCGTGCTGGCGGATCACTTTCCCCTGCGTTGTAACAACGACGATGTCGTCCGTTTCAAGCGTTTCTTTGATCGCGATCATCTTGCCGGTTTTCTCGGTCGCCTTCACAGTATAAATTCCTTTGCCGCCCCGGTGACTGACGCGGTACTCGCCGACTTCCGAGCGCTTGCCGTACCCGTTCTCCGTCGCAACAAGAATTGACGTGCCGGTGCGTTTCAGTGCTACAGCGCCGACAACGCGGTCCCCTATTGCAAGATTGATGGCGCGAACACCTGCGGCGCTGCGTCCCATCGAGCGGACTTCGTTTTCATGAAAGCGGATCGCAATTCCTTCATGCGTTCCGATGATAACGTCCGATGTGCCGTCGGTCAGCTTCACGTCTTTCAATCGGTCTTTTCCTTTCAGCGAAACGGCGGCAATGCCGCTGCGGCGCGGGTTGCTGAATTCCGCAAGCGATGTTTTCTTCACCAGTCCTTCGGCGGTTACCATGAGCACGAAATTTTTCTCGTCGAATTCTTTCACCGCAAGGAATGCCGCGATCTCTTCATCGGGGCCTTTCGCAAGAAGATTGACGATTGACTTTCCTTTCGCCGTTCGCCCCCCTTCGGGAATTTCAAACACCTTCAGCCAGTAACATTTTCCCCGATCGGTGAAAAAGAGAAGGTAGTTGTGCGTGCTGGCGATGAAGACATGTTCGACAAAATCATCTTCGCGCGATGCGGCGCCGGTCACACCTTTGCCGCCGCGCGTCTGCCGCCGGTAGCCGCTCACCGGGAAGCGCTTGATGTAACCGCCGTGGCTGATAGTGATGACGACTTCCTCCTGCGCAATCATGTCTTCGATGCGGAATTCTTCGAAGTCGTACACGATTTCCGTGCGGCGCTCATCGGCATAATTCTTTTTGATGTCGAGCAGCTCTTCCTTGATGATGTCCATTTGAAGCCGCTTGCTGTTCAGGATTGAGCGCAGCTTGTTGATGAGCTTGATCGTCTCGCGGTATTCTTCTTCGATTTTCTTCCGCTCCAAACCGGTAAGGCGCTGGAGCCGCATGTCGAGAATCGCTTTCGCCTGAATTTCCGACAGCTTGAATTTCTTCATCAGGCCGTTCTTCGCGGTCTCGACATCTTTCGACGACTTGATGAGCTTGATAACGGCATCAATGTTGTCGAGCGCAATGATGTAGCCTTCGAGAATGTGTGCGCGGGCTTCGGCAGCATCGAGATCGAATTTTGTCCGGCGGACAACGACTTCGTTGCGGTGCTCGATGTACTGCTGCAGCATTTCCTGCAGCGTGAGAACGCGCGGACGTCCGTCAACAAGCGCGAGCATGATCACGCCGAAGGTCGTTTGCATCTGCGTGTGCTTGTAGAGGTTGTTGAGAATGACGGCGGCGTTCGCTTCGCGCTTCAGCTCGATGACGATGCGCAGTCCATCGCGGTCGGACTCGTCGCGGATATCCGAAATATCTTCGATCTTTTTCTCGCGCATCAGCTCCGCGATCTTTTCGATGAGACCCGCCTTGTTGACCTGGTACGGAACTTCAGAAACGACGATGCTTTGGCGGTCTCCTTTGCCGGTTTCGATGTTCGCTTTTGCACGAACGACGATGCGCCCGCGCCCGGTGGTGTACGCTTCCTTCACGCCTTCATAACCGTAGATGATCCCCCCTGTCGGAAAGTCGGGCGCTTTCACATATTTCATCAACTGCGCGTTCGTGATCTCGGGATGATCAATCATCGCAATGCAGCCGTCAATCACTTCGCCCAAATTGTGCGGCGGAATATTCGTCGCCATGCCGACGGCGATACCGCTCGTGCCGTTCACCAGCAGGTTCGGAATGCGCGCAGGAAGAACGGACGGCTCCTGCAGTGTATCGTCAAAGTTCGGAACGAAATCAACGGTGTTCTTTTCAAGATCGCGCAGCATTTCTTCTGCGAGACGCGAGAGACGGACTTCGGTGTACCGCATTGCCGCCGGCGAGTCGCCGTCAATCGAGCCGAAGTTTCCCTGTCCGTCAACCAGCATATAGCGCATCGAAAAATCTTGCGCCATGCGGACGATGGTATCGTACACAGCGGTGTCGCCGTGCGGGTGATATTTGCCGAGCACCTCGCCGACGATGCGCGCGCTTTTTTTGTACGGGCGGTTCGAAAGATTTCCAAGCTCCTGCATTCCGTACAGAACGCGCCGGTGCACCGGCTTCAGACCGTCGCGCACATCGGGAAGCGCGCGCGCAACAATGACCGACATCGAGTAATCAATATACGATCCGCGCATTTCGTCTTCGATATCAACAGGAATAATTTTTTCGTTTGTCGGCATAACTATTTTGTCCTATTACTTTTTCTGCGTTGATTGCAGCCTTCTTGTTCACTCTTCCGACTGGTTGATCGTTTCCTTCATAATCCGATTTTATTCAAAAGATATTCCACTTTCCCGCGCATTCCCAATCCGTAGCCGAACAGCGACGCCGTGCCTCTTCCTTTGTGTTCGATGTATTCTTGGATCGGGAAATCAAGGACTACCCAGCCCCGCTGCTGTGCCGCCGAAAAATTTCCCAGTGTCGGCATGCCGCGATGCTCGAACGGCGGAAGCGTAAAATATATTTCTCTCTTCACCATCATGTATGGCGAAAGAACAATTGCCGTTCCTTCTTCGGCAGGAAAGCCCCGCTTGTTCACATGGTTCACTCTGCCGATGGCATACAGATTTTTTTCTTCTTGCAATTCCTTCAGCATCACCTCTAAAAACCCGCCGCGCCGCGTTTCCGTATCGCTGTCGAGAAAAAAAAGAAAATCGCTCTTCACTTCGCGGGCTGCACGGTGCATAGCGGGACCGTGAAAGATGTTTTTTTCAAGAAAGAGAGCTGAAGTATGTGCATACCGCGATTGCATGCCTTCAATCACCTTCCGCGAGTTGTCCCTTGAACCGTTGTCAACGATCAGCATGAGTACCGCCGGGTAAACGCTGCGGAACGACGCGACGGCATTGCTTAATAGATCCGGAGTTTGAAAATTGACGACAACGACTGCGGTATTGAGCTGTGGTTTTTGATCGTCGGCCATTCTACAAATACTTTCCGGCAAGCATCGGCCCGTTACCGCGCAATCCTTCTTTTACAAAATCTTGGAAGGAAACTCTCTTCATAGAGTGCTCTTCCTTTCCGTCTTAAATTCTTTACACATCCAGGTTCCGCACGTACTTCGCGTTCTTCTCGATGAATTCCCTGCGCGGCTCAACTTCGTCTCCCATGAGAATGGAAAACGTGCGGTCGGCATCGGCGGCGTTTTCTATGGAGACTTGCAAGACTGTGCGTGTTTCCGGATTCATTGTTGTTGACCACAACTGCTCGGGATTCATTTCCCCCAAACCTTTGAACCGCGAAATCACGATGTTGCCGATTTTGCTCCCTCCTTCTTCCTCGCTTGTTGCTGTTTCCTCTTCTTCTTTTATGTCCTTTGTGCTCTTCGCGGATTTTTCGCTCTTCAGACGCTTCACAATTTCATCCCGTTCTTCTTCATCGTAGGCGTACGATTCCTGTTTTCCTTTTTTGACTTTATACAGCGGCGGCTGGGCGATGTAGACATGTCCTAACTCCACTAACTCCCTCATGTAACGGTAGAAAAGCGTCAGAAGCAGCGTGCGGATGTGTGAGCCGTCAACATCGGCGTCGCACATGAGAATGATTTTTCCGTAACGGATTTTTTCCGCGTTGAATTCATCGCCGACACCGGCGCCGACCGCCGTGAAGATGTTCCGTATTTCCTCGTTCTCCAAAATTTTATGCAGCCGCGCTTTTTCGACGTTCAGAATTTTTCCTTTCAGCGGAAGAATCGCCTGAAAACGCCGATCGCGCCCCTGCTTTGCGCTTCCACCTGCAGAATCTCCTTCGACAAGGTACAGCTCGCAGTGCTCAGGATCGTTGATCGAGCAATCGGCAAGCTTCCCGGGAAGCCCGCCGCCGTCGAGCGCATTTTTGCGGCGCGTGAGATCGCGAGCTTTGCGCGCCGCCTCGCGCGCTTCCGCCGCGCGGAGACTTTTTTCAATGACGCGCTTCGCATCGGAGGGGTTTTCTTCCAGCCAGTTCGAAAGCTGCTGCCCGACGACCGACTCGACAATGCTCTTCACTTCGCTGTTGCCGAGCTTCGTTTTCGTCTGTCCTTCGAACTGCGGCTCCGGCACCTTCACGCTCACTACCGCCGTCAATCCTTCGCGGAAATCGTCCCCCGTGAGCTGAATTTTTCCTTCTTTCACCAAACCGTTCTTGTACGCATGGTTGTTCAGCGTGCGCGTCAGCGCGGTACGGAAACCGACAAGATGCGTGCCTCCTTCGATCGTATTGATGTTGTTGACGTACGAAAACAAATTCTCGTTGTACTGGTCGTTGTACTGAAACGCTGCCTCCACCTCAACGGCTCTATTGTTTTCGTCTTTGTCGGAGCCTTTCACGTAAAAAATTTTTTTCATGAGCGATGGCCGCGTCGCATCAATGTATTTCACAAATTCAACAAGCCCGCCTTCGAAATGAAACCTCTCCGTTTGCTCCAGTTTATTGCGAAGGTCGGTGATCTCGAGCGAAGCGTCCGGGTTCAGAAATGCAAGCTCGCGCAAGCGCTCGGCAAGTGTTTCAAATTTAAAAGTCCGGTTTTTGAAAATCGTCCCGTCCGGCATAAAGGTGACCTTCGTTCCGGTCGCATCTTTCTCGGCTTTGCCGATGACTTTCACAGGGGCAACGGGATCGCCCTTTTTGTACTTTTGGAAGAACACTTTGCCGTCGCGGCGCACTTCCACTTCGAGCCATTCGCTGAGAGCGTTCACAACCGAAACCCCCACGCCGTGAAGGCCGCCGGACACTTTGTACGTGTGCTTGTCGAATTTTCCGCCGGCGTGAAGCATGGTCATCACGACCTCAAGCGCCGATCGTTTTTCTTCGGGATGAATATCTGTCGGAATGCCGCGCCCGTCGTCGGTTACCGCGATGCTGCCGTCTTTGTTGATCTTCACTTCGATGTTGCGGCAGTACCCCGCGAGCGCTTCGTCAATGGAGTTGTCCACAACTTCGTACACGAGATGATGAAGTCCGCGCGTGCTGACGTCGCCGATGTACATTGCAGGGCGGCGGCGCACCGCTTCCAGTCCTTTGAGAACGGTGATGTCGTCCGCAGTGTACTCGCCGTTGTTCTTTTTAGCCTTTGATTTATTTGCTACTTCTGCCAAGTGTGTATCCCATGAATGTTTGTCAAACTGAAACTTTGTCTTAATTTTTCTCTCAATTATTCCAGCTTTGGGGGTCGAGAAATAGGAATAATGGAAAATTGGAATTATGGAGTTTTTTTATTCCACCTTTCCGTTATTCCAAAGACATGGATTTGCGCGACACAATTTATCGAAATCGAATATCTTTAATTGTCTCCGAGCTCATTGCTCCGTGTATTTTTTCCAAAATCTCCTTTTTTCGGAACACAAGCTCGGTGCGCCATGGCGCGGCTGTTACTCTCACGAAAAGTGTTCCGTTCTCTACTTTCTCGATGTTCGTTACCCGCGCAATCTGTTCGCCGACAAGCTCGCCCCATAAATCTATAACGCCGTACTGTTCCACTTTCGTTTTGATGCCGAGCTGCCGGAGCGTTGAGTCGAGCACTGTTCCGAGTGTCTGGGGAGAGCTCATGCCGTTATCATCTCTCTTTCCGACACCGGTGCGCCGTTGCGTATAAAAATTTTCTGCCTCTCATCGTTCCATTGCAACGCGTTGCGAAAAACGCTTTCGCTTGTTGCCGTGATAAATGTCTGTGCAAGATTTTCAATAAAGCCGACCAAGCGTGTTGAGCGGGGGTCGTCCAGTTCACTGAACACATCGTCGAGCAAAAAGACCGGCGTTTCGCTGCAACGTTCTTTCAGATAGAAAAACTCGGCGATTTTCAGGCCGACAAGAAATGTCTTGTGCTGTCCCTGTGACGAGTATGTTCGCAGGCGAAGTCCGTTGAGAGAAAAAGCAATTTCATCCCGGTGCGGACCGACAAGCGACGCGCCTGTTTTTATTTCATCTGCACGTTTTTCTTCAAGCATGCGCCTGTACCGTTCTTCAACCGCAGCAGCCGAATCGTCCGGCGAGCACGCGATTTGCGGCTCGTAAGCAGTCGCCGGCGCTTCACCGTCTTCAACAATAGCCGCGTACGCGTCTGAAACGTACGGTGCAAATTCCCGCAGAAACTGCGCACGCTTCAAAATTATTTTAGCGCCGCGTGTAACGAGTGCCTCGGTCCACGGCTCGAGGCTTGCCTTGTCTGCCGCTGTCAGCATTTTTTTTCTCGCCGCTTCCGAGAGAATTTTATTGCGCTGGCGAAGCGTGCGGCGGTATTCAAGCGCGTCGTCAATGTACACCTTGCTCGACTGTGAGATCGTCAAATCAATAAACTTCCGGCGGTCAGCCGGTGTGCCGAAGGTAATGCTGCTGTTTTCCGGGGAGAGAATGACGATGGGGTATTTTCCTATCACCGAAGAAAATGTCACGATCTCCTTTTCACCGACAAAATAGCGACGGCGGTTCACCGCCGCATCATAGCTGACACGAATTGTTTGCTCTGTTCCGTGATCTAAAAGAAGCGTACCCCGAACATCAAAGAAATCTTTTCCCTGCTGGACCACCGTGCCGTCGTTCGCGGCGTAGAAGCTTTTCGTCAAACACAGGTACGAAAGAGCCTCCAGTACATTCGTTTTCCCTTGTCCGTTTTCTCCGAGCAACGCGTTGGCTGCCGTCTTAAACTCCAGTTCGGTCTCGGTGTGATTGCGAAAGTTCCGGAGCTGTGCGCTCGCTATTTTCATACATCGTGCTGACGCGGATGTTCAATTATTGAGCCGGACCGGCATAACCAGCATCAGCACATCCTCGCCTTCTTTCTGTGTTTTAGGCAAAACAATTCCGGCGCGCGTCGGGGAATTGAACTGGAAGACAACCTCCTCTGATTCAATGTGCGTAAGAATATCGGTAACGTAATTGGAATTGAAGCCGATCTCCATTGGTTCAGAGGTGTAGCTGCACGGTATTGTTTCCTTTGCCTCGCTGCCGAAATCAATATCCTCCGCAGCAATGGAAAGTACCTCGCCTTTAATGCTCATGCGAATCTGGTGCGTCGTTGTGCTGGAGTATAGTGAAACGCGCCGCACGGAGGCGAGCAACTGACCTGTGTTGACGGTAAGACGTTTTTCATTGTCTTGCGGGATAACCGATTCATAATTCGGGTAATTTTCCTCGATCAAGCGTGACACGAGCATCGTTCCTTGAAATTGGAACATCACGTGGGATTCGCTGACATACATCTTGATCGTGCCCTCTTCATTAAACTTGGCAATTAGATTCAGCGCCTTTGCCGGAATGTCGATATCCTTCTTGAATTTTGTTTTCAGCGTCTTGTTTTTTGTCCGAACAAGCCTGTGGCCGTCTGTCGCCACGGCACAGAGTTCCTTTTCGTTGACCTGAAAAAGAATTCCCATCATTGCCGGACGAAGCTCGTCCGTGCTCACAGCAAACGACGTTTTGTTAATGAGCCGCCGGAGAGCATCAATATCAATTTCAATTTCGTTTTCCGTTTTGAACTGCGGCGTTGCGGGGAATTCATCGCTTGACTCGCCGGTGAGGGCATACTCGCCGTTTTCCGTCACCATTTTGATTTTATTGTTTTCCACATCTGCCGAAAACATCACCTTTGTCTCCGGTAAAGCCCGGACGGTGTCAATAATTCTTTTTGCGGGTATTGCAACCTTTCCGTCTTCTATTCCCGAGACTTGCACGTCAATAGACATGGCAATTTCAAGATCGGTTGCAGTGATCGTCAAAATATTTCCGCTTACATTGAAAAGCAGATTCTCCAAAATCGGCAATGTAGAACGTGTCGGAACGACGCCGTTCACTTTCATCAGTGCTTTTTGTAATTCACTGCTCGATACATGAAATTTCATTTGCGTCTCCTTTCCCGAATAAGGGAATAGCCATTTTACTCCAAAGGAATTTCCTTGGTATAAACACCTGTTTATCGGATTTGCAGACCAGCCGGTTTTGAAATTGTATTCAAAAATATATGAAATTTTTAGTCTAAATTCAAGGAGAATATAGCTATAATTTAATAAGCGATAAAGACTTATAGATAAATAGCAGTGCGGGGAGAGTATGAGTAAGGGATGAAAGAAAGGGCAGTGGGTTTGATAAGTGATAGAGCAGGAAGAAATCCTTTCTTTCTATATCTCATAGCAAAAATTAATAATAGTATCTTTAAAATATTGTAATAATAGTAATAAGGGATGTGAATATGTTAACAAAAAAATTTAAAATAAGAAGAATGATTTTTTTGAGAAATACAATAGGTCTGTTGGTCGTCTTGTTTGAAATTTTTAAGAAGGGGAAGCGCCAGACTATGTGAAACACATGTTATTAAAAGCGAAGATATCAACAATAAACATTTTTCCGGCAAGAGAACGGAAAAATGAAAAAGATAGTCACAACCCGCTAACAGGAAAAACACGCATTCTCAACAGGCACGTGTGAATAAGGAAATGAAAGGTTGACTTTTGGAAACTCCATTTTTCATCATTCCAATCTTCCAGAAGGCGGATATGCACAAAAAAGGATTGTAAGTTAGAAAAAACTTTTTTCTATGAGGACAAGAACAAGACCCCTTTACCGGGTCATAGTTTCAATTTTTCTTTTTATCACCTGCAAGGTGTCGCGGTATTTGCTGTCCACTTTCGATTGATCTTCGACGGATTGATATGCGTGAATAACCGTGCTGTGATCCCGTCCGCCGAAATGCAAGCCGATTGTTTTCAGCGAGCAATTGGTCATCTCCTTTGCGAGATACATCGCAACCTGCCGCGCGTTGACAATTTCCTGTTTGCGCGTTTTTGCACGAAGCAGATCAACCGGCAGGTCAAAAAATTCTGCCGTGAGCCGCTGAATTTCTTCGACAGAAATGGGAGAGCGGACATCGCTCACGACAAGCCGAAGCACATCCCGTGCAAGATCAATGTTGATTTCGCGGTTCTCGAGCGATGCTTTTGCAAGAAGACTGATCAGGCATCCTTCAAGCTCACGAATGTTCGATGTAACGTTCGCAGCAATGAAATCCAGCACTTCCTGAGGAATATCAATACGGTCGTCTTCGCTTTTTTTCCGGAGAATAGCGGTGCGCGTTTCAAGATCCGGCGGCTGAATATCGGCAGTTAAACCCCACTGAAAACGGGAGATCAACCGTTCGTCCAGCCCGCGCAATTCTTTTGGAGGTTTATCGGAAGAAAGGACGATTTGTTTTCCTTCCTGGTGAAGCGTGTTGAACGTGTGGAAAAAGCTGTCCTGCGTTTTTTCCTTTCCTGAAAAAAACTGAATGTCGTCAACAATCAGCAAATCCATGCTACGGTAGTAATTGGAAAAATCGCGCATCGTGTCGGCGCCGATGGCGTCAACGAAATCAATAGTAAACTTCTCGCTCGAGACATAGCACACGCGCTTCGATTTCCCGTTTTCGAGTGCATAGTTGCCGATCGCCTGAAT
>JAGWND010000300.1 GCA_028873075.1 Bacteroidota bacterium
CTTTTTTCAGCGGATTTTTTCAATTTCATTTTTGAATCGTTCTAAATTCTGCTTCCCCAACAAAAATGCCCGTTGCTTTCCATGCTTACCGAAAATAAATGTTGCCGGTACTGCGCCGCTCCACGAACTGTTGACGGCATTGATGAAGTCCTCCTGATCTTTTGCATCGGCAATGTACACTTTGAAATCAACATTATGTTTCTTGAGAAACGGGCGCACCTTTGAATCAGCTTCGTCCGGATAATCAACGCTGATGGCAACAACTTCCACGAGACTGTCTGTATAAATGTGGCTGAACTTGACGATATCGGGAAATTCTTCGACGCACGGAGCGCACCATGTTGCCCAGAGATTGAGGAAGAGAATTTTTCCGTGCCGCTCGTGGATGAGACGTTTTACTCCTTTCACATCAAGCGGTCGGGCATTCTGCGTTTCAGATTTTTCACCTGCAAGTGTTATAATAGAACTGAACGCAAGAGAACAAAACAAAAAAAATATGATAGTCTTGTTTTGGAGCATTAATCTATTTTTTTGATTGTGCACCCGAATGCTTTTGTTTCCGTTACTGCAACAGGTTTGTCGGAAAGAATTTCATCGAGCGCAGTACGCAGATCGTGCGACGTGACTTTCGCTTCACGCATCGCATTGTCAATTCTACCGTGGTACAAAATCTTAAGCGTTGAAGGTTCGATCACATAAATTTCCGGTGTTACTGTGGCACCAAATTTATCCGCAATAACATTTTTGTCGTCTTTGAGGACGGTAAATTTGAATCCATGCTCTTCAGCATGGTGTTTTACTTCTTCGGCGCTTTCCTGTTTGTTTGAATTGATGCCGATGAACGAGACGTGCTTTGGCGTGTAATCATTGTAGAGCGACACCATCCGCTCGTTGTACGAATTGGAAACAGGACACTGTGTAGCAATGAACATGACGACAATTGCTTTAGCATCTTTGTAGTCGGAGAGCGAGTGCTTCACGCCGTTGTAATCGGGCAGCGTGAAGTTTTCAGCTTTTGTCGGCGTTCCGCCGAGTGCGGATGAAATTGAAATGAAGCACGCAAGTAGTGAGAGGGGGAATACTTTCTTCAGCATAAATGTTCCTTTCTTTCGTTTATGACATTCATTGCGACTTTGCGTCATTGCGGTAAACAATGACATTTACCATTTAACATCCGTAGCCCTTGCAAAAATTCCCCAATTGTTCACGATTTCTTTCGGTTCTGTAAGAACTCCACAAGCAGCCGCACACCCACGCCGGAGCCGCCCTTCGGCGCATAGTCGAGCGCTTCTTCAAGAATCGCCGTCCCGGCAATATCGAGATGAATCCATTTGTAGTCGCCGATAAATTTTTTCAGAAACCATCCCGCGGTAATTGCGCCCGCCCATCGCCCGCCGACATTTTTCACATCGGCAACATCGCTTTTGATCTGCTTTTCGTACTCATCGAAAAGCGGGAGCTGCCATACACGTTCATACGTTTTTTCCCCCGCTTCTTTTAGTTTATTCATGAGGTCGTTGTCGTTCCCCATCATTCCGGTCGCAAGATGTCCGAGCGCAACAACGCACGCGCCGGTGAGCGTGGCAAGATCAATCGCAAGTTCAGGCTTATAGTTCGAAGCATAACCGAGCGCATCGGCAAGAATGAGTCTTCCTTCGGCATCGGTGTTGTCAACTTCGGATGTCGTTCCGTTGTAATGGCGGATAATATCGCCGGGTTTGATTGCGCTGCCGCTGGGCATGTTTTCAACTGCGGGAATAAGTCCGACAAGATGAACGGGAATTTTGAGCTGCGCCGCCGCTTCGAATGTGCCGATGACCGCTCCCGCGCCGCTCATGTCCATTTTCATTTCGGCCATGCTCGCGGAAGGCTTGATAGAAATTCCGCCGGTATCGAACGTAACGCCTTTGCCGACGAGCACGGCTGTGCCGCTTTTCTTTGCATTGCGATTGTGTTCAAGAATAATAAAGCGCGGCGGGTTCTCGCTTCCCTTGCTGACGCCGATGATGCCTCCCATTTTCAAACTTTCGATTTTCCTCTTGTCGAAAACTGTGACTCCGAATCCATATTTTCTTCCGGCTTGTTGAGCATAACGCGCAAGCGTTTCGGGATATATCTCATTCGAAGGCGCGTTTTCCAAATCGCGTGCATGATAGACAGCCTCGCACAAAATTCTTCCGACGGTAACGCCGCGTTCAATTTCTCGCATAGTGGAACTGCTTGAAGAAATTATTGCAACGCCGCGAAGTTTTTTCTTCTCGTTATCCGGCTTCCGATATTTATCGAATTTGTATTGTGAAAGAACGGCTCCTTCTACGATTGCCTGTGAAATTTCTGCCGATGAAAGAGATGCATTTGTTGCTTGATGAGGAAAAACGATTGCGAGAGAAGAAGCCTTGAGGCGTGTGGAGTACGTTGCTGCTGTCGCCGCTGCCCGACGAAATTTTTCGAGTGTTAATTTTTTTAATTCCCCGATTCCAATAAGCAGGAGGCGCGGCGAGGCAATCACCGATTCTGTGTAGAGCGTGACGGCCCCGTTTTCTTTTCCCGTGAATTCATTGAGCTCAATAGCAGATTCAATTTTTTTTCGGAGCAGGGAAGGAAACATTTCAATGAGTTTTGTATGTTCGGATTTTTCTTGCGAAAAGAAAACGGCAAGAGCGTCGTGTTTAACGGTGCTAATGGTAGTGTG
>JAGWND010000301.1 GCA_028873075.1 Bacteroidota bacterium
ACACCTCAACACAAAGCAGATGGCAACTGCATTTGCCTCGAGCGACGCATTTATCTTCCCATCAAAAACTGAAACATTCGGCAATGTGACGCTTGAAGCTATGGCGTGTGGAAATATTCCGGTATGTGCGGCAGCCGGAGGCGCGTTGGATTTGATCCGCGATGAAGAAGACGGATTTCTCGTCGAACCGGATGACACGGAGGGCTTTGTAACAGCCATCAGCATTCTTGCCGAGAGCCCCTCTTTGAGAAATACTATGGCAGAACGCGCATTATCATTCGCTCAACAACAAAGCTGGGACGCTATTGTTGACAAAATGCTGGCATTCTATTCCACAGCCATCCTGCATTTCCCTGTTGCAAACCCTGCTGCTTCTCGGCGGGAAGCGCATGCGGCATAAACAACGGGGTGCCGACCGAATAAATTTCGGCATGCGGAAAAGAACTGGCTAAATGGATGAATAGAGTGTTGGATTGATAACCTCGGACGTTCCTCCGGTGGAGTCCTCGCAGGGCAGTAATCAAAAAACCCATTCCCTTAAAGCTTCTTAACAATTCGGTAACATTGAAATAACACAAAGTTAACAGGATTTTTCTACCTTGCCTGCGAAAATGGAAAGCGTTTTGGAAATTCAAGAGCGGCAAAAAAACCTGAGCGTTGTGCCTGCCGCAGTGCAAAGCTCGCTATCGAATAATTTCGTTCCCGTATCGGACAATCACAAGATCGTTGCGCGCGATATCAACGCTTACTTTGGAAAAGTTCAGGCGCTAAGGAATGTCAGCCTTTCAATTCCTGAAAACAGCGTCGTTGCAATCATCGGTCCTTCCGGCTGCGGAAAATCCACATTCCTCCGCTCCATCAACCGAATGCACGAAATCATTCCCGGCAGCAGAATTACCGGTTCGCTGACATTGGACCGCAAGGACATTTACCAAATGGACGCCGTTATGGTACGAAAAAGAATCGGCATGGTGTTTCAAAAGCCCAACCCGTTTCCCACAATGTCCATTTTCGATAACGTCGCCGCCGGATTGAAAATGAACGGCATGAGGAAGAAAGCGCGCCTCAAAGAGGTTGTCGAAAAAAGTCTGCGGCAAGCGGCACTGTGGGATGAAGTGAAAGATTCATTGTCGAAAAGCGGCATCAGTCTCTCCGGCGGGCAGCAGCAGCGGCTGTGCATTGCACGCACTCTCGCTGTGAGCCCTGAAGTAATTTTGATGGATGAGCCTGCGAGCGCACTCGATCCGATTTCAACATCGAAGATTGAAGAACTGATTTATGAATTGAAGAAACAGTACACGATCGTAATTGTTACGCACAATATGCAGCAAGCGGCGCGCGTGAGCGATTTCACAGCGTTCTTTTATCTTGGCTCGCTTATCGAGTACGACGAAACAAAAACAATGTTCACAAGTCCGCGTTTGAAACGAACGGAAGACTACATTACCGGACGATTCGGATAAACGATGTCGCGACACTTTGAACAATCTCTTCAGGAATTAAAATCGAAGCTGATCAAAATGGGATCGCTTGCGGAGGAGTCTATCAATCGCTCCATTCAAGCCGTGCTCAATAAAGATTACGAGCTTGCGAAAACGATCATCGAAGAAGACAAGCGCATCAACGAAATGGAAATCGACATTGATCAGGCGATCATTGACGTGCTCGCGCTGCAGCAGCCTGTTGCATCCGATTTGCGGCTTATCCTTGCCGCTTCGAAAATCAACAACGATCTCGAACGCATCGGCGACCACGGAGTGAACTTGGCGGAATCGGCGCTTGCGTTGCGAGACAAGGACTTGCTTGAATCTTCGCTTGAAGACGTTAAACGGATGTGCCAACTTACAAAACGCATGGTGGGAGACGCGCTCGACGGATTCATTCACGGCGATGCTAACCTTGGCGAAGCAGTCTTGCTGATGGACGATTCGGTTGACAACCTTAACCGCAAAATTACGAAAGACCTGATGGAAATAATGAAAAGTCAGCCTGCCAATATAGAACAGTCGCTCGAGATGATTCGCGTCAGCCGAAACTTGGAGCGCGTTGCCGATTTGGCGACAAATATCGCCGAAGAAGTTGTCTTCATTGCGAAAGCGCGCATTGTCAAACACCATTCTGCCGATGATCTGGCGACGAAGCAAACAGAGACGTAAATCGTTTACTGCACCGTATAAGTGGCATCTTCTTCTTGAAAAACTCTTCCCCCGTTGCGTCTTCTATTTTCAGTTGTGCACAAAAGTATAGTTGAACTCTCCAAGGCTCCTGCAGGTTGATCAAAATACTGCATAGTACCGGGTTGTTCTCAATATATAGAGAAGCCTCAAGCATGACGGGGTTGATCCCTTCAGAATAACTGAAATCTGGCAGGAGAAATAATACATCTCCCGTAAGCAGAATTACCCATTCATCAATGAGGCGTCGGCTTGCTCGAATCGAACCCCGATGCGGCTTGAACAAAAATTAATACTCCTGATAATTGCAAAAAGAGTCAAAAATTCATATATTCTTATGCAATTTTAAGAACCGAAAGAAAGGATTGTGAATACTTATGGCGAAAGTATGTGAAATATGCGGTAAAAAACCGATGGCAGGACACCATGTCAGCCACGCCAATAACAGAACTCCTCGGCGTTGGCTTCCCAATTTGCAGGAAGTGCGTGCCGTCGTCAACGGCTCCGTACGGCG
>JAGWND010000302.1 GCA_028873075.1 Bacteroidota bacterium
GCAGATGCAAAACAATTTCTTCCCCGGCTTGCACGCAAGCTCCGCGCTTCTGCCGATGAAGAAATGGCGGTGAAAAACTTTCTTCGCTTCATCGAAGCGAGCTTCAATCCGACAACGTTGTTCCGCGACATCACGGAGCATTCCATTCTTCTCGACATGCTCGTTGCAACGTTCAGCACGTCGCAATTCTTCTCGGACATTCTTGTGCGCGACCCGGAATTATTTCACTGGCTCACGACAACGACGGCACTTGAGCGTCCGAAACGCAAAGAGGAATTTCTCTCCGCTGCAAAACAAACGGCGTCGCTGTTTCACTTGCCGGAGAAAAAAATCAACGCGCTCAAGCGGTTTCAGCGTCGTGAATCTCTCCGCATCGGCATGCGCGATATTCTCGGTCATGCCGATTTAGAAACGACAGCGCGCGAGCTTTCCCATCTCGCGGATGTTGTCTTTCAGCTCGTTGCAGAATTGATGTGGAATGAATTGTCCGAAAAATACGGCGCGGCACCGATAACTTCATGGGTCATATTCGCACTCGGAAAATTAGGCGGCGAAGAATTGAATTACAGCTCCGACATCGATATCATCGCGGTATTCGATGAAGACGGCGTTCGGGACTCTTCCACTCGGCGCATCACGCACGGGGAATTTTTTACCCGCTTCATCGGGCGCATCGTGCAAACGCTCACCGCAGTTACGGAAGAAGGATTTTTCTACCGCGTGGACACGCGCCTTCGCCCGGACGGAGATTCGGGCCCGCTCATTCGTTCGTTCGCAGCAACGATGACCTACTACGAATCGCGCGGCGAGTTATGGGAGCGGCAAATGCTCATCAAGGCACGGCGCATTGCAGGAGATGAAGTATTTGCCGCCCGCCTGCTTCATGCTTTGACGCCTTTCATTTATCCGCGCTCATTCTTCCGAAGCCCGGTAGAAGAAATTGCCGCCATCAAAGCGCGGATAGAAAACGCCTCGGAAGAGCAGAACATCAAGCTGTGCCGCGGAGGGATCCGCGACGTCGAGTTCATCGTTCAGTCGCTGCAATTGGTGAATGCCGGACAACATTCCGCACTGCAAAACGGCACTACGCTGAACGCGATCGAGCTTCTCCGCAAGCATGAAATTCTCTCGCACGGCGAAGCTGAAAGTCTGCGGGAAGCATACACATTCTTCCGCACGCTTGAGCACCGCCTGCAAATGATGGACTATGAACAGCTTCATACTTTGCCTTCTGAAAAAAACGAGCGGCAGGCGCTCGCCCGCCGCATGAATCTCCCTCATGCGAAATTTGAACGACTTCTTGCACAGCATCGTGCAAAGGTGCGAAAAATTTTTAACGGAATTTTTTCCTCCGCACCAAAAACCGTCTTGTCGGACATTGAGCACATTGCATCGGAAAAAAAGGAAGCACCGCCTGTCGGGGAATTTTTTCGCCGCTTTAACATACAGAATTCCACAGAAGCACACCGCGCGTTGAAACGGCTTATGTTCGGCTCAACGCTGACGGGACGAAAAGAGCTGACGGAGCAGACACGCGCTCTATTCAAAGCGAGCGCCGAAACGTTCTTCGCCGAAATTTCCCGCACACCGTCTCCCGGCAGGACACTGCTCAACGCGGAAAAAATTATCGCGGCGTTCCCTGCGAAAGATTCGCTTTACAAGCTGCTTGTTGACGAACGTTTTTGCCGCGCGCTCGTCACCGTGTGCGGAAAAAGTGCGCGCATTGCCCGCACACTCTCGAATTTTCCCGATCTTACGGAAATGATGATGACACGTTTGCCGGAATTAGCTTCGGGAACATTGCAACCGCCTTCTCCGCATGACATCGTTACGTGGAAAGTCCGTTCCGAGATTCAGGCGGCAATCCGGTATGAGCTTAACGAAACGGACGAGCAAACTTTATTCCGAGCGCTCACACACATTGCCGAAAAAACAGTGCTCACGGCATTCGACGATGCCTTCTCAAAAATGCATTTCTCCAAGGAGACCCAGTTTGTCGTCATCGGGCTTGGAAAGTTCGGCGGCGAAGAAATAAATTTCGATTCTGATCTCGATCTTCTCTTTCTCTACCGAACGGAAAACAAAAGCGAAGCGGTAAAATGCGAAAAGCTTTCCGCGCAGTTGATTGCTAACTTGAGTAAGTCGGATTCGCACGGAAGATTGTATTCAATTGACACGCGCCTTCGCCCCGAAGGCAAGAACGCACCGCTTGCGGTTTCGCTCGCCGCGTTCAACGAGTATCTTCACAAACGCGCTTCACTGTGGGAACGGCAATCGCTCACACGCTCACGCTTTATTGCCGGAAGTGAAACGTTGGGCAAACAAGCGATGCGCACGATGTGGAAATTTGTTTACAGTTCTCCTTTGCCTTCCGGATGGCAAAAGGAAATCCTTGCAATGCGCACAAAAACAGAATCGAGAAGCCGGACATTTTCTGCTCAATCAGTTGACATTAAAGTCGCTGCCGGTGGATTAATGGATATTGAATTTTGCATGCAAGCGCTTCAGCTTTCTCAAAGAAAAAACGCCGATGCTTCAACAAACATGTTTGACCTACTCGCTAAATATTCTCGCGAGCATGAATTTGCTGAGAGCATTCGTCAATTGAACGACAATTATCATCTTCTCCGAAAAACTGAAACTGCGCTTCGTCTCAGTCTCGACACACAAACGAATATGCTTCCTTC
>JAGWND010000303.1 GCA_028873075.1 Bacteroidota bacterium
GATCACAGCCGGAATTTTCGGATTCACTTTATCCGACACAATGCCTGCGACCGGCGACATCAATGCCTGAAGAATTCCGACGGGCAAAAATACAGCACCGGCTTGCAGGGCAGTGTACCCGAGAGAATTTTGCAGATAAAGCGGAAGTAAAAATGTGCTGCCGAACATTCCCAAGCCGAAAACAAAAAGAATTGCATTTGTCACGCCGAAGTTGAAATTTTTCAGCAGCGAAAGCTCGATCAGCGGATGTTCAATCGAAAGCTCTGTAACAAAAAAGACGATGAGCGAAATTGCCGAGAGAATGAAATTTGTGATAATGAACGGCGACGTCCATCCGCCGGTATTCCACGACGCATTGCCGTCAGACAGTGCGAGCAGAAGCGTGCTGAGAAATACCGATGCAGAAATAAAGCCGACAAAGTCGAACGAGCGCACATGTTCCGTTTTGTATTCGCGCTGGATCACCAGTGTGGCGAACATCGCGACGAGGCCGACCGGCACATTCACATCAAAGATTGCATGCCAGCTGATATTATCTACCAGATATCCGCCGATAAGAGGACCGAGCGAAACAGATGCGGCAGCAGCGATAGACCAAAAACCCAATGCAACTCCGCGTTGTTCGGTCGGAAATTCACGCGTCACGATCGCCATACCGACCGGCATCATAAAGCCGGCGCCGGCACCTTGAATGATGCGAAAAACAATCAACACATTTTCGTCCCAAGCGAGTCCGCACAAAAATGAGCCGAGCGTAAACAAAAACAGCGAGACAAAATATGTGCGCTTGTATCCGAAGTGATCTGCAACCCAGCCGGACGTCGGCAGCATCACAGCAAACACAAGCAAATATGCAGTCAACACCCATTCAACTTTGTCAATATCAGCGCCGAATGCCGCCATAATTTTCGGCAGTGCAACATTGACGATTGTTGCATCGAGCACCGCCATAAACGTCCCGATCATCACATTGAGCAGCACCCACCATTTATATGATGCGTGTTCGTGATGCAGCGACGGAACGCGTCCGACAAAGCCGCTCTTTAATTTATGACTCGAAAAGAGCGCCATCTTAATGAACCTTTACTTTCACTTCGGCGGACATTCCCGGCAGCAATTGCACCGGGTCTTGATTCCGATTCACAACTTGATAAATAGAAATTTTCACCGGCACACGCTGCGTGACTTTTGTAAAATTTCCCGAAGCATTGTTCGGCGGAATCAGCGAGAATTGCGACGCCGTATTCGAACCGATCTGGAATACCGTGCCGGTAAATTTTCGATTAGGATATGAATCAATGGAAACTTCTACGCTGTCGTTCACATGAAGCGCGGCGAGATTTGTTTCCTCGAGATTTGCCGTTATCCACAAGTTGTCCAAATCGTAGATAGAAAAAATCGGCTGTCCCGGCTGCACCACATCACCCGGCAAAATCCATCGCTTCGATATAACGCCAGACATCGGAGATTGAATAACGGTGTTTTTTATTTGCGACTCTATCACTCCAAGCTGCGCCCGCGCTGTGCCGACCTGAGCGACAGCAATATTGTAACGCGCCCGCGCCGATTCCAACTCGCTTTGCGTGTTATCAAATTGTTCCTTCGGCACGATATTTTCTTTGAACTGTGTTGATGTCCGTTGAAAATCCGTTTGTGCTTTATCAAGGCTCACTTTTGCCAGCGAAATACTTTCTTCCGCCAGCGCCAGCGCTGCGCGTGCCTGCGCTTCCTGAGCGCGAAGGTCGGTGTCATCAATCTTCACAAGTGTTTCACCTTCACGAACAGTGTCTCCTTCATCAGTCATTAAACTGTCAACGCGGCCGAGAATTTTTGCGCTCACTGAAACACGGTTGGCATCAACGTAAGCGTCGTCGGTAGAAATATAATCGCGCATGCCGAGGTACCAATTCCACGATCCGATCGCAATTCCGATCACAACAATAAATAAAGGAATAGTAACCTTAAAGTTTTTGTACAGCGGCACCGATTCTACCGGCTCTTCGTCTTCGTTACGATTATTGTTTTGCGGTTGATTGCTGTTTAGTCCATGTACGCTTTGAGGATCTTTTCCACTCCGCGGAGTCTCCTCTTTCATGTGCTGTGAATCCTTTCTTAATGATTAATTGTTGTTACGTTTAAGTATGCCGTAGAGAAGGCTTTCGATAAACAATGTTGTTTCTTTCTCAAGTTCCTCATAGGGCGGCTGTTGAATCGGGGGTGTTGACGTCGCGCCGAACAACCGAAGGCGCAATCCTTGAAGCACGTGCAAAATGAGGTGCGCGACTTTTTCCGGCGACGGCGCCTCGAATTCTCCCATTTGTTTCCCTTCGCGTATGATCTGCATCAGCAGCTTTTGTTCCTCAGCCGCAAACGAGTTGAAACAGTCTTTGAAGATCGGTTTCAAATCCATCCACGCCTGATGATTGAGCGAGCTGAGGTTGAAAAGCTTGCTCGAATATTTCATGCGCTGCAAGACATACTTCCTCAGCTTGTCGCTGACGGGAATTTTCTGCTGCACCACGTTCTGCATTTGATCAAGAAATTCCCGCTGCTCCCGCTTGATGACTTCGCGAAAAATATCCTCCTTTGTCGGGAAATAATAATAGATAGACGCTTTCCCCATGCCGACATCCTCCGCGATTTCATCCATCGTTACCTTGCTG
>JAGWND010000061.1 GCA_028873075.1 Bacteroidota bacterium
CTTGCAACGATTGCCATATACTTCGTTCCCCGATTATATAACGCCATCAATTGCTCCCGTTCTTCTTTCGCGTTGATCTCTGCAATTGCAGGAATAAGCGCTGCATGGAGTACCGAAGATACCGTGCGTGTTGCACTCGTTAACCTCACGCTCAAATCATAATACGTCGAAACAAAAGCGCCGAAAAAACGCAGACTGAATATCCGGTCGGTTTGGAAAAGAATAATTTGCCCCACACGGCTGACCTGCAAATTGAATCCGTACTGAAAAAACTGCTTCACCTTTGCAAGGGCAAAATAACGGGGATGAAGCTTCAACGATGGAACAAGACGGAACGCGATGATGCTTGACGTCAATGCATTCACCGACGCTGCTGCCAAATTGTTGAGTATCAAACCGCGAACGCCGAACCCCGAGCGAAGAACATAAATCGTTCCTACGACGGTGATCGTCTGTGTCAGAAGGAGAACATACAGATTGATTTCCATGCGTTGAATGCCGTTGATCACGGACGTTACCGGCGATGCGACGCCCGTCAGCACAAAAATACACACCGATACTTTTAAAACAAACCCCGCATCCGCAACGATTGCCTGAGGCACGCCGATAAGCGACAACAAGACATTACCGAAAGTGAATGTCAAAGCGATGATGAGAATTCCGATCCCTGCATACGCTATGACACCGGTATTGACAACTTCAAGGAGATCGTTCATCATCCCCTTCGTGTGGTATTCACTGATATACTTTACAAAGGCGGTGCCCGTTCCTAAATCCAACAATGCGATATATGCCGTCAGCGCTCCGATGATCGCCCACACCCCGCCGTACATCTGCTCGCCCAGCGAGTGAACGATAAACGGAATAAGAAAAAAATTCGAGACGGAGACATAAAGAAAGCTGATGGAATTGGTAATGGTATTGCGGATTATTTTCCGGGGCGTTTCTTTCATGAACGATATCAGCCGAAAAATGTCAGACAACAAAAGCGCTGTCAAACATTGACACTAAATAATTCCTGCCTTCATCACTGTTCCCAAATCCTTGTCTCCTCTTCCGGAAAGATTGACAACGACAATATCCTCTTTCTTCATCGTCGGCGCCAATGTTACCGCATGAGCGACTGCGTGAGCCGATTCCAACGCAGGAATAATTCCTTCAGTCCGGGAAAGCAGCAGCAACGCATCCAACGCTTCTTGATCGGTTGCCGAAACATATTCGACAAGCTTCCGGTCTTTCAAATAGCAATGTTCCGGACCAACCCCCGGATAATCGAGTCCTGCCGAGATCGAATGTGCGAGCTGCACTTGCCCGTTTTCATCCTGCAGCAAATATTGCATCGCCCCGTGCAGGACACCGCGCTGCCCCAACGCAAGAGCCGCCGCATGTTTTCCAGTCTCGAGTCCGTAACCGGCAGCCTCAACGCCGATGAGTTTTACAGATGGAACATCGTCGAGAAACGGATAAAAAATTCCCATGGAGTTGCTTCCGCCGCCGACACAGGCAACAATCGCATCGGGAAGCTTCTTTTCTACTTCGAGAATTTGCGCGCGCGTTTCTTTGCCGATGACCGACTGAAAATCTCTCACCATCATCGGAAACGGATGCATACCTACAACCGAACCGATGATATAAAACGTGTCCCGGACATTCGTCACCCAATCGCGGATCGCTTCGCTCGTTGCATCCTTCAATGTCTTGCTTCCGCTCGAGACGGGACGAACTTCGGCGCCTAACAATTTCATTCGATAGACATTCGGCGCCTGCCGCTCCATATCTTCTTCTCCCATGTACACGACACACTGCAAGCCGAACAATGCGCACACCGTTGCCGTCGCTACACCGTGCTGGCCCGCACCCGTTTCAGCGATGATGCGTTTCTTCCCCATTTTCCGTGCGATGAGTATTTGTCCAACCGTGTTGTTGATCTTGTGTGCGCCGGTGTGACATAAATCTTCACGCTTCAGATAAATTTTCGCGCCGCCCAAACTCTCGGACAACCGCTCGGCACAATAAAGTGGTGTGGGTCGCCCGACAAAATTCTTGAGATACGATGCAACCTCGCTCTGAAACGACGAATCGTCCTTCAATTTCCCGTACCATGTTGTCAATTCCTCAACAACCGGAAGGAGCGTTTCAGGAATATATCTTCCGCCGTAAATTCCAAAATGTCCTGTCATGTCAGGAAGATTTTCGTACTTCATCTCTGTGCCCTTTGTGCCTGTGAGGCTGAAGCGAGCTGATTGTTCGCAATGTCAAAGCCGCGCCGGGCACCGGCAATAAACTCTTGAATTTTTCGATGATCCTTTATTCCCGGTGAACGCTCGACGCCGCTGCTCACGTCAACGCCGAACGGCTGAACAAAAATAATTGCTTCTTCGACATTTGCCGGCGTCAGTCCGCCGGAGAGAATGATTTTCCCTCTCTGCTTTGCTTCAAGCGCAATATTCCAATCGAAAGTTTTCCCTGTCCCGCCAAATTCTTTCGGCGAAAATGAATCCAGCAGAAAAGCATCCACCGCATAGCTCATCTGCGATTCGAGTTGATTTGCTTTCGCGATGTGTATTGCTTTCACAACAGGAATATCATAACCGGAAAGCTCTTCCGGCATTTCATCGCCGTGGAATTGAAGCACATCCAATGCAACTTCTTTGCGCACCGCTTCGATTTCGCCTCGCTGCGCATTCACAAAAACACCGACACGCGTAATTGTATCGGGGAGTTTGCCGGAAACCTTTGCAGCGTCCTGCGGCGAGATATGCCGTTTGCTGCCGGAATAAAAATTGAAACCGATTGCCGACGCACCGCTTTCAAACGCGGCAAGAGCATCTTCGAATCTCGTGATTCCGCAAATTTTTATGAAAGGCGCGTTCATCTTACACTGAAACGTCCAACCGCAGCAATTGCTGCAATGCTTTCGTGCGATCCTGCTGCACCATCAACTGCTCTCCTACAAGAATAGCGTCGAACCCTGCTTGACGAAGCTGGGAAACGTGGTGCACATTCCGAATGCCGCTTTCACTTATGGTAAGAAGGTGATTCGGGATAAAGCGCTTAAGATTGAGAGACGTCTCGAGGTTCACTTCGAACGTTTTCAAATCGCGGTTATTAATCCCGATAATCGCAGCACCGCAATCAACGGCACAATCTATTTCGTCCTTTGAATGGCATTCCACAAGACAGCCGAGTCTCAATTTGGCCGCAAGGGAAATGAAGTGCACCAGCTGTTCTGTCTGCAGCGCGGAAACAATCAGCAGAATGGCGTCGGCGCCCAGCACGCGCGATTCGTACAGTTGATATTCATCAATGATAAAATCTTTTCGAAGAATCGGAATGCGCACCTGCCGCTTCACGGTTTTAATGTATTCCGGGCTCCCCTGGAAAAAAGCTTTGTCTGTAAGAATAGAAATCGCACGTGCGCCGCCGCGCACGTACTCGATCGCAATTTTTTCCGGCACAAACGATTGGGTAATAACTCCGCGCGATGGAGACGCTTTTTTGATTTCAGCAATGCAGGAAACGTCATCAAAGCCATGATCAGCAACGGCGGCAGCAAAATCTCTTGTCGCAGGAAGAGAAGGAAGAGCGCTTTCCAACACCGCCGTCGGTTTCGTGCGCTTTTGTTCAGCGACTTCTTTTCGCTTATGGGCAAGTATTTCGTCTAACTTATTCATTACTTGTTTGCCACAACGTCTCAAAGACACGAAGAAATTATTATTAGGCTTACAGAAAAACAAACGTCATTCCCGCACGCTTTTCGCGGGAATCCATTTGAATTTTGAAACTTGGATCAATTCTTTTTAGTGCTTTAACGCTTTTATGGCTAATTCTCGACAGCTATTTTCTTCACTTTCACGAGACGGAGGCGGCGCTCGTTTTTCTTGCTTACGAAAAAAGCCAAATCACCGTAGCGGATCTCTTCGTGCAATTCCGGGATGCGTCCGGTGAATTTGTGAAGGAAGCCGCTGAGCGTTTCGTAATCATCGTCTTCCGGAAGAGCAGCATGAAACTGTTCGTTGAAATCGTGAATGCTCATTCCGGCATTCACGACGACCGACCCGTCTCCGACCGGTTCAATATCGCGAAGGTCTTCATCGTACTCGTCGCGAATTTCTCCGACAATTTCTTCGAGAATGTCCTCCATCGTGATGATGCCTTCCGTTCCGCCGAATTCATCCACAACAATTGCCATATGTTGCTTTTTTATCTGAAGCTCTCGCAGCAGCCCGCTGATCTTTTTTGATTCAGGAACGAAATACGGCGGACGAAGAATATCTTGGAGAATGATGACGTCGCGGTGTTCCAGCATGCTGAGCAGGTCTTTGGTGTAGATGACGCCGACAATATTATCAATGCTGTCGTGAAACACCGGCATCCGGGAGTACCCTTCATCAATCACGACCTTCACCAACTGCTCGCGGCTGACGGAAAGATCAACGGCAACAACATCGGTGCGGGGGACCATGATTTCTTTGACGGTCGTGTCGGTGAATTCAAGAATACTCTTGAGCAGTTCATGCTCAAGCGGCTCAATGGCGCCGCTCTGCTGCCCTTCTTCCAGAACTTGTTTGATATCGGATTCGGAAATGCGTCGCGCTCCGATTTTGAAAATTTGCGCGATCGCTCCGAGAATATCTCTCCATCCGCTTTGGAAAGGGCTTCCGTCATCGTTATGGTCGTGCGCATCGTTCATAATAAATTTTTCAAAGCGGATAAAGGGATGAATTTTTCTCCGCGCCGCCGTGAACCCTTTCATCCGCCGTGATTTGTCATCTCAATCATCGCATCAAGTTTTTTCTTTGCCTTTCCCGAATCAACCGCATCACCGGCAAGAACAACGCCTTCCTTTATCGTAAGAGCGAGTCCGGCAACATAGAGTGCCGCCCCGGCATTCAGCACAACAATATCACGCTGATGGCTTTTCTTCCCGTCAAAAATACTTTTGAGTATTGCCGCATTCGTTTCAGCATCCGCGCCTTTGAGTGCACTCAGGTCGCCTTCTGCAAGTCCCGCCGATGCGGGATGAAATTCGTACGTGGCTACTTGACCATTTTTCAATTCGCTGACGCGCGTTGCACCGAGCGTGGAAATTTCATCAAGCCCGCCGGCGCCGTGAACAACCAGCGCGCGTTCGGAACCGAGTTCCTTCAACACGTTTGCTAACGGCTCGGTCAGTTGAGGGTTGAACACGCCGATCACTTGCCGCTTTGCGCCCGCGGGATTTGTGAGCGGACCGAGAATATTGAACACCGTCCTCGTTCCCAATTCTTTCCGCACAGGTCCCGCATATTTCATTGCGCCATGAAGCGCCGGTGCAAAAAGAAACGCGATGCCGACCTCGTTCAAACACTGCTCCACTTTTTCTTTCGGAATCTCGATGTTCACACCCAGCGCTTTCAACACATCGGCGCTTCCGGCTCTGCTGGAAATTGCGCGGTTGCCGTGTTTTGCAACAACTGCGCCGGCACCCGCGGCAACGAATGCCGCGCCGGTAGATATGTTGAATGTTCCGGTTCCGTCGCCGCCAGTTCCGCACGTATCAATCACGCCGTCTCGTTTCGATTCGATGTGCGTTGCCTTCTCACGCATCGCCTGAGCACAGCCGGCAATTTCCGCAACAGTTTCCCCTTTCATCCGAAGCGAAACGAGAAACGACGCGATGAGCGGCTCCGAAGCGTTGCCGGACATGATTTCCGACATCGCTTCGTACGCTTCCCGTTTCTCTAAGTCTTTATGCTCTAAGATTTTGTGAAACGCTTCTTTTATCATCGTAGCAAAGCCGTCACTTAAAAAAAATTCCTTCGGGAATAGAACCAATTTAACGGAAATGGGAGTGAGAATCAATTTAAGTAGTGTTACAGTTTCGCATCTGTGTCATTCCGGCGAAAGCCGGAATCCAGAAAATTGAGCACTGGACGCCAGCTTTCGCTGGCATGACATTCGTTTTTGATCCAAACTTATCAAACTGTAACACTACCTCAATTTCAGCAAGCTTTCGTTCAGTACACCACTCTTTCCAACACCAACCCCTTTGCCGGCGCCGCCATTGATGCCCGGCGGCGATCTTTTGCCTGAACGATGCCGGCAAATTCTTCAACGCTAATTTTCCCTCTTCCGACATCAATCAGCGTTCCGACGATTGCGCGCACCATCCCGTGAAGAAAACGGTTCGCACGAATGATAAAAACAGCGCCGCTGTTTTCTTGTTGCCTCCACTCTGCCTCGAATATTGCACACTCAAAATTTTTCAATTCAAAACTTGATGTGCAGAACGATTGGAAATCGTGCGTGCCTAACAACAGCCGCGCGGCGTCATTCATTTTTCTGAAATCTAATCGGTAGAAAACCTGCCAGCAGAATTTTCTATCCAGTGCGGAAGGTATGTGAGAAATGTAATAACGGTAGATGCGTTCTTTCGCGCTGTACCGCGCCGAAAATTTTTCCTGAGCTTCTTCGATATGATGAATAACGATGTCTTCGGGAAGAACACCGTTCAATGCGCGGTGCAGCTCATTCACGGCAATCGCCGACTCGAGAAAAAAATTCGCCGTTTGCCCCCGCGCATGAACTCCGGCATCTGTTCTTCCCGCACCGATGATAGCAACTGATTCTTTCGTTACTTGCGCGATGGCATCTTCAATCGCCGTTTGAACTGAACGCCCGCTCGCCTGCCGCTGCCAGCCGATAAAATCCGTTCCGTCGTATTCTACAGTGATTTTGATATTACGCATGATAAATTCAGTTCGCGCTAAGGCACAAAAAATTTTCCCCAAATTGGGGTTTGATGATTTTGCGATTAATTTGTGTACACGAAAAATCCCGTCACGCTGTTTGGCGCGACGGGACCATATGAAGTTAAAAAAATTCTCTCTGCGTCTTTGCGTCTCAGCGGTGAATTGATCTTTTCAAAATACGCCGCGCACGGTAAAAAGGATGCCGTCAGGCACGCCGTTCTCACCGAGCAGAGAAGATTCAAAGCCCCACTGAAATCCGTTCTCAGATAAATTCTTGTTGTAATTGCGCACGATCCGCGCCGCATTAATTGCGCTGACGATGTGATTCACGATGATTGCACCGATGACAAAGCGCGAATTGTTGAGCACGCGGTCGCTCGAAACCCGCGCTGCGCGAAACTGCTGGCGATTCGTATCCGAATCCCACTGCCAGTAATAGCCCGCATCCGGATCGTACACTTTGCCCAACTCGCGGTCGCGCAATTTTTTGTCGTTGTATTCGTACACGTTCATAAAATTCGCAAGATTGACATAGAACTGATCATCCTTCCCGCTCGCCGTTGCACCGGAATGTGCCACGGCAAACGATCGTGCATCTCTTTGAAGCCACGTGCCGTACGTTTCAAACGAAGCATACGTGAGCCACAAGCCTGCTTCCGCTCCGAGAAAATATCTCCCCGACTCGAAACCTCCCGCGTACCATTCACCCACACCGGGCACGAGCAGTGAGTAAAGCGCCGCTGTAGCGGCAGATTTTTTTGCCGAAGCGTTCTGTTGCCCTTCAAAAAAGTTCGATGTTGTCACAGTGTTATTCATGCCTCGTGTAATCTGCTGGCGGAGCGGAAGCTGTTGAGCTTGAGCAAAGAAAGTTCCGGCAACGCAGAAAATCAAAAAAGTAAGAAGAACGCCATTCCCGAATGTCCCGCATCCATAAAATCTACGGAAGAGCGGGATGCCGTACGGCGGCATTTTTATCGGGAGTCCAATTGTCAATTTCATTGTTCCACCTCAGAAGAAACGACCGGCAAAAACGGAAGCGCTGTCGAAAGTACATCAGCATCCTCGACACTTCCGATGCACGCATCGGCGGCCACCTTTTCCAGCCGAACGCGCGCAATGGAATGCTCCAGCGAAGGATGATACGGCAGTCGAACCCGCACGTAATTATCCGTGTAGCCGGAAAGCATGTTGTCTTCAACCGTTCCTTCCACAAGAACATCGAGACTGCGGCCGACCTGCGTCGCATAAAACGCGTGCTTCTTTTTGTAGCCGAGCGTGCGAAGCATTTCGCTTCTGCTGTACCGAACGCGCGGCTCGACGCGTCCTTCAAATTCGGCCGACGGGGTATTCGGACGCTCTGAATATGTGAAAACGTGAAGATAACTTACCGGAAGTGCGTGAAGAAAGCCGTATTCCTCTTCAAAAATTTCTCCCGTCTCTCCCGGAAAACCGACGATAACATCAACGCCGATCCCTGCATCCGGATTTTTTTCTTTAATCGTTTGGATGAGACTCGCATAAGCAGCGGCGGTGTAACGGCGGCGCATTTTTCTCAACAACCTATCGCTGCCGCTTTGCAGCGGAATATGAAAATGCTTGCAGACCTTTTCAGACGCGAGCCAGTACTCCAGCAGTTGAGGAGAAAGCAAATTCGGTTCAACCGAGCTGACGCGGATGCGTTCGATTCCTTCGACGCGCTCCAGAGACCGAAGTAATGCGAGCAATGAATTCCCGTCATGCTTTCCATAGTCACCGACGTTCACTCCGGTGAGGACAATTTCCTTGTACCCCATGTCGGCAAGTGAACGCGCCTGCTGAACGCTCGCTGCAATCGCCTGGCTTCTGCTTTTGCCTCGTGCGAGCGGAATAGTGCAGAACGAGCAGTTAAAATCGCACCCGTCCTGCACTTTCAGGAAGGCGCGCGTGCGGTCATCCACGCCGCCGGAATATGCAATGCCGAAATCCGTCACTTCATCAATCGGCGAGACAAAAATTTTCGGCGACGGCAGCTTTGAAAAATTTCCTTCCGCAAATTCTTCGGGAGTATACGTGAAGAGACGAAATTTTTCCGATGCACCGAGCACAAGATCAACGCCGTCAATGGAAGCGATCTCCTCCGGCGCAAGCTGGGCGTAGCAGCCGAGCACGATCACAAACGCCTCCGGCGAAGTGCGCAGCGCGCGGCGGATGATCTGCCGGCACTCCCGGTCCGCGCGCCCGGTGACGCTGCACGTGTTCACCACACACACATCCGACTGCTGATCGAAAGGAACGACGGAAAATCCGCGATCAACAAACTGGCGCTCAAGGCTCGCCGTTTCGGCGTAATTCAGCTTGCATCCAAGCGTGTAAAAGGAAACTGCTTTCATCTGTTTGCATCCGAGATAACTTCACATGAACGGATTCCTGCCGGAGTTTATCCCGCTAGAAGCGGGACAGGAATGACACTGATCAGTTCTCCGTCGAAGATCCTTCTGCCGGAGCGTTGCCGGGCGGCGGAACAGGCAGCGTGTCTTTCAACGTCACCGGCGGAAGCTTGTGCTGAGCGATATACTCGTCAACAACCTTCTGTTCTTTGCCGCGCAGATATTCGACTGCTGAAAGAACGATCTTCTTGCTCTCGCGGTCAAATTCGATAACGCTCAACGGCAGTGAATCGCCCGGTTGAAACGCTTCGGCAATATTTTTGACCGGCGTCTGCGACAACTGCGAGAGCGGGACAAAGCCATCCACGCCGAGCGGAAGCTCGACAATCACACCTTTCTCAATGATGCGGACGACCTTTCCTTCAACCTCAGTGCCGATCTTGTAAGAATCCGCAAAAGCTTCCCAAGGGTTATCGCTCAATTGTTTATGACCGAGCGAAATGCGCCGCTGTTCTACGTCTATGCCCAAAATAACAACGTCAATCGTCTCACCTTTCTTCACCACTTCACCAGGATGGCGGATTTTCTTCGTCCACGATAAATCTGAAATATGAATCAAGCCGTCAACACCCTGTTCCAACTCGACGAACACGCCGAAGTTGGTCAGGTTGCGGACGATCCCGCTGTGGCGCGAACCGATCGGATATTTTTGGAGCAGCGTCATCCACGGGTCAGGCTCGAGCTGCTTGATGCCGAGAGAGATTTTTTTGTTCTCCTTGTCGAGCGAAAGGATTACCGCTTCCACAATCTGCCCCATCGAAACCATTTGCGACGGGTGTTTGATGTGCTGCGTCCAGCTCATTTCTGAAATGTGAATCAGCCCTTCTATTCCTTTTTCAATTTCAATGAACGCGCCGTAATCGGTGAGAGAAACGACTTTGCCGGAAACTTTCGTGCCGACCGGGTATTTCGTTTCGATATTTTCCCACGGATGCGGCTGCAGCTGTTTGTAGCCGAGAGAAATTCTTTTCTTCTCCGCATCGAAATCAAGAACGACAACATTGATCGTCTGATCGAGCTTCACGATTTCCGACGGATGACTGACTCTGCCCCACGAAAGATCGGTGATGTGCACGAGACCGTCAACGCCGCCGAGATCAATAAACACGCCGAAATCGGAGATCGCTTTGACAGTTCCTTCAAGAATTTGCCCCTTTTCGAGACTGTCGAGAATCGCCTTCCGCTGGTCGGCAATTTCTTCTTCCACGAGAACTTTATGACTCACGACAACATTTTCGGAAGGATGGTTGATTTTCACGACGCGGAAATCCATTTCTTTTCCGATCAGCGCGTCGAAATCGCGCACGGGGCGGACATCAATTTGTGAGCCGGGAAGGAATGCGTCTATGCCGAGCAGATCAACAACAATGCCCCCTTTAATCCTGCGGACGCACTTTCCTTTGAGCACTTCGCCCGTTTCGTACGAACGCGTTACACGCTCCCAGATGCGCATGAAGTCGGCACGCTTGCGCGACAACACAAGCTGGCCGTCTTTGTCTTCGATGCTCTCGAGAAAGACTTCAACTTCATCGCCGATTTTCAATTCGGAAAGATTCGTGAATTCGTTTTTCGGTACCGCGCCTTCAGACTTGAAGCCGATATCGAGCGCAACTTCGTTCTCGCCGATATGAACAATCCTTCCTTTGACAATTTCGCCTTGCGAAATTCTACCAAGCGTGCCCTCGTACAGCGCCGCCAATTCTTTAAATTCGGATTCGGAATATCCTTTTTCCTCTCCGAAATCCAATGTGGTTTTTACCGCTTCGTCAGACATTAACACTCCTGAGCACTTCTTGCCTTTTCACATCATGAGCAGTCATCATGCCCATTTTGAAAAAATTCAAGAAGAGAAAAAATATGTTTAGTTTATTGTTGATAGTGAATTAATTGATGACTGAAAAAAAACTTATTAAGCAAATCGTATCTTTGGAATATTGGAATGATGGAATAATGGAACCGGTTAAAAAATTCCTGCTTCCATCTCCCCTCTTCCATTTTCCATTTTTTCAATCGAAGTTTTCACCCGCTCCATCAGCCACTGCGGCGTTGATGTTGCACCGCTGATGCCGACGGTTTCAACCGTGCCGAACCACTCCGGCTGAAGTTCTTTTTCATCTTCCACAAAATAGGTGCGCGGATTTTCTTCTTTCGCAATTTCGAACAGCACTTTTCCGTTCGAGCTTTTCTTTCCCGCCACGAAAATAATTACATCGTTGTTGCGGGAAAACTCGCGCAGTTTTTTGTCGCGTCCGGAAACTTGCCCGCAAATCGTGTCCTTCGCGTGAAAATCAATCGCCATTTCCTCAAACGTACCGACTTCAAACTCCGCCCTAATTTTCGATCGAATTTCATCACGAATAGCGTAGAACGTTGTTTTGTCCATCGTTGTTTGGGAAAACAACACCGTCTTCTTCGTGAGATCGAGCTTCGAAACTTCTTCCACCGATTTGATAACAATTGCCGTCCCGCTCGTGTGGCCCACCAAGCCGATCACTTCTGCGTGTTCTTTTTTTCCAAAGATGACGATTTGATATCCTTTGTCGTAAAACTTCCGAATGCGCTCCTGCACTTTTGTTACGACGGGGCAGGTTGCATCAATCAACTCGATGCCGAGTTCTTTTGCGCGCCGGTACGTGTCCGGCGGCTCACCGTGAGCACGAATCAAAACTTTTGCATCTTTGATATTTTCAAGATCCGCGTGAGTAATTGTTTCCAGTCCTTCTTCACCTAACCGTTCAATCTCAACCGGATTGTGAATAATATCGCCGAGCGAATATAATTTTTGGGACTCCTGCAATTCCTGCTCTGCAATTTCGATCGTGCGAACGACTCCCCAGCAGAAACCGGAATTCGGATCAACCGTTACTTTCATTTCATCTTCTCCATTGCCTTCGCCACAATAAAATCTACCTGCTCTTCCACGCTCAGAGTTGTCGTGTCGAGAACGACGGCATCCTTTGCCTTCTGCAAGGGACTGACTGTGCGGCTCGCATCTTTTTCATCTCTCTCGACAATGTCCCTCTCCAATTCATCTAACGGAATATTCGTGCCACGTTCAGACAATTCCTTGCTTCGTCTCCGTGCCCGCTCGCGCGCATCGGCAATCATAAAAATTTTAACATCGGCATTCGGAAAGACCACAGTCCCGATATCTCTTCCTTCTAAAACGATGCCGCCGTTTTTCCCCATCGCCTGCTGCTCGCGTACCATCAGCGCCCGAACTTCGGGAATGCTGCTCACTGCGCTGACGGCTTTTGTTACTTCGGGCTTGCGAATTTCTTCGCTCACATCAATGCCGTCGAGCAGTGCTCTTTGCCTTTCCCCTTTGTAAAGCAAGCGGACAGTCGTTTGCGGCACAAGCTTCACAATCTCCGCCGCATTTTGAACGTCAACCCTCTGGTGAAGCACTTTCAGAGTGAACGCGCGGTACATTGCCCCGGTATCAACGTGCAAATAACCGAGCCGCTCTGCAACAAATTTAGCAGTCGTGCTTTTTCCCGACGCCGCAGGTCCATCTATTGCAATAATAAGCCGCTTCAAAAAAGGTTCCGATAATGCAACTTGAATAGGAAATATAGTCTTTTTTTCAGAGCGAGGCAAATGCTGCTGGATGATTGGATCTCGGTCGTTCCCAATTGCTTTGCTCCCTCGTTTTCTTTAATTTTGAGCTACGTATGAACCTTGAAATTACGTTTGCTATTCCCATTCTTATTCTTTTCATTTGCTACACTGCAATTCACATTCTTGCATTGAAAGGTATTTCAAAGCTTCAAAAAGGAAACAATAGCGAACAACACCGCTTTTCAATCATTGTCGCAGCACGAAATGAAGAACGTCACATCGGCAACTGCTTGCAATCGTTAGTAAAGCTGCACTATCCGAAAGAATCGTACGAAATCATCGTTGTGAATGACCGCTCCACCGACACCACCGCAAAAATCGTTCGGGAGTATCAAAAGAAATTTTCAATGATACGGCTGCTGACGATTGAAGAAATCACTTCCGGCTTACCGGGGAAAAAAAACGCGTTGAACGAGGGGATTAACGCGAGCACGTACGATATTCTCGCATTGACCGATGCCGATTGCACTGTGCCGCCGGAATGGTTGACAATACTGTCCCTCTATTTTGAGCCGGCCGTCGGAGTTGTTGCCGGATATTCCCCATTTGAAGAACATTTCGCTAAAACGCTTTCCGCAAAAATCGGACAGAGTTTCCTTCATTACGAAGAAATGAAAAATTCGTTCGGCACGGCTGCGGGAATCGGTTTGAGAAATGCGTATATGTGCACCGGAAGAAATTTCGCTTACCGAAAAGAAGTCTTTCAACAGGTCGGAGGCTTTGAAAAAATCAAACATTCGATCAGCGGAGACGACGATTTGCTCATTCAGCTCATCCAAAGCGAAACTCAATGGGAAATCCGCTACATGGCGGAGCCTGAAGGCTTCGTTACGACACAACCGCCGCTGACGTTCGCCGAGTTTATCAACCAGCGAAAGCGGCATTTCTCTGCATCAAAATTTTATCCGCTCAGGATGAAAACTATTTTTGCGTTGGTTCACGCTTTCAATGGAATGGTGATGATTTCATTTTTCTTTTCCCCGGTGTTTGCCGGAATGCTTACGGCAGGGAAATTTATTGTTGACGGCATTGCATTCCGTACAACGACAAGGGTTTTCGGAAACAGCGAACTGTTTCCATGGTGCATACCGTTGGAAATCTGTTTTATCTTTTACAATCTCATTGTCGGCCCCCTCGGACTCATCGGAACATTCAACTGGAAAAGTGCGCACGAATGAAATTCTTCTCCAAACATCCGCTGCTAAGTGTCATAGCAAAAGCTGCTGTCAGTGCCGGACTTATTGCCGCGCTTGTTTCCTACATTGACATTCATGCGTTGCTCAACTCGCTTATTCACGCTCAAGTACTATATCTTGGGATCGGCGGCGCCTTGATGATCGCGAACGTCGGCGTACAATTTTACCGCTGGAGATTCCTTCTACGGCTTCTGGACAAATCCATTTCGAACAACGCCGTCCTCTCCTCGCTCCTTATCGGCTTTGCCGCCGGATTTTTTACGCCGGGACAAATCGGTGAATACGGGGGAAGAGTTGCAACTCTGCGCTCGTTACGTGCATCGAAAGTTCTCGCTGCAAGTTTAATTGATAAATTGTACACTTTGGCGGTTGTGATTGTCGGCGGCTCTATTGCATTGCTGCCGTTCGCATTTTATTTTCTGAAACAGCGCTGGAATGCGATGTACCCCGTTGCTGCATCAATCATTATTGTCGTCGTCGGCTGGGCGCTTCTTTATCCGCAACACGTAAAACGTATGCTGAAATATTTTCCGGAAAAAATTCTCAGGAAGAAAGCAGTGGCTGCATTTCTGTCTATAAACGAGATCTTTCGACGGAAAGAGGCGCGCATGTTCCTCCTTTTGACAGTTTTATTCTATATGATTATTCTTGTACAATATTCTTTTTTCGCACGCTCATTCGAAAACGTGCCGCTGTACATCGGGGCAATGTGTGCAGCTTCAACTCTTTTTGTCAAATCGGCATTTCTTCCAATTTCCATCGGCGATCTCGGAATTCGGGAGGGGGCGGCAATCTTCT
>JAGWND010000062.1 GCA_028873075.1 Bacteroidota bacterium
ACTCATACCGAGATTATGATGCGTATTGCAAAAGTCCATTATATTTCTTTCTGTATCATCAAGAAAAACTATGCCTCTTGTTGATCGTTCAAATCCATCTACCTTTACATGTCTGAATTGCTTTTTCATTCAGTTTGCGAATTGTGGCACTCGTGCAGTGTTAGCTTCCTTGGGAGCAATTATCCCTTCCTTTACTTTTTCAAATCCTTTCTTGTATAACGTCTCACAAAGCCTTTTTACGGTTTCAGAGTTCCGTTGCAATGCTGTTCTGTCGCTCCTTAAAAACTAACATACGAATCTTTAATTGGAAATTTCTCTAAATCCAATAGCGTTTGAAGCAATTCAACTGACCTGTTCTCTTGAAATAATCGCTGAACCTCTTTTAACAAGTCTTCATCTACTCTACGAGAAGAAATTTCGTTAGGATAAACATTATACAAACGATCCAAGTAATTTTTTGTTCTTGCAAGTTGTACGGTCCTTCTTCCTAATGGATTCATTGTTTTTTCCTACTTTTCAAATAATGGGAGGCGGTTGATGCGGTACACTTATAATGAACATAGCTTGTAACATTTTCTATTTTCTGAAGTTGTTTAAGTATGGCAGTGATTGCAGCTCTGGATTCATCAATGCCAATCCACTTGCGTTTGAGTTCCTCTGCAGCAACAAGAGTGGTCCCAGAACCGGCAAAACAATCCAGCACTATATCACCGACATTTGAGGAAGCTGTAATAATACGTTTTAAAAGCTCCAGGTTTTTCTCGGTTGGATATATGGGATACGGCGGATCCTTTAACTCCCAAACATCTTGAAGCTTTTTGCCTCTTTGAAAAACTTCATCAGCAAAAATCTTTTTTCTCGGATTCCCAGTCTTCGACCACTCGATAAGACCTAATCTTTCAAGGCGTGATAACTCTTTGGGACCTACTCTCCAATGTCTTCCTGCCGGCGGAAAAAGTCCATTCCATTTTTCCCCTGTTGCCCCATTTTTTGTTTCACCAGGTGCATGTAATGGATTGGTGGTGTACCGCCTTCCATCTTTGCCAATCTTGGGAAATAATCCAATAATATCTTCTTCGCTCATTTCTACTCGCGGTTCGTTCCAAATAAAATTTCTTGTTTTAGAGTAGAACAAGATCATATCTTTAATGTTGCCATAACCTTTCCTGGAAAAATTTTTCGGATTGCATTTTATTCTAGTAATATCATTAATAAAATTTGAAGCACCGAAAATTTCATCCATAATTATTTTCACATAATGTCCAATTTTATAATCACTATGCAGGTACATTGAACCATCTTCAGAGAGCAATTCCCGTAGAAGAATTATCCTTTCACGCAAAAACTCCAAGTACTCACTGCCCGACAAATTATCTGAATAGGCAAGTATATCGCCGTTACTTGAACTCACTGTAGATGTTCTATCACTGCCAATTCTATATTCTTGGTTAGTTGAGAATGGGGGGTCAATATAGACCAACCTTACGTTCCCAGAAACATCCGAATTATTCAATAAAGCATCGAGTGCTGTAAGATTATTTCCTTCAATCAAGATATTAGGGTGAGTATGTAGTTCAATTTGTCCATAAGAAGTGATTTCCTTAAACGTTGCTCGTGGAATTTCCGAAATGATACTATGAATGTCTCTCTTACCATTGTATGCTAAGGCAAGGTCACTTTTTGAGTATTTTCCTAGTGAAGAATAATTATAAACTGGATCGTTAGAAAAAAAACGTACAATTTTATTTTTAGAATATAACGACCTCTCTTTCTGAAGCTTTGTTCTTTTCATCAATCCTTCATGTTTTCTTTGCGCTAAGAGCCAACAACTAAAAGCCAAAAAGCTATTTCATTCCCATCAACTCTCTCGCACTTTTCAATCCTGCCGCGGTGACTTCAGCCCCGCTCATGAGCTTTGCAATTTCGTGAACGCGCTCTTCAACCATAAGCTTGCGAAGACGAGTCGTCGTTCGTTTTCCGTTCTCGATTTTCTCGACGGCGAAGTGCGTGTCGGCGAGTCCGGCGATTTGCGGTAAATGGGTGATGGCGATGATCTGCGGTGTTGACGCCAATTTCTTTAAACTCATTCCAACCGCTTGCCCGATTCTTCCGCTGACACCGGTATCAATTTCATCGAAGATCATCAGCGGCACGCGGTCGGATTGTGCGAGCGTTGATTTTAACGCGAGCATCACGCGCGAGACTTCGCCGCCGGAAGCAACTTTCACGAGCGGCTTCACATCTTCACCGGCATTTGTCGAGAGATAAAATTCCACGCTATCAATTCCGTGCGACGTCGCAGCAAAATAATCGTTGCCGATTTTCAGCGTATCGTCAGGGATTTCTCCATCATTCTTTGAGCGTTCGATTTTCTTTCGTTCGATGCGCACAGAAAATTTTCCATTGGCAATGCCAAGCTCGGCAAGCGAAGCGAGAATTGATTTTTCAATTTTCCTTGCAGCTTCGCTTCGCTTCGCAGAAAGCTTCTGCGCTCGCTCTGAACAGATGCCGTGCTGTTTCTGAATTGCTACCGACACCTTCGATAATTCGCTCTCAAAATTTTCTGCAAGTGCACATTCCTCGCCGATTCTTTTACGGCGTTCGAGAACGGCACCGAGCGAGCCCCCGTATTTCTTCTTCAATAAAATCAGTTTGCCGAGACGCTCGTGCAGCGTTTCCAGACGCTCCGGATTGAATTCGATCTTTTCCTTGTACTCATGGAGAAATTTCGATAATTCTTCCACAATAATTTCTGCCGACTTCGCTTCACCGACAGAACCCGCAAACGCCGCATCAATCTCATTCAACATGTCAAGCTGCTTTGATGCACGACCGAGCTGATCGTGAAGCGAATTTTCGCCGTCGTACATCATTCCGTAAAGCTGCGACGTCAATTCAAAAAGCTTTTCAGCGTTCTCGAGCTTCTTGAGTTCTGCTTCGATCTGCTCCTCCTCATTTTCCTGCGGATTAACGGCATCAATTTCGCTCATCTGAAATTCGTACAGACTTTTTTTCTCCCGAAGCTGCTGTTCTTTCTCTTGCAACTCGCGCTTTGCGGCGTACAATTGCAAAAGCTCGCGGTACGGCGCTCGATATTCTTCAAGCAACGGCCCGAAATCGCCGAAGTCATCGAGAAAATCCACGTGTGTTTCCGCGCGAAGAAGCGACTGATGGTCGTGCTGACCGTGAAGATCTACAAGTGCATCGCCTATTTCTTTCAGAAGTGAAAGCGGTGCCGGCGTGTCGTTGATAAAGCACCTGCTTTGCCCTTTCGCAGAAATTTCACGGCGAACAATCAGTTCATCCGATGCATTGTACTCATTTTGTTTCAGCAGCGTTGCAATCTTTGGTGCACCTGAAACGACAAACACTCCTTCGACAACTGCTTTCTCTTCCCCTTTGCGGATAACATCCGTGCTTGCGCGCTCGCCGAGCAGAAGGCTCAGCGCGTCAATCAAAATCGTCTTGCCTGCGCCGGTTTCGCCCGTGATAATGTTCAGCCCGCGTTCGAACTCGACGGAAATTTCTTCGATGAGCGCGTAATTTTTGATGAAGAGCGACTTCAGCATGAATGCAAAGTACTCGGATTTTTAGAGAGATTCAAGGAAAACGAAAGTAATCCGATTTCTAAAACCGGAAAGAGCTGCTTTACAACACCTCTATCACCGCCGCACCGACAATTGCACACACCCAATTCACGATGTCGTTGTTGAACCAACGAACGCCGCGCACTAACGCGGCTTCTTCTCCGCAATGCTTTTGCTTCTCAGTAATCTTCCCGCACACAGCACAGCGATATTGCGCTTGAACTGTTGCACCGAGAAAACTATCAGCGAGTGAACCGACAATTCCCGAAATCACAATGATGACTATTTGTTGTGCATCAGCACAAAACCAAAAACTTCCGCTCAGCGCTATCAGCAGCGCGCCGCACGCTCCTCCGACAATTCCAGCGAGCGAAACGCCGCCGCTTGTTCCGGTTTCAACACGCTTCAATGTGAGAATTGAACGAGGTGAACTGTGAGCCAGCATACCGATTTCTGTTCCCCACGTATCGGCAGTAACAGCGGCAAGCGATGCCAGATACATCGGGTACCAAAATGGCTCGAAAGGAAAAAGAAGCCGACACAGTATCAATATTCCTGCAACGCCGCCGTTCGCCGCAACTTGTCCGGCATCGCGCGTGCCGGATTTTTCGAATAAAAGATCGAATACAGATTTTTTCTTTTTCCCGAATTTCGAAAGCAGACTCGATGAAACGAAAAACACGAGTATCGGCACCGCCCATTGCCAGCCGCCGATCCCGAAAATGATCACCGCCAGTAAAAATGTCGCCGCCGCTCCGCTCAGCTTCAAAAAATGAAATCGAAGCGAGACAAGAGCAATGACCGCCGCGAGAAAAACAGCGAGAACACATTGTTCGATGTGAAGATGAGAAGGTAAGAAGCTGAGAAATTGAGAAAATAAGAAGTTGAGAATGAACAATGCCATTGCAGTTCACACGAAAGCGGGAGATGACTGCGGTAAGCGGGAACCGGCGATTGTATACAACAGCACATCCATCACAACGTGCGGGTCGCCGGAAGAGGTTTTCAATTGTTCATCCGCGCGGGCAAGCGCAAGCAGTGCATCTTCAACTGCAGGGCGCGGGTAGCGCTTCACGTCTTCAAGATATTCTTTGAAAAAATAGGGATGAACGCCGAGCGTCTTTGCCATATCGGCAGGCGTTTTGCGCTCCGCATTCAACTGGTGCACGCGCCAGAGAATGCCGAAATGCCGCGTAAGCATCGCAACCATCCCGACCGGCGCTTCGCCGACCTCCATCATGCGTGAACAGATACTCAGCGCTTTCGAGAGATTTTTTTCTCCGACGGCGCGCGTCAATTCAAAAATTGAAAACTCGCGCGACATGCCGACAACGGATTGCACATCGCCTGTTTCAATCGCCGCTTTCGATCCGACAGCGATGCGGAGCTTTTCAAGCTCGTTGTTCAACTCGCGCAGCGCCGTGCCGACGTACGCGCGAAGCATTTCAGCGGCTTCAGGCGCAATCGTTGTTCCCATCACCGCGGCGCGTTTCTGCACCCAGGCGGGAATTTCATGTTCGCGCAGCGGCACCGCTTCTCCGCCGACGGCATTTTTTTTCAAATGCGCGTACACCTTTTTCCGCATATCAACTTTCGAAGCGGAAAGAAAGAGACTGGTGGAAGGCGAAGGATGCTCGATGTACGGCAGGAACGGATCGAGCTCGGTCGCGCGCTCAAAGTCACGCACGATCACGACGCGCCGTTCTCCCATCATCGGAAACGACGAAGCAAGAGCGACAATATCTTTGCCGTCAACATCGTTGCCGTACACAATATCGAGATTGAATTGCCGCGAGGCAGGATCCACTGCGTTGGCAACAAGCGCATCGGCGACTTCATCAATCAGAAAATCCTCTTCACCGTAAAAAAAATAGAGCGGGGCGAATTTCTGCTTCCTGATATCGTGGAGAATATCGTCGAAGGAAATTTTTTCTTTTGCAGATTTTGCCATAACAAGTTTCGAGATGTCGGACACCTCAGAGGTGTCCGACATCTTAGGTCCTCTCACTTCACGTACACTTTTTTCATCACCACCGGGGTCAGCGGGTTATCGCGCTGATCGCGCGGAACCGCAACAATTTTGTCCGCAACATCCATCCCGTCAACAACTTTTCCGAACACGGTATATTGCCCGTCGAGAAAATGCGCCGGCGCCACGGTGATGTAGAACTGGCTGCCGTTCGAACGGCGCTCGGGATTCACCGCATCGCCTTGACGCGCCGCACCGACAACGCCGCGGTCATGCGGCATGCCGATCTCCGCTTCAATCGTGTAACCGGGTCCGCCCATGCCGTCGTTCGAGCGGTCGTTGTCTTTTGAGTTCGGGTCGCCGCCCTGAATCATAAATCCGGGAATGACGCGGTGAAACGTCGTGCCGTTGTAAAAACCTTCACGCGCCAGCTTGCGAAAGTTTGCAGCGTGCTTCGGCGCCTTGTCATCGAACAATTGAATCGTGATGTTGCCCATCGTCGTTTCGATAACAACCAACCCTTTTGCATCTTTTGTTTTTTTCGTTTCAGTGTTCGTCACAATTTTTTTCGCCTTCGTTGATTTTAATTTTTTTGCTGATTGTGAATTTGCCGCTGCTGTTACAATCAGCGCTGCACACAGTACGGCGTAAAAAATTTTCCCCGCATACGATCTCACCATTGTTGTTTCTCCTAATTTTAATTCAAAAATTTGAACATTGTGCGTTGAATATTGAGCGTTGAAAATTTTCTTTCGCTCTCGCATTAAATGCACAATATTCAACGCTCAATACTCAATGTTGACCCACGCCTGATCAAAAATAATAGGTCAAGCCGAATATTAAACCGATACTGAACAGCGACAGGGATGCGGCGAAGCCTTCATTCTGCAAAGCAGCACCATTTTGATCTTTCGCCGTCCCTAAAAATTCCCAGCGCATATCTCCGGCAATATAACCGTAGAGATGTTCGCCAAACGCCGTTTGAGCTGCCGCCTCCACTTTCACACCGACACCTTGCGCCCGGTAGCGCGAAGTTTCACCGTACACAGCATCCGTTGTGACAACACTCCCGAAATGATAACCGGCGCCGCCGCCAAGCTTTACAAAATATCCTTTCCCCGGAATCACATACTGTGCAATCACCGTCGGCATCGTGAGATCGTAAAACAGCGTCGAGACTCCGGCAGGATTTGATGCGAAATTGTACGAATTGAAAAGATATGCGTACTCGATCTTCGCTCCCCATTCATCACTCACGGGAAATTCGCACGCGCCGAAAAAATCCACAGCCGCTGCAAAATCGCTCGCGCGTCCGGTCGAATACGAAAACGTGTTGATGTAATCAACCATACCGGGATCGGCAACAAGATTGACGCCCATTCCCGCGGCAAGCGCTACGCTGTTCGGACGCTCCTGCGGAACAATGCCTTGCGCCGATGTGCAGAGCGGAATAGCTGCTGCCGAGAGAAGAAAGAGCAAACGCTTCATGCTGATGATCTGAGGCTTCGACGCTCACACTTCAACCGGCATTCCTGTTTCAAGCGATTCAAGAATTCTGAACGTTGCGCGCGTTGTTGCAACAACGCTTTCGAAAGAAACAAGGTCGCGCCCGGTGTGGATCGCTTCAATAAATTCTTCAACTTCCGTCTTATGCCCTTTCTCCACCACGGACGACTCATGAACGTTCCGCGTGCCGCCTTCATACAATTCGAGCCGCTTGAAATTGTCAAGCACTGCCGTCTTTCGGCCGGCGTGGATTTCAATAAATTCTTTTGAAACTGCAGTGTCGCCGTTTGCGAGGTAGGTAATGACACCGACGGAGCCGTTCGAAAGCCGGAGCGTGATCGCAACGTTATCCGATTGCGTACGATTTCCTTTCAACGAAAGCGACTGCGCGAAAACCTTCGTCGGCAGCGCGCCGGTGAGAAACTGAATCGTGTCAATGAAATGGCACACCTCGCCGATAATCCTTCCCCCGCCTTCAATCGGGTCCTGTGTCCAATGAGTTTTCGGAAGAAATCCTGCATTGATACGGTACATCACCATCATCGGCTCGGCAGTGCCGGCAAAAAATTCTTTCGCCGTACGGACTGACGGAGAGAAACGACGATTGAAGCCCACGAGAAACCGGAGGCTTGCATGCTTCAGCGATGCGTTGTATGCTCTGACGACAGCGTCAAGCTCGGCATCGCTGAGCGCAAGAGGTTTTTCGACGAAGACGTGCTTGTTGTGCCTGATCGCTTGAGCGCACAACGAGGCGTGCAGGTTGTGCCGTGTTGCAATGAACACTGCGTCAATTGCATCCGAACCGCAGATTTCTTTCGGATCAGTTGTTGCAAATTCAAAACCGAACTGGCGTGCAACATTTTTCGCGTTCAATCCGCTGCCTGTGCAGACTCCTTTGAGCATGACATTCTTCCCGGCAAGATGCGGAAGAAGCGACGCCTGCGCAAAATTCCCGGCGCCGATAAATCCGATTGACAACGCACCGGTTTTCCCTTTCGACGGTGCGAGTGAAATCTTCTTCACCGCCTCATGCTGAGAACCCTTTCGGTGCTTTTCTTGCGGATATTCGATAAGCACGCCCAAGTACCGCTGATTTGATTTTCCTGAAATCAACCGGTATGCCTCCACAGCGTTGTCAATCGGAAACACATGCGTCGTCAGCTTTCCGATACCGACCTTTTTCTGCTGAACAAGGCGGAGAAACTCTTCCATGTTGCGCCTTTCTGTCCAACGAACATAGCCGATGGGATAATCCGAGCCTTTTTCCTCGTACGAACGATCATATCGTCCGGGACCGTACGAACGCGACAAGCGAAAATCCAATTCTTTCATGTAATACGGGGCGCGCGGCAGGGTAATGCCGACATCGCCGACAAGCACAACTCTCCCTTTGTCACGACACAATTCACCCGCTATTTGAACGGGATCGTTGCTCTTCGTTGCCGCCGTGATGATAACAGCATCGGCACCGTACCCGTGGGTAAACGATTGCACATCGCTCACGAGGGAAAGAGATGCGCGGCTGAACGCCGCGTCGGCTCCGAGTGATTTTGCGAGCGCGACGGCATGCTTGTCAACATCAATGCCGATGACATTGCAGCCGGCAGCTTTTGCAATCTGCACCGCCAATTGGCCGACCAAGCCCAATCCGATAACGACGATTGTTTCGCCAAGTGTCGGTGCCGCCTGACGAACGCCTTGAAGCGCAATTGCGCCGACGGTGGTATAAGCGGCTTCCTGCGTCGTTACGCCGGAAGGAATTTTTGCACAAAGATTTTTCGGAACGAAGATCAATTCCGCGTGCGACGCGTAGCCGCCTCCTGCGCACGCCACATGATCGCCGGGAACGAAATCTTCAATGTCGTTTGCAACAGCAAGAACGCTTCCTGCAGAACTGTAACCCATCGCTCCGTACGCGCCCATGCGCGTCATCACTTTTTTGTACGTGGCGAGCAGCCCTTGCTGCTTCATTTGTTGAAGCACGGCTTTCACCAATTCAGGGTTTGCTTTCGCCTTAGCGAGCATCCCTTCCTGCCTCTTTTGAACAGACGTGCGTTCTGTTCCGGCACTGATGAGCGAGAAATGATTCCGAACGATGACCCCGCCTGCGCGCAAGAGCGGATCGGGGACCTCATCAACAAGCATCGTTCCTTTTTTTGATTCGATGGCAACTTGTTTCATGATGTCCTTTTTATTGTTGCATTACACTTCTTCTCTTACGGCCTCCGCAACGTGCGTGTGATCGTGCAAGAAATAATACAAACCGATCACTGTCGTAATCACAAAACCGGACTCGTGTGTCAGCACAGAATAACTCAGGGCTGTTACCGGATCGATGCCGAACAAATGGACCAGCGCATACGAGGTAAAGGTATGGTATGTTCCGAATCCGCTCGGTGTCGGAAAGACAAACGCAATCGTCGAGACCACCATCAAAATTGTTGCCGAGCCGAAACCGAGCGCGTGCGTTTCAATGACATGATACGCGCCGAACGGAACATACATCGCAAGCGTGTACAACGCCCAAATGAGTAGGCTTGTTATAAAGATCATAAAAAATTTCCCGGGATAGTTTGCAATGGAAAATCCCGATGCAAACAGAGAAAATTGCGCATCAATCTTGTCCCGAAGCCGGACGGGAAGTATGACCGTGAGGCGTTTCAATAGCGAAAAGAAACTTTCTGCTTTGAAAAATATCACAACCATCAGCACAAACAAGGCAACAACGATAAAAAGAAAAAGAGGCTCGAACGATGCAAAGGACGGAAATAATCTGCCGAACGAGCTCGATTTCACAAAGAGAATAACGAGCAAGAGCATGAAAAACGTGATCATGTCGAGAATCCGTTCTATAACTACCGTGCCGAGAGCGGCAGATTTTGAAATCCCTTCGAGATTCCCCAACGCATACGGGCGTACCACCTCCCCGACACGGGGCAGGACGTTGTTCACCATGTACCCGATCATCACACCGGAAAACGAATTTCGCAGACTGACCTTTTCTTTCACGGGATACAATAAATATTGCCAACGCCATGCGCGTGCAAGATGGCTCAGAATAGTCACCGCAGCGAGCAAGGCGACCCACGTCCATTGCACATTCACGAGCGAATTCCACAATGCGCTCAACCGCACACCGCGAAAAGCGAGATAGAGAAACAGCGCAGTCAGCACGATGCTGACGCTATAGCGGAGAAAGGATCGTTTTTTTTTCATGCGGTGAAATGCTAGTGACGGCGGGCTTTTGCTTTCAGTATGCGAAGATCAACAACTTGCACTCCGTTAGGAACTGTGAAAGAAAAATGTTTATCCGAAAGTCCAAGATTGAGCAAGCGCGAATGAATCGTGTACGTCCGCTGCGTTTCGTTCATGTCAATGAACTCGATTTTCCGAATGCTCCAGTCTTTTCTGGAAACCCAAATCTTGAACGACTTCACAGCTGCGGCGGAAGCAGTTCCGGCACGCGGAATAAGTTTCAATGCGTAGTCCGATTGAATCTCAGGCGAAGACGGTCTCTCATTAAGAAAAACCGCCTGAAAGTCGTTTGGAATACTGAACAGAAATTTATCAGGCGAGAATGTTTTTGAGTCGTCATTGTAGTCGTCAATCAGCACTTGTTTATTGATCGGTGAATAGGACCACACGGTAATGCCGTCGGTCACAATCGTTTGCTGTTCGGTGTGAATGCGGTACTTGTTGGGAATGCCGTTGAGATTTCCTCTCTTCATTTGAAATTCGCCGGTGAGCGACTGGTGAACGTTCGTGTATTTGAATGTCACTTCTTCCGTAAACGTCGCCGTAATATCTTCCAAGGTTTCGTAGGTTTCGCGGACATTGTCCAACACCTGCGCCGGCTCTAATTTCGTCTGTGCAGAGGAGAAAGAAAAAAAGGCAACCGCCGTCGCGAAAATTAAATAGAAAGAATAAAATATCCGCCTTGACATTATTAATTCCTCAATATTGCTTCCAGCTCCGTTTCGCTTTCGACCAGCACTTCCCGGGCTTTGCTTCCGTCAAAAGGTCCGACAACGCCCGCGGCTTCCAGTTCATCCACCAAACGCGCGGCGCGTGAGTAGCCGATCTTCAAACGGCGCTGCAACAATGAAACTGAGCCTTGCTGATGACGAACGATTGTTCGCGCAGCTTCTTCGAACAACTCGTCGCGTTCGCCGCTCGTCGTCAATGAAGCACGCTGCTTTTCCAGCACCGAAGGCAACTCAAATGGACGGCTGTATCCTTTTTGTTTGCCGATATGATCCACGATCGCTTCCACTTCATCGGCCGAAATGAACGCATTTTGAATGCGCTCGGGCTTCGGACTTCCGGAAGGGAGATAGAGCATGTCTCCGTTGCCTAACAATTGTTCCGCGCCGTTCATGTCGAGAATCGTGCGTGAATCAATTTTCGATGAAACCTGGTACGCAATGCGCGCCGGAAAATTCGCTTTGATAACGCCGGTGATGACATCAACCGACGGACGCTGTGTTGCGAGCACAAGATGAATGCCCACAGCGCGCGCAAGCTGCGCAAGGCGCGCGATCGGCTCTTCAACTTCCCGTGCAGCGGTGATCATCAAATCGGCAAGTTCATCTATTACGATGATGAGGTACGGCAGTTTGCGGTGCTTGAGCGTATCGGTGTCTTTCAACCTTCCCGCTTCAACACGCTCGTTGTAATCTGCAATGCTGCGCACGCCTGCGTGGGCAAGGCGGTCGTACCGGTGCTCCATTTCCAATTCCGCCGCCTTCAAAGCGAGCACCGCGTTCTGCGGCGTCGTAATGATTTCCTCATCCACATCTTTTGAAACGGCAAGAAAATGAAGTTTCAATTTTTTGTACAAACTCAACTCGATTTTCTTCGGGTCAATGATGAGGAATTTTACTTCCGAAGGATGAAGCCTGTAGATCAAGCTCGTGAGAATTGTGTTGATCCCGACCGATTTTCCCGAACCGGTGGAACCGGCGATCAACAAATGCGGCATCTTTGCAAGATCGTCAACATACACTTCGCCGGAAATGGTTTTTCCCATCGCCAACGGAAGAGCCGCTTTTGCATCGCGGAATTTTGTCGAGTTAATGATACTGCGGATCGTAACGATCTGCGGCCTGTTGTTCGGAATTTCGACACCGACTGTTCCGCGTCCGGGGATCGGCGCTTGGATACGGATCCCCTTTGCCTGCATTGCAAGTGCGAGGTCGTTCGAGAGCGCAGTGATTTTAGAAATTTTCACGCCGGTCGCGGGAACAAGCTCGTACAACGTTACCACCGGTCCCGGCGTTACGCTCACGCTTGCAACTTCAACATCGAAATCTGCAAGCTTCGCGCGGAGAAGCTCCGCGTTTGCTTTTAACTCGCTGTCGTCAACAGTGTCGCTCTGGCGCTTTGCATCGAGCAATTCAACGGAGGGAAAAACGTACTCAATTTCTTCATCCTCAACACCGCGCACATCGAGAGGCTCTTCTATTTCGCTGTCGGCAACTGTTTCTTTAATGTCGAGCTGTAGCTCTTCTTCAGATTGAAGATTAGGATTCTGATCGCCGGGTAATTCCGATGCAGGCGGTTCTTCCCCCGGCGGAAGTTCTTCGATCGGCGCTCGCTTGATTTTCGGGGAAAGCAGCCTGAGTGCTGATTGAACATCCCGTTGGGAGTGTTCTGCCTGTTCCGCTTCGTACCGTTTCACCTCAACGGCTTCCTTCTCTTCTTTGCGTTGAGCGCGTTTTTCCCTTTGCCGCTCCATTGCAGCGCGAAGCGCCGAAGCGACGGCGGCAAAAATATTTTTTATCCGCTCAGAGGTCGTATGCAAATCGAGATCGAACACGAGCACTAGCGCGATGAACAAGAGCGAGACGGTAAGGATCAACCCTCCGGCAATTCCCATGAGCTGCTTGAGAACATTGGAAAGAAACGCGCCGGCAAGTCCGTGCCATTGCGGCGGAAGAGCATCGGACAATCCTGCGAGTCTGAGAAATCCGAAGAGCGTGGCGCCGAGGAGACTGATGATGATGACATAGTTCGTGAGATATGTCAGCTTGCGAAGATCGCCGCGGCGAAGCGTCGTCCATCCCCACGCGATCATCAGAAACGGGAGAAAGAAAATGAAGTAACCGACAGTCGAGTTGATCAAGCTGCTTGATACCATCGCACCTAACAAGCCGAGCCAATTCGATGTGCCGTTGGCTTTCGCCTGAATGAGCGGATCGTTGGTGAAGATTTTCGGAAGCTGGGAAAGCGGGATTTCGCCGTTCGCCTCATCGCCCGGAGAATAGGAAACGAGGCTGAGCAACACGAGCACACCGCACACCATCAAAAGAAACGAAGCGATTTGCCAGCCGCGGCGATGCGACGACTTTCCGTTTGTTTTTTTTCGGCGCGACGAGGTGCGTCCAAAATTGTACGTTGAGTCTTCCATGTGGTGAAGCGAACCTTGCGAAAGTAAATGTGTCTGGCGGCGCTTTCCAGCCGTCTGGCATCCGGAGTTCATCACAGAACGTCAGACAGCAAAAAAATGCTGTCTGGCGTTTAATCAGCCACAGCTTCTGCCGTGGTCCCAAGGGGATTTCCAACCGAAGGTCTCATTGCTTCTTTCTTCACTTTAATAACGCTGCCTGCGAGCATCGGGACCGTCGCTACAGAATCAATTTCAGCACACAGCTTCAAATCATCTTCAAATCCGATCCCGGCAAGATACCTTCCATGATCACAGCTTTTGATCATTTTCAAAAGATTTTTATTGTATGTTTTGTAGAGAACGTGCGCCGTCACTGCCGCATCGTTCAGCTCGAGCATCAACGAATCTTTGTCCGACAATTGTTTGACGATCATGCCGGCACAGACGGCGTCTTCGAGCGCAAAGAGCGATTGTTGTCCGGCGCAGACAATAGAAAAATCATCATTGATCTCCTCCATGAACTCAACAACTGACGAAATGTTGTTGAAACATGCGACCGTCATATTTTTTGCGTAACGGGCGCGCACCATCGCAACGGAGCCGTTCGTCGTGCACAAAATGATGGACTTCCCTTTCACTGCTTCTTCGGTATACTCGCTCGGGGAATTTCCGAGATTGAAGCCGTCAATCATTTTCCCGTTGCGCTCGCCGCCGCGCAGAACCACGTCGCCGAATAGATTGCCGGAAACTTTGACGGCGGATTCCACGCTGCTGACCGGAATTATTTCGCGCGCTCCGTTATGGAGCGCTGCAACAATGGTGCTGCTTGCGCGAAGAACATCAATGACAACAACATTCTTCTCGCGAAGCTGCATTTCGTCAACTTGAGCGGGTGAAAAATAGACGTCAATTTTCATGTGCAATTTTCCACGAAACCATTATGCAAAGCATCTTAGGACAGATGCCCGCCTTCATGCGGCGAGGCTTTTGACAAAAATGGAAACGCAACAATCTTTGCCTCCGTTACCGTTCCTCGAATATCAACCGCGACGGTGCTTCCGGCGGCGGCATGTGCCGCAGTAACATATCCCATCGCAATGCCTTTCTCAAGCGACGGTGAGAACGTTCCGCTCGTCACCGTGCCGACGGTTTCGCCGTCCGAAAGAATTGTATAGCCGTGCCGAGCAACTGTTCTGCCGGGAAGCATCATGCCGACCAATTTTCTCTTGACGCCTTCCGCTTTTATTTTTTCCAACACGGGCTTGCTGATAAACTCTCCCTTCGAAAATT
>JAGWND010000304.1 GCA_028873075.1 Bacteroidota bacterium
AAATCTGTTCCACGGGCACACATCCTGACAAATGTCGCATCCGTACACCCAGCCTTCAAAATGCGGCTTCAGCGAATCGTCTATTTCGCCGCGATGCTCGATCGTGAGATACGAGATGCATCTATTACTATCAACAATATAGGGTTCCACAATCGCACCGGTCGGACACGATTCGATGCACGCCGTGCACGTTCCGCAAAAATCTTCCATCGGCGTGTCGTACTCAAGCTCCAGCGTCGTGATAATTTCGCCGAGAAAAACCCATGAGCCGAACTCTTTTGTAATGACATTCGTGTGCTTGCCGCGCCATCCGACGCCTGACTTCTCAGCCCAATATTTATCCATCACGGGACCGGTATCAACATAATACCGCCCGTCGGAATCCGGTGCCATTTGTTTGATGCACTCAAACAGATTTTGGATTCGTTTTGTAACGTGAATGTGATAATCATCTCCCCACGCATAGCGGGAAACTTTCCCTTCGTTTCCCGCCGGCGAATGCTGAACATCAGCAAAATAATTGACGGCAACGGAAACAACCGATTTTGCATCCGGAATAATTGCGCGCGGATCGCACCTTTTCTCGATATTCTTTGCCATCCACTGCATTGAAGCGTGATAGCCGCGATGCAGCCATTCTTGCAGATGAACGGCATCCTCCCTCAAAGCATCCGCTCTGGCAATGCCGACTTTCGAGAAACCAAGCTCATACGCTTTCGCTTTTATTTTTTGCGTCAACGTTTCCATTGTTCTCCAAAGGAGTCCATTCGGACAATAGAAAAACATCCTCGCCACGAATGTCAACCACAAACGTTTTCAGCCTGCCGTCCGCATTGACGGCTTTCCCCGACTCCACATCGTACGACCACCCGTGCATCGGACAGGTTAGTGTCTTTCCGTTAAGGATGCCTTCGTGTAATTTTGAAAAATGCTGATGCGGGCAGACGTTACCGACTGCAAAAATTTTTCCTTCGATTTTGAAAAGTGCAATCTCTTCGCCGTCTACGCAAACAAGTTTTCCTTTCCCTTCCAACAAATCTTGAAGCCGGGCAACTTTTTGTCCCGCAGCGAACATCATCACTCTACTCTGAATTTTTGATCAACGGCGAGGCCCTTTTCAGCCTGCTTCAGCGTGATCATCTCGTGAACCGAGTCGTGTTCTAAAAAAAGAAGCCATTGCTCTTTTGCTGCTTTAGGAAGCAATCGCTTCTTCTCTTCAAGCGTTACAAGAGGGCGAAGGTCATAGCCCATGATGTACGGAAAAGGAACGTGAGAAGCTGTCGGCACGAGATCGCAACAAAACAATACTGTCTGCTTGCCGTCAGAAATAACCGGCAATTGCTGCGCCGCAGTGTGCCCGTTGCACACCACGACAGAAATTCCCGGAAACAGCTCTCTCTCGCCGTCAACAAATTTCAACTGTCCGGACTCTTTTAACAGTGCATAATCATCTTTCATAAAGCTACCGCGGTCGCGTTCAGTCGGATTTACTGCCAAATCCCAATGGTCCTTCTGCACATAATACATCGCGTCGGGGAAAGCCAGATCAAGCTTTCCATCCGTTATTTTTGTGCTTCCGCCGCAGTGATCAAAATGAAGATGCGTAAGTATCACATCCGTTACGTCTTTAGGTGAAACGCCGAATTGGGCAAGAGAAGTTTCAAGTGTGAACTGCGAGTTGTCGAGGCGGTAAATATCCTTCAGCTTGTCGTTCCACTTTGCGCCGTTGCCTGTATCAACAAGCATAACTTTGCCATCGCCGATAATGAGCAAGCAGCGCGCCGCAAGCGTAATGCGGTTGCGTTCATCCGGCGGATTTGTTTTTGACCAAAATACCCACGGCACAACACCGAACATTGCGCCGCCGTCAAGCGCGAAGCGTCCGGTCTCAATTGCATGAATTTCGTACGACCCTATTTTCATGACATGTAGTCTCGCCTAAAATAAAAAAGCCGGTTCGTCTTTGCATGACGAACCGACTTTTTTACATGAATGGAAATTTACGCTTTTTGAAAATGAGACGTTGCCGCGCTTAAATCCGCAAATGCTCTTTCCGGATGGATATCCTTCGCTCGTGCGAAAAGAACCTCTTCAGCTTCAACATGATTAGGATCCGGCACGCAGCAATCTACAGGGCAAACAGCCGCGCATTGTTCCTGATCGAAATGACCGACGCATTCGGTGCATTTCTCCGGCACGATGTAATAGAAATCGTTCGACACGGCATCGTGCATTGCACCTTGATATTCATATTGCGCTCCGCCTGCATAAATTGCAGTGTTTGGGCATTCAGGTTCACATGCTCCACAGTTGATGCACTCTTCGGTGATCATTGTCGACATAGTTCTTTTTCTCCTTACGTAAGATAATTCTTGATGACTGGTTAATAATAATAAATAGTGTAGACAAACTCAACAATAATACTTTCTCAGGCTAGAAATTTCAATAACGCAAATTTTCACCAAAACTTCAAAAAGAGTACATTTTACAGATATTTTCGCTCAACAATCGTGCCATTCGCGTCGAACTGATAGAGCAACGGAACACCGGTTGGAATATTTAACTCCAAAACCTGCTCTTTTGTAAGATTATCAAGGTGCATAACAATGGAACGGAGACTGTTTCCGTGTGCGGCTACAAT
>JAGWND010000063.1 GCA_028873075.1 Bacteroidota bacterium
GAACGTTGCGCGGTACTTGTTCAATGTACCGAAAAACGCCTCGAAGACTTTTTTGCGGTCGTCGCGGTTCGGCGCGGCGCGGTACAGTGCGTATCCTGCGGCGTCAAGCTTCACTGTTTTGCCGTCGCTTAGCGTGACTTCAGGATAAGGGAAATCGGCATTGGAAAAAATTCCGTACATGTTATCCGGCGCGTCCGCCATCAAGCTTGCGTCTGCAATGATTTTTTCTTCTCCTTCGGTGCCAGTGTGCGCTTGCCGGCGGAGAATATCGTCGAGGTAATGGCGGTAGATTTCCAATCCCTTTTCCTTCTTCACGAAATCGTCAATCGTTGTTTTGTCCATCTTCAGAATTTCCGGCTCGATGAACGATGCGTGCGCGGCAAGCGTCGAACCGAGCTGGCTCATCGCCTGTTTCATCGCCTGGTAGTTCGAGACGCGCGTGTCTTCATCGGATTTCATGCTCGCGTAGCTGTAGAGACGCGCAAATGTCTTGTTCAGATTGCTGAGCAGGTCAAGACATTTGAAAAGCTGCTCCGGCGACCGGCCGAGCGTTCCTTTGAATTGTTCGATGGAAGGAATATGTGCGGCAAGATCTTCCTTCGCTTTTTGCCACGCTTCGTCCGTGGGATAAATTTCGGTGAGATTCCATTTGTATTGATCGGGAATTTTGCTCCGGTCCCGTTCCTGAGCGAACGCAGTGCTTTCAGCAATGGCAAAGCCGAGAAACGGCAGTGCAACCTTTACGAGCGGGTGCATAGGATCACCTTTCATTGAGTAGTCCATAGTTGTTGTGAGGATTTTTTTGACATTGTTAATGGTTTTCAATGTACGGCATGAAAACGAAAGCGGCAAGCGGAAATGTCTGACAGCTTTTTTTGCTGTCTGACATTTTCTTGAGAACAAAATACAGATGTCAGACGGTTGGAAAGCACCGTCAGACATCAACGAAACTTTACTCTTTCTTCCCAAAAGAGTATCTTCAACACATAACCAAAATAGTTTGCCACTATTTATTGAGGAGGATATATGGAAGTTGGAGATTTTTTCGCCGTCTTTTTCCGCTGGATTCATGTTGTTGCGGGGCTGCTTTTTGTCGGACTCAACTGGTGGTTCAATCTCGTGCTCGTGCCCTTCAGCGTTTCAACCGATCGGGAGACGAGAAAGAATTCCACATTAGGACTTGTTCCCCGCGCGCTGTACTGGTTCCGCTGGTCGGCAATTTATACGCTTGTGTTCGGGCTTATCCTTTTGATCTTTGTTTTTTACGTCGGCGGCCAGACGATTGAAGGACAGGAAGCGTGGACAGCCGGCAGTTATATTATGGTTGCAGTTGTTTTTCTGCTGTACCGAGTGTACGTGTTGTTGGCGAACGGTCCGTTAGGAAAGAATACTCTTGCCTTTGCCGCAGTTGGTTTTGCCGTCATCGCCGCACTTGTCTATTGCATGATCAAAGTCGGAAATTTCAGCTACCGCGGCTACGTGATTCATGCGGGGGTCTTTTTCGGAATCGTGATGATCGGCAACGTGTTTGAGACGATTGTTCCCGCACAGAAGAAAATTCTCGAAGCGCTGAAAGCCGGCACTGCTCCCGATCCGCAGCTCATTGCAAAAGTTTCGCAGCGCGGATTGCACAACATGTATCTTTCCGTTCCGCTCTTGTGGACGATGATTGAAGCTCACACGGCAGTTCCCGCCGCGAACAGTTGGATCTATCTTATGGCGGCGATTCTCATCGGCTGGCTTGCGGTGTACTTTGCAATTAAAAAAGCCCAGAAGGTGAAGGGATGGTAAAGGAGAGAGAGGCTTAAGATGGACTCCACTTCCAAAGTGGAGTCCATCATTCAACACATCAAGCGTTGTTCCACGCTTCCTCATCAATTTCTGCTTGTCGAAGTATCCTTGTTAGAAGAGAAACATCAATATCGCCATGGTGGGAATTGGGAATGCGGACTTTCAATGCGCCTTTTTTCATAAACTGGTGCTTGCCGCCGGAATACGGTCCTTCGAAACCCGCAAGCAACAAATTTCTTAATGAGATCGTGGCGGGAAATGCTACGAAGCGTTTGCAAAACGGGAGGAGTTCAAATTTATTGCATCAAGGACGGGAAGTTGATCGTTGTCTCGTAATTTCAAAAAAACCCATTCCTCAACAACTTCCGCCAGTTCATTTCGGCATTCTTCTACACTGGTTCCTTCTGCCCACACGCCTCGCAACTCAGAGATTTCGCCGTAGAACCGCCCATTCTCGAGCTGTTCATAATGAGCTTTTTTTAATGCTGAATTTATGTATGAGAGTAACATCGCAACACACCTTCTTTCAAATCAATGTAAAAAAGACCAACACAAAAAGCAAAGATGGTATGGCGGCAATTCTCATCGGCTGGCTTGCTGTGTACTACTCGCTGAAAAAAGCGCAGAAAGTAAAGGAGTGGTGAGGGAGATGTGTAGACGAGGCTTTTTTGTTGCAGGTTTGTTCTCCCCTGCAGTTTTATAGTGAGATCGTTTTTTAATGTGATTAGGGTGTACCTACAGGCTTTCGCGTCTCTGAGAGTTTTCGCAACAGGTCACGAGTAATCGTCTCAAGCTGTTGAGTAATGTTTTTTCCTCTATCAAACGTGATTCCTCCGATCCGACGTGTGCTGTCAAATGCTGAAATGGGGGCATTTGCAAACCAGATCGGAATTACAGATCCATCTTTGAATCGTTCTTTAAAGGCATCTGATTCTATTTGCGTCCAAATACGTTTGGGGTAATCAGAACCAAGCAAGACAATTACAAATTGTGCTTCGGTTTGGTAAATTGGACGTAGATATTCCTCGACGTCTGTGGCAAGAATTCTGTGCTGTTCATTTTTATCATAAAAGACTTCAACTTCATTTTCAGTGAGATTACCAAAAATTTGTTCAGCAATGTCGCGATCAGTTCCAGCGAAAGAGAGGGCGAAGTCGTACCGTCTATCGAATTCAACAGTTAAGAATCCTAATTGTCGCGCGAACTGGTGCCAGGGGATATTTCTAATGTAAAAGAGAAACTGAGGGTCTTCCACAGTAAGAAGTTCAGAAGCTTCGTCATAATGAAGCACCTGCCTAATATCTGAGTTATGATTTATTAGGTCTCTGAGGAATCCCTTATCAACAACTTGGCTAACGCTGCCGCTTAGATCACGATATCTTCTTATTGCGTCACGTAAATCCAATGTCCACGTATGACCAGTAGCAAGCCAATTGAGAATGTGGAGGTATGGAGCCCGCCCTTCTTTACGGAGTCTTGTTCCAACGCAGAAATCTACAGATCTTTTGTGAAAAGAAAGAGCCAGACGATCCCAAACGTTTGCCTTGACGAGTTCAAAGCTGATATTCAGAGTTTGTGGATTTAGCGATTTTTCCAGTACCCTAGCAGCAAGACATGTTTCCTTACTCAGCATTTGTGCTAAATAAAAACTTCCTGCGGACGCCTGAACGATGTCTTGAGAAACGCCGAGTGAAATATTAAGTGTTTTTTCTCCATTTTGAACCAGCTCAAAAATCTTACTGTCGGGTTCAGTTTCAAATCGGACGATGTCAATTCGATTGACAAGGTCAGGTGAGAACTGAATAAGACTGTCCCCTGCTCGATTTATGCCAAGTATGATGATCTTTGTGTATTTGTCTTCCTTATCAGCAAGAAGCTTCAAATAATCTGCTAAGCTAGACTTAGTGGCATCATCTAACTTATGAAAATCATCGACTAGGACAGTGCCGACGTGATCAGTCGTTGGAAGCATTTTTATGTATTCAACGTCTTCTGACTTACGGGCAGAGAGTTTGGTCACAGATTTAGAAATGCCAATCTTTTCAATTGCAATTTCTATTGCGGTTGACTTACCAATGCCACTTGGTCCTTCAACAACGAGGCACCTGCCCGGAGTACGTAAACTTAGAAGAATGTCAGTAAACCTGCTTGGTTCAACAAACGTGTATGTAGGAACACCATTTGTTTTATAAACGTCTTCGAGTTTTGGGTTTTCATAAAGCATAGCATCCACACTGCCGCTGATTGTATATTTTACCTCTTTCTCAGTGATTTGCATCGTCGTGAAACGAGTATCTATCCTTAAAAAGCAACACAGCTTAAACCCCCACCTGCATGTCCTCGTTTGTTCTGCGTCAATCTACTCAACTTTAATTTCAATCGCAATCCTTCCTTGCATCTTAATTTTCCTTCCGATAAATTTGTATCAATTCCGTAGCAACACACTCAATAAGGAATCCAGCCTATGCAAGATGCATTCTTAATGGACAGACTTCAATTCGCGTTCACCGTTTCCTACCATTATCTTTTCCCGCAACTCACAATGGGCTTGGGCTTGCTCATCGTTATACTGAAATGGATTGCGATGCGCAGGAACAATGAACGCTACAATACCGCTGCGCGCTTCTGGGCAAAAATTTTTGCCATCAATTTTGCGGTCGGCGTCGTTACCGGCATTCCGATGGAATTTCAGTTCGGCACGAACTGGGCGAAGTTTTCCACGTTCGCCGGCGGCGTCATCGGACAAACGCTCGCGATGGAAGGCGTCTTCGCTTTCTTTCTCGAATCGAGTTTTCTCGGCTTGTTTTTGTTCGGTGAAAAAAAATTGGGACAGCGCGGACATTTCGTTTCCGCGTTTCTCGTTTTTCTCGGCTCGTGGATCTCCGGCTTCTTCATCGTCGCCACCGATGCGTGGATGCAGCATCCTGTTGCGTATGCGGTTGATGCGGCGGGAAACGTTCAGCTTCAAAGTTTTTGGGGACTCATTTTTAATCCGTGGGTCGGCTGGCAGTATGTTCACACCATGGCTGGCGCGGTGGTAACGGCGTCGTTCGTGATGGCGTCGGTCGGTGCTTATTATTTGTTGGCACATCGTGAGGAAGAGTACGGAAAAATTTTTGTCCGGCTCGGCGTTGTGATCGGGATTATTTTTTCATTCTTCATGGCGTTCCCGAGCGGCGACGCGCAGGGAAAAAATGTCGCCTACAACCAGCCTGTCACGCTTGCTGCAATGGAAGGATTGTTCCAGACGAAAGAAGGCGCCGAGTTAATTTTTATCGGCCAGCCGGATATGGACAAACTAAAACTCGACAATCCGCTGTACGCGCCGAAGCTGCTCAGCTTTCTGACATATTACCGGTGGGAAGCGGAAGTGAAAGGATTGGATGCGTTCAAGCGCGAGTTCTGGCCCGACAATATTCCCCTTCTCTATTACAGCTATCATATTATGGTCGGACTCGGAACGATTTTCATTGCGGTGATGGTGATTTCGATATTGTTATTGTGGAAACGAAAGCTCTACGCAGCGCGATGGATGCTCTGGATTTTGCTGCTCAGCTTTCCGTTTCCGTTCATTGCCAACACCGCGGGATGGATGACCGCCGAGCTCGGGCGCCAGCCATGGCTCGTATACGGGTTAATGCGCACGGCTGACGGAATTTCGCCGACGGTTTCAGCCGGTAATTCGCTCTTTACACTGCTCGGATTTTTAGGAATGTATTTCGTCATCGGCGTTTTATATTTGTTTTTGGTCATCAAGGAAATCAATCACGGACCTGAAGCGGCTAGTATTCACCACTAAGACAAGAAGGCACAAAGGGAAAAATTATGGAGATTCTCTGGTTCATCATCGTAGCATTCATGCTGACAATGTACGTCGTGCTCGACGGCTTCGATCTCGGCGCAGGTATCATTCACTTGCTCGTTGCGAAATCGGATGACGAGCGGCGGCTCGTGCTCAATTCCATCGGTCCGCTGTGGGACGGGAACGAAGTCTGGATTCTCGCCGCCGGCGGCACGCTGTATTTCGCATTCCCGCTTCTCTATGCTTCGAGCTTCAGCGGATTTTATCTGCCGCTGATCATCGTTTTGTGGCTGCTCATGCTGCGCGGACTCGGGATCGAGTTCCGCCAGCACATTCACAACACGATGTGGAAAACATTTTGGGATGTCGTGTTCAGCGTTGCGAGCATTTTGCTGGCGATCTTTTTCGGCGCAGCGCTCGGCAACGTTGTGCGGGGCGTTCCGTTGAACCGGGAGGGGTATTTCTTCGAGCCGCTCTGGACGACATTCACCATCGTGCCCGAATCGGGAATTCTCGATTGGTTCACGACACTCATGGGACTGGTTGCTCTTTTCACGCTGACAACGCACGGAGCGAATTACGTTGCAATGAAAACGGAAGGCGAAGTGCAATCGCGCGCGCGAAGCATCGCTTCAAAGGCTTCTTGGGGAGTTGTGCTGACGTGGGTGATTTCACTTCTTGCCGTTACGGCAATTCATCCTGAGCTGTGGAATAATTTTTCCTCGTACGCGTGGGGATATGTTTTCCCCGTCATCGGCATTCTCGGCATTGTCGGCATGTTCTATTACAATCCTCGCAAAGAAGACGGGAAAGCTTTTCTTTCTTCCACGCTGTTCATTGCAGGAATGCTTGCGACCACGGCATTCGGTTTATTTCCGACTGTGCTTCCGGCATCAACCGACCCGAATTTCAGCCTGACCGTGTACAACGTCTCGGCGAAATCGTACGGCTTAAGCGTCGGCTTGGTGTGGTGGATTCTCGGAATTATTCTTGCCTCCGGATATTTCATCTTCATCTATCGCACGTTCCGGGGCAAAGTTACGCTGACGGCTGAAGGGGGCGGGTACTGATTTGTATGCCCGGCGCGAATCGAACGCGCAACCTACAGCTTAGCTTACCACACGTGGTTTCCCACGCCTCGTTTTTGCTTAGACGAGTTGTAGTCTGGACTATATCTTAGACATTTCAGTCTGAGTGCGTATAGTCTCTACGGAACCCTTGTAAAATTTCCATCAGTTTGTAAAACTCCGGCGATACAAGGTTTCCTCGGTATTGTCTTAGGAATTTTTCAATTCCCTTAGAGATCCACCGATACAGCACTCTCCACGATGCAAGTTACGTATTCCCTGCACCGGCTCCTATTGAAGGCTGTTGCTCTATCCAATTGAGCTACGGGCACGTTTGTTTACCTTCTGTGGAAAGATACAAAATCAGGCTTTCGAAGGCAAGGTTGTTTCAGTGCTTCGACTTTACCGGGATTGCTTCTCACCAGCAAATCATTTTAATTGTTATCAAATGATAGATGCCTCTAAAAATAACTGTAGCACATTGCTTTTCACGATCGCGTATATCTTCATTCTTAATTCTACTCAAATGCTCTTCTCTCAAGACAACTCTGCCGCATTCCAGAATTGCATCATGGTGAAAGGTGCAATCATTCGCATGGACACAACGAAGCGCGAAATTCATCTCGTCTTCACCGCACATGATTTTGCCGAAGGCGGAGAGATTGTTCGCGCGGCTTTGAAAAAGCATCACGCTCATGCTTCGTTTTTCTTTACCGGCGATTTTTACCGCAATCCGAGATTCAAAACATTTATCGAGGAACTGAAGCAGGACAGGCATTATCTTGGCGGGCATTCCGATAAACACTTGCTCTACGCGCCGTGGGACAAACAGGATTCGCTGCTGATCACCAAAAAAGAATTCATGAACGACATCGCTGCAAATTATGCCGCCATGAAATCGTTCGGCATCACCAAAAACGATGCGCCATATTTTCTTCCGCCGTACGAATGGTACAACGACAGCATCGCGGCATGGAGCAAAGAATTCGGATTGACGTTGATAGATTTCACTCCGGGAACATATTCCAACGCCGATTATACAACGCCGGATATGGGAACGCGTTATCTCGGCAGCGACACGATCTTCAACAGGATTCTTGCGTACGAACGGCGCGACCCGCACGGATTGAACGGCTTCATTCTTTTGACGCACATCGGCACGGATGCGGCGCGAACCGATAAATTCTATAATAAGTTCGACGCACTGCTGACGGAACTGGAAAAACGAGGATACACGTTCACCTTATTGGGAAAGTAAAAGTTGTTTACAGTACCAAACAATTTCGAAACCCCAATATCAAAAGTCGAAATGCCGCTGTACGGCATCCCGCTCTTTCATAATTATCATTGATGCGGGGCAAATGTAAATTTCCAAAGGTCTTACATTCAAGACAATAACAGCCAAAACTGCTGACGCATATCGTATTCCTTTGAAATCTGGATTTCAATATTGTTTGGGACCTCGAGTTTAGAATTGAGTGCTACTCATGTTATATCTTGATCGAAACGAAAATCTTTTCGGTGCCGCGCCGGAGTGCCTCCGCATTCTCCGCACCGCTGACGCCGCAACACTCGGCACGTACTCGCGCGATTTTCTCCGCGGCGTGAAGAGCACGCTTTCGGAAACGCTTGCGCAGCAGCTTGAAATTCCCGAGCGACGAATTCTCCTTTCGTACGGAAGCGAAGACATGCTGAAACAAACCGTTCATTGCTGTCTTTCGGCAGGCGACCGAATGCTGATTCCGCAATACTCGTGGTGGTATTACCAATCGGTGGCAAGCGAGTGCGGCGGAGTCACTGTTGAATATCCTTTGGAACGCATGCAACAACCGGCACCGGCATTTTTGTACAACGCAGAAGAAATTATCGGCGCCGTGCGGAACACCGCGCCGAAGCTTCTCCTCATCGCATCGCCGAATAATCCGACTGGAAATGCTCTTTCGCTCGATGGCCTGAAAAAGATTTTGGACAAATGCGCTTCGACTCGTGTTGTGATTGATGAAGCGTACTTCGGATTCAACGATGAATTGTTTGAATCGCTGCCTCAATTGACGCGGCAGTTTCCGCATCTTGCCGTGCTGCGGACATTCTCCAAATTGTACGCGTTAGCGGGAATGCGCATCGGCTATGCGTGCGTGGGAGAACAGTACGAAAAGTTAACCGCCTACAGCGCACGGTATTTGGGGTACAACACGCTCTCGGAACAGCTTGCGCTTGCAGCATTGCGCAGCAAAGAATATTACAATGAAATCGGCAAAACAATTGCGAACGAGCGTGAGCGTTTCTATTCTTTTTTTGATGCGACCGATCCATGCATTGCCTACCGCTCCGTGGCGAATTTCATCCTTGTGAAAATTCCGACCGAACACATGGCGCCGCTCTCGGAGCATTTGCGACGCGCTGAAATTGCCGTGAAGTTTTACTCTGAGGGCGGATTGGCGTCGCACATTCGTATCACCATCGGCACACCGTCGCAAAATTCTTTGCTCTTGCAAGCGCTGTCCGATTTCAGGTACCGCTTCGCTGCTCACGCCGCCACCGCCAATCATCAATCTAAACTCTACAATCTACAATAGTAATGTACTGCATCATCCTTGCAGCCGGAACTTCGTCGCGGCTTCGTCCGCTCACCGATACGACTCCGAAATGTCTTCTTCCCGTAGGCCGCCAGACAATTATCGAGCGGGCGCTCCGCTCGGTTTTCCACAGCGGCATCATCCATTTCACCGTTGTTGTCGGATTTCAGCAGTGGATGATCGTAAATTTCGTGAAGAAGAACTTTCCGTCGCTCACTATCGAGTTTGTTGAGAACAAAGACTATGCTTCTACAAACAATGCGCATTCATTGCTGCTCGCGCTTCGTCATGTACTGAAAGGTCTCCCGGGGAAAGGTCAACCGATTCTCTTGCTCGACGGCGATGTGCTTTTCGAAACCGGCATCGTGCGGCTCTTGAAAAAATCTCATCACCCGAATTGCCTCGCTGTGAGAACAAAAGGGGAAATCGGCGGCGAAGATATCAAAGTTTCCGTTGACGAGCACCTGCGCATTACCCACATCGGGAAAGAAGTGCCGCTGTCAGCGGCATTCGGCGAATCTGTCGGCATCGAAAAATTTTCAACAGAAGGAGCGCGTGCGCTTTTGGAAATTCTCGAACGCCGCGCTGCATCCGGCACAGGTAAAAACGAATTTTACGAAGCATCGTTTCAGGAAATGATCGAGAGGGGACAGCTGATTCACGCAATTGATGCCGGCGAGCGGCGATGTATCGAGGTTGACACACCGGACGATCTCCACAGGGCTGAAATGCTTTTTCCGTAACGCAATTGAATATTGAGCTTTGTGTATTGAACATTTTTCTATTGTTTGAATGTTCAATGTTCAACGCTCGATGCACGATAATCAACGCATGCCCCGACAGTACAGCTATAAAGACTCCGTCAAATCAAACGTGTCCGACGAAATCGTGAACGTGTATCTTCAGCGGCCCGTTGCAGGAATTCTCACGCGCATTCTTTTCCCGACACGCGTCACGCCGAATCAGGTTACGCTCGCTTCGACAATGTTCGGAGCGGCAGGTGGAATTCTGCTGGCGGTTTCCCCTTCTCTGATTTTTCCTGCAGTATGCTTTTATCTCAAAGACATTCTTGATTCTGCGGACGGACAGCTTGCGCGAGCAAAAAATTTATATACGCGGCGCGGAAGATTTTGGGATTCGCTCGGAGATTTTCTTGTGAATTTGTTTTTGTTCGGGGGGATTTTTTTCTTTTTGAAAACCCCTTGGGGGCTTCTTCACCCGCAGGTGTACTGGACAGCAGCGTTGCTGATGTGCATGGTGGGTTTCCTCGGCGTCAATCTCCGTGTTTCGTATCAGGTCTATTACCAAACAATGTTTCTTCACCGGGAACAAAAATACGAAAACAACCGGGCAACAGAAGAACTGCAGGAAAAAGATCTCTCACAAGACCGTCTTACGCTCGCACTGCAAAAAATATTTCTTGCGCTCTACGGCTGGCAGGATGAAATGATGAAAGAGATCGACGGATGGTGCAGGAACGGGAGAAACGAAGACGTTCAGCTTCAACGCTGGTATGCGGCTTCGCCCGCGCTTTCTCTCAACAAGTTGTTCGGAATGGGAACGGAATTCGTAACGCTGACAGTGTGTTTGCTTCTCGGCAGCGTGTGGACCTATCTTTTATTTTCACTCGTCGTTTTTAACTGTTTGTGGCTCGCCGCTATTCTGTACCGGAAATTCATCTTTGCCCTTTCGCTGCAGTAAAAAATTCAAGTTTACCACCAACATTTAAAAAAACGCTTTCCAACAGCAACGTCTGATGTCGTTTACAATGATGACGAACTATCTCCCACCTCCAATTCCATATACACCGTTCCTTCAAGCAGGCTGTGGTAATACGGTTCCACGGTTTTGAATCCGAGTGAATGGTATAAGGCAATTGCCGGCTGAAGCTTTTGCAGCGTATCGAGCCGCATTGTGCGGTAACCGGCTGCACGCGCTTCGCGGATGATCGCCACGGCAAGCCCGCGCCCGGTGCCGCTGCCGCGGAATTCCGGACGGACGAAAAGCCGTTTCATTTCGCAAACATTATCAGACATTTTTCTCAATGCAACGCAGCCGCAGATTTTCTCTCCGCTCGTTGCGAGTAGCAATCGTCCGTCGGGCGGAGCGTACTTGCCGGGCAATCCAGCAAGTTCTTCTTCAAATCCCTGAAAACATAAGTCTTCGTCAAGCTCTTTTTCGTACTCACGAAAGAGCTGGCGGACAATTTCCATCTGTTCGTCCGATGCCGTATGAATGACGCAGCTCATTTCCAATATCGCTCCATTGCCATTAAAATAAATATTAATTACTTTAGAAGAAAATTTTCATGCCGGAAATTAGCAGGTTCCTTGGTATTGTTATTAGAATGTATTGGGAATATGAAACCCAGCATCATACGCCACATTTTCACGCACGTTACAATGACTATGAATGTGTCTATTCAATACCGGACCTTGATGTTTTAGAAGGCGAACTGCCTGTACGCGCAGATTCACACGTGCGGAATGGGCAAAGGAGCATAGCGAAGAATTAAAATTGAACTGGGAAAACATTAAAAACGGAAAACCGTTAAACAAAATAAAGCCGTTGGAGTAACAGTGTACTATTTAATTAAAATAATTGAAGCAGAATATCTTGGAGATTATAAAGTTCGGCTAACATTTAGCAATGGAAAGGTGAAAGATGTTAACCTGGCGGGGAAGTTAACCGGAGAAATGTTCCAGCCATTACGGGATAAAAACATCTTTATGCAATTCAGGCTTGATAGGGAATTAGGCACCATTGCCTGGCCCAACGGCGCAGACCTCGCTCCATACAGTTTATATGAAATGGGAACAATTCCTCAGGAAAAAAGAAAGAAAACTGCTAAGCCGATGAAGGTCCATTCACGCATGCAGAAGAAAAAATTGTACGCAAAGTAAGCAACTCATTTCCAGTATTTCTCCATGCCGTCAGCAGGTTTCCACTTCGATGTCGGTTCAAAATAATTCCAGAGCAATCGCGAAACATTCCGCATAAGGACGTAACCCTCGTTGTCACTCGCCCATCGCTGGTCCTGCTGATGATTGGTAATGGCACAAAAAACATAATCGCCTGACGGCGCGCTGACAAATACCGTCTCGGATTTTGATGCATCTACTGCGCCGTCCTTTGCCGCCACATGAACATCCGGCGGAATTTCTCCGAGCGCCATCTTATCCCAATAATCGCGCGAAAGAACGCGGAACATTTCCTCGCTTGCTGCGGGACGCGCTGTTTTCCCGTCGTGAATCATCGTGAAGAGCCCGCACATTTCTCGCGGTGTCGTTTGCCCCCAACCGTACTTTTCCCAATCGCCGTGTCTCCCGGGGGTGCGCGAGTTGACGCGTGTGTTGTGAAAGCCGTGGACTTCCAGCCACTGATTGATCGCTTGTCCGCTGTCCGCAAGCGATTGGCACCATAACGCCGCCACGTTGTCGCTCATCGTCATCATCAGCATGACAACTTCGGCGAAAGGAATCCGCGTGCTGTCTTTCAGCGAGCCGCAGATTCCGCCGTCGCCGAATGAATTGAGCGAATCGCGGTACACGAGCACGGAATCGTATTTCAATTCGCCTTTGTCAATCCTGTCAAACAGCTTCAGCATGATGGAAACTTTGATCATGCTTGCTGTCGGGAAGAGCGTGTCGGCATTAATAGCAGCAGTTCGTCCTGTTGAGAACTGATGAACATAGATTCCGGTCTGACCGTGAAAGTCCTTGATCAAATCGCTCAGCTTTTGCTGAAGCACAGGGTCTTCTTTCGACGGTGGATAATTTGCTTGTGCGAGAAGCGAAACGTTCAAGCCCAAAAGAATTGAAAATAAAACGAAGAGCATTCTTTTCATAAAATGTACTCTTTCTTCAAAGAAAGCTACAATAAAAACGTCATGCCCGAACGCCTTTGCGGGATTGACGTGCTCTGACTTTGGTTACAAGATCGTGTTTTGCGCTTCAAACCACAAACCTCGAACTTTAAAACTCTTTTTTGTACACCACGCCGTTCTTCATTACAAATCCGACGTGCCCGAGCGATTGAATATTCTTCAGCGGATTTTCTTTCACCGCAACAATGTCCGCAAAAGCACCGGGAGAAATCTCGCCTAACTTGCCTTGCATGCCGAGAAGCTCCGCCGCGGTTTTCGTCGCCGCGGTGATCGCCTGCATCGGCGTCATTCCGAATTTCACCATGTACGAAAATTCTTTCGCTTCGTTTTCCGTCCATGGAAACCCGCCGACATCCGTTCCGAAGGCGATCTTCACTCCGGCATCCAGCGCTTTTTTGAACACGATCGGAATATAGTTGTTGAACTCTTCGTTGATCGGATTTCCTTCCGCAGCGCGTCCTTTGGCAACCCACACATTCACATAAATTGTCGGACACCAGTATACGCCGTACTGCACGAGCAGTTTAATGCATTCGTCATTCATTCCGAAGCCGTGCTCAATGGAGCTTGCTCCTGCTTTGATTGCATAAATAACGCCATCCGGCGTTACGGCATGAGCGGCGAACCGCTTGTGCGACAGCTTGCATTCATCGGCAATCGCGGCAATTTCCTCATCGCTGAAATTTCTCAGACTGTGAAACGTTCCGTCGGCGGCGCGGTAATAGCCGCGGTCGGCGTAGATTTTTATCCAATCCGCGCCGTGAGAAATCTGTTCACGCACCGCACGCCGCGCTTCATCGGCGCCGGTAATTTCCTCGATTCCCTTCGGTATCTGTAGCTCCCACGCGTACGTGTAGTTGCTCAACGCGTAATGTCCCGTCGTGTTGATCGCCCGTGTGGAAACGAACAAACGCGGCCCGTCAATAATGCCGTTGTTGATCGCCTTTTTCAGATCAACGTCGGCGTACATTGCGCCTTCGGTTTCCATGTCGCGCAGCGTGGTGAAGCCGTTCATCAACGCCGTCTTACACGCTTTTACCGCGCGCAGCGTGCGGTAGGGAATTGATTCCTTCAGAATCTGATCGGCATAATCCTGTTCGGTCACGTCACCTTGCAAAAGAACGTGCGTATGCGCGTCAATCAATCCGGGAAGAACTGTCGCATCGGAAAGATCAATCACGCGCGCATTGGAAGGAATCGCAACATCCTTCCCAACCGCTTTGATAATATTTCCTTCGACGAGAATAACGGCATGGTCAACCGGCGCGTCAGCTTTTCCGTCAATGAGCCTGCCGCATTTGATTGCGGTGAGTTCTGGCTGTGAAAAAGCCGTCGCGGCAAAAATTGCTAAGAGAAATGAAAACGATAGAATATTTTTCATAATGTTCTCCTTTCGTAATCAAGATGGACTCTACCTCAAAGGTGGGGTCCATCTTCTCACAATTTCTTCTTTGCGTCATCGCGCCTTTGCGGTAATTATTTTTTTACCGCTAAGACATAAAGACGCTATTT
>JAGWND010000305.1 GCA_028873075.1 Bacteroidota bacterium
TCCGATTTTTCCCTGAGATCGGCAACGGCGCGGCGCACTTCATCGCCTGCGTTGCGCGAAAAACGGTCGAGCCGGATGTAGCCGATGCTGTTGTCAAGAAATCCGGTGTACGAAACGTCGTGCACCTGAATTTCTTCGCGTGTCAGCACAAACTCAAGCGGCTGCGCCTCTCCTTCGCGCTCAATTTTCATTTTCACTTCTGTTCCCGGCGTACCGCGAACCATCGTGCGGATCGAATCGAGATCCATGCCGGTAACTTTCACACTGTCGATTTCGACAATACGGTCGCCCGCGCGAATGCCTTGCTTTTGTGCGGAATACCCTTCCATCGGGGAAATGACCGTGACAAAACCGTCGCGCGTGCCGATGGAAATGCCGACGCCGCCATATTGGCCGTTGGTGATAAGATCAATATCTTCGTTTTCATTCTGATCCATGAAGACCGTATACGGATCGAGCATCCCCAGCATGCCGTCAATGCCGGCGTGCATGAATTTTTCAGGATCAACTTCATCCACGTAATTTGTAACAACCTCTTTGTACACGCGCCCGAAAATATCAATGCTTTTGTTGATCTTGAAATAGATCGTATCGGTAATTTCAAAACCTATGGCGAATCCTGCGAGAATTCCTGCGACGAGCGTCAGCAGGAGGAAACGTTTCTTCATACAACATCCTTTAGAAAAATAAATACTCTGTGGCTGAACCGGCAGTATTTTCAATGTAAGACTAAATTGGATTGAAAGCTACTTTCTCCAACCAAAAGAAACGGCAAAAGGTTCTGGTTGCATCTCTCCATCACGCTCCATACTTTTAGATATGATTCAAACGCTGATTTCTTCCCTCGCTGTTGTCGGTGCGTTTATTTCAACGTACTTCACAGTTGTCTATTACCGCCTTCTTCCCGCCGATGACAAACATATTCCGGCGTTCTGCCGCATGAAGGAAACCACCTGCCGGAAAATACTTGAAGCACGTGAAGCAAAGGCTCTCGGCGTTCCAAACAGCATTATCGGTTTACTCTATTATTTTTCCATTCTGATCTTGCCGATGCCGGCATTCGAAACTTTTTTTCTTATCAGTTCTATTTTTGCCGTAGGCCTCGGGATGTATCTCACGCACACGCTTCTTATGAAACTGAAGCTTCATTGCACTCTGTGTTACATGGCGCATCTTATCAATCTTGTCATTGCAAATTTGTTTATCGTGAGAGCGTTACAGATGATTCTGTGAAGCGCGGCAAAAAATACTATCGGACATCGTTTCTTATCGTCTGTTGTGTGTGGAGCTGCGCGATCTCCCGCCCGGAAAGGGCAGCGCTGCATTCAATCCATGAGGCGGTGCATTGGTTCGGCTTTTTTCTTTTTCACCAGACTTGTCAAAAATGCTTGTTGTCGTTCGCCATGCTGCAGAGAGATTTTTGGGGAGATGCATTTGCCGCACCATGAAATCGTTTCGAGGGGAAGAGATGGAGAAAAGACCGTGAGACGGAAAATTTTTGAGGCGAGGCGGTGTAATGAACGGTATTGAAATTCAAAGAGCAGCGCTTGCCGACATTGAGCAGCTCCGGCATATCGGCAGGCAGACTTTCCTTGAAGCTTTTTCAGGCGAAAACACAGCAGATAATATGCAAAAGTATGTAGCCGACAACTTTAACATCAACAAGCTGACAGATGAAATAAGAAATACAAATTCTGAATTCTATTTTGCAACGCTTGACACCAACGCCGTCGGGTATTTAAAAATCAACGTTGGGCAGGCACAGTCGGAATTGAAGGACGACAACGCGCTTGAAATAGAACGGATATATGTTTTGCAAGAATTCTGGAGAAAAGGGGTGGGGCAAATTTTAATTGACAAGGCATTACAAATTGCCGCGCAGAGACAAGCCGACTATGCCTGGTTGGGTGTTTGGGAGAAAAACTCGAGAGCAATAAGCTTCTACAAGAAAAACGGATTTACAGAATTTGGCAGGCATATTTTTAAACTGGGCGAAGACGTGCAAACGGACATCATGATGAAACTCAACATAGGGCGGTACAAACAGGCATAGTGGAATGCTTCATACCTTCTCCGCAATATCGGCAAAAATCTGCCCGTCATTGAACCTGATTTTCCGGCAAAGGTGGTGTATATTGTTATCGTTACGCTATGGACGAACAGCCCTCATACCCTAATGTTGAGGAAGTGCTGCTTCAACTCTCTTCTGCGGAAGGATTTGAGCGGGACAAAGGAAATGCAGAGAAAAATCTGAAATACGGAGTACGGCAGAATGAAATCGAGCAGATTTTTCTTAATTCACCGTATGTTGTTCTGACAGATTTTCAACATTCGGTAGAAAAAGCTCGGTGGAAGATATTTGGAAAAACGTCAGACGGACGATTGCTGCTGGTCGTCTTTACGATACGGAAAAAACTCATACGGCCAATCTCAGCTCGGGCGATGAACAAAAAGGAGAAACATTTTTATGAAGAAGAAATTAAAAGGTAATTAGGTAGAAACGTAACCGAAATAGATTTTAGTAAAAAGTTTCAACAAGTTATCTTCCCGATGATTAAAACGGTATTCGACTTCCTTGAGGTACATCGGGAAATGATACTTTGAGACTCCACGATAATTATATAACACATGTT
>JAGWND010000064.1 GCA_028873075.1 Bacteroidota bacterium
CGGAAAAGCAAAGAAATAAAATGCCCAAAACAGCTCAAATCAAGCAGTTTCGGGCAAATTAAATGAAAATCTTGACTGACAGAAACGTCTTTTAACTCTTTGCTCCATCAATAATGGCTATAAAAGATTCCGCCTTAAGACACGCGCCGCCGACAAGCGCTCCATCAATGTTAGGCATGTGAAGAAGCTCCTTTGCGTTTTCAGGTTTCACACTTCCGCCGTATTGGATGACAAGTTTCTCCGCATCATTCCAACTGAACAATTGTCCGGTTAGTTTTCGAATAAGCTGATGCACATCGTCCGCTTGCTGCGGCGTTGCGGTCTTGCCGGTACCAATTGCCCAGACAGGTTCGTAAGCAATAATCGTTTTCGCAAGGTCGGCAGAAGTGAACCCAGCGAGTACACCTTTCACTTGTACAGTAATTACTTGATCGGTAATCCCTTTTTCGCGCTCATCGAGAGTCTCGCCGACACAAATAATCGGTTTCATGCCGCCGGCAAGAATTTTTTTTGCCTTTTGATTGATCAATTCATTTGATTCATGAAAATACTGGCGTCGCTCCGAATGGCCAACGATCACATATTCACATCCTGCCGACTTCAGCATTTTTATTGAGACTTCGCCGGTATACGCGCCGTCATCATGCACTGAAACATCCTGCGCACCTAAATGCATTGGCGTGCCTTTTAATAACTGCTGCGCAATAACAAGCGAAGTGTACGGCGGACAGACAATAACTTCTGCTTCCGTGCTCGGAAAAGAAGATTTCAAATTGTTGACGAGATCCGCCGTCTCAAACACATCTTTATTCATTTTCCAATTGCCGGCTATGATTTTCTTTCGCATGAGCATTCTTTCGTAAAATGATTATTCGTTTTGTGTGAATTACCCCGCCAATTTTTTCTTCAGAATTTCGTTGACGAGTTTCGGATTGGCTTTCCCTTTTGTTGCCTTCATCGTTTCGCCGATGAAAAATCCGAAGACCTGAGTTTTTCCCCCGCGATATTTTTCAACCTGTTCCGCATTGCGCGCAAGAACATCATCAACTGCTTTTTCAATAACGCTTGCATCGGACACTTGCATCAGCCCTTTACGTTCGATAATCGCTTTCGGCTCCTCGCCGGTCTTCAACATTTCTTCAAAAACATCCTTGGCGATCTTCCCGCTGATCGTTCCTTCGATAATAAAATTGATCATTGCCGAAAGATGTTCGGGCAGCACGGGAAAATCGTTGACGGCGATGTGCCGCTCATTCACGACCCGCAGCACATCTGTCATCACCCAATTGCTTACAGACTTGTACGTGTCGGAGTTTTTCTGTGAAAGATGAGACGCGGCATTTTCAAAATAATCCGCAACGGGTTTTTCTGCCGTAATAACTTCAGCGTCATATTTCGGCAAACCAAAATTCCGAATGAAGCGGTTGCGCCTTTCTTTAGGAAGCTCCGGAAGTATTTTCTTCACTTCATTGATCCATTCCTCGCTAACAAGAACAGGAACAAGGTCCGGCTCGGGAAAATAGCGGTAGTCATGCGCCTCTTCTTTGCTTCGCATCGGCACGGCAACATTTTTATTTGCATCCCACAATAATGTTTCCTGTACAACGTTCCCGCCGTCTTCAATCAGCTCAATCTGTCGCTGAATTTCGTATTCCAGCGCGCGCTCCACATGGCGGAAAGAATTCATATTCTTCACTTCCGTTTTCGTCCCGAATTTCTCCACGCCTTTAAGCCGAACTGAAACGTTCGCATCGCAGCGCAAGCTTCCTTCTTCCATGTTGCCGTCGCAAATATCGAGATACGTGACAAGCTGCTTGATCGCGTACAGATACTGATACGCTTCATGCGGCGTACGAATATCCGGCTCGCTCACAATTTCGATCAACGGAACGCCGCAGCGATTTACATCAACCAGCGTGTCCACATCCAAATCGTGAATGGATTTCCCGGCATCTTCTTCCATGTGAATGCGTGTGATGCCGATCCGTTTCGACGCGCCGTCTTCCATTTCAATATCTACATAGCCGTGCTGGCACATTGGCTCTTCATATTGCGAGATCTGGTATCCTTTCGGCAAATCGGGATAGAAATAATTTTTGCGGGCGAAAACCGATTTCGAAGCGACAGAACAATGCGTTGCCAAGCCCATGCGAATCGTAAAGTCTACGACTTTTTTGTTCAGCACAGGAAGAACGCCCGGCATGCCGAGGCACACCGGACACACATTGGAATTCGGCGCGTTGCCGAATTTCGTCGTGCACCCGCAAAACGCCTTTGTCTCCGTGCGCAACTGCGCATGAACTTCCAGCCCGATAACCGCTTCGTGTTTATCGTTTGTCATTGTTAAAAATTATAAGAAGCTTAAGCGGCAAGCGCGTTCGTTACCTTTTCCGCCGCGTCTTTGAGATTTTCTGCAACTAAAAAGCTGAGTCCTGAGTTTTTCAAAATTTCAGCCGCAAGGTCGGCATTCGTTCCTGCAAGACGAATGACAATTGGAATATCGACTTTAACTTTTTTTGCCGCTTCAACAACACCTGTTGCAACACGGTCACAGCGGACAATACCGCCGAAAATGTTGATGAGAATCGCCTTCACATTTTTGTCGGCAAGAATAATTTTAAACCCGCTCTCGACTGTTTGCGCGCTCGCCCCGCCGCCGACATCGAGAAAGTTTGCCGGCTCGCCTCCTGCAAGTTTGATGATATCCATTGTTGCCATCGCAAGCCCGGCGCCGTTCACCATGCAGCCGACGTTGCCGTCAAGCTTGATGTAATTCAAATTCGATTTCGATGCTTCGATTTCCAACGGCTCTTCCTCGTTCAGGTCACGCAGCGCCGCAAAATCAGGATGACGGAACAGCGCGTTGTCATCGAAATTGATCTTCGCATCGAGCGCAAGCACTGCGCCTTCCTTCGTAACGACAAGCGGATTGATTTCGGCAAGCGACGCATCGGTCGCTTCATATGCTTTGTACAGCGCCAGCAAGAATTTCACGCCGTTCTTGAATGCATCTCCTTCCAGTCCTAACGCGAACGCAAGTTTCCGTGCCTGAAATTGTTTGAATCCGGCGGAAGGATCAACATATTCTTTTACAATTTTCCCCGGCGTTTCTGCCGCAACTTTTTCAATTTCCACTCCCCCCTCCGTCGAAGCCATCACAACATTCATCGCGCGTGCGCGGTCGAGTGTGATGCCGACGTACAATTCACGGGCGATATTCACCCCCTGCTCGATGAGAAGCCGTTTCACAATCTTTCCTTCCGGTCCGGTTTGGTGCGTTACCAAACGCATGCCGAGCATTTGCGTTGCGAGTGAACGCACTTCGTCTATACTTTTCGCAATTTTCACGCCGCCGCCTTTGCCTCGACCGCCAGCGTGAATTTGCGCTTTCACAACCCAAAGCGTGCCGCCAAGACGCTGTGCAACTGCAGCCGCTTCATCGGCAGAAAATGCAACTCCGCCCTGCGGCGTAGCGACACCGAATTTTTGCAGAATTTCTTTCCCTTGATACTCATGAATCTTCATGCGTTCTCCTTTTAACGAATTAATTGTTACTGCGGACCGGCATTGATAACTTCCGGCGTTGCGTATGATGCGAATTGCTCAAAATTCTTTTTGAAGCGCAAAACCAGTTCTTTGGTCTTACTGTCATAACCCGCAGCATTTTTCCATGTATTTTTCGGGTTGAGAATTTCCGACGGAACATCAGGGCAACTTGTCGGAACATGCAATCCGAAATACGGTTCTTGCACGGTTGGGAATCCGTTCAGCTTTCCTTCAAGTGCGGCGCGAACCATTGCGCGCGTATAAGAAATTTTTATGCGCGAACCCACGCCGAATGGTCCGCCCGTCCATCCCGTGTTGATGAGCCAGACTTGCACGCCGTGCTTCGATAATTTTTCTCCCAGCATTTTTGAATACACTGTCGGGTGCAGCGGCATGAACGGCGCTCCGAAGCACGTACTGAACGTCACTTCGGGATCTTTCCCGATGCCTTTTTCTGTGCCGGCAATTTTCGCCGTATAACCTGAAAGAAAATGATAGCGCGCCTGATTAATCGTCAGCTTTGCAATCGGCGGCATCACGCCGAATGCATCGCACGTCAGCATGATGACGTTTTTCGGATGCCCGCCAACACCCGACGGCACATGGTTTTTGATGTGTGTCAGCGGATATGCAGCGCGTGTGTTTTCTGTCAGCGAAGCATCATTCAAATCAATTGCGCGCGAATCGGAATTCATAATGACATTTTCCAGAACGGTTCCGAATGTCCGCGTTGTTCCGTAAATCTCCGGTTCCGCCTCGGCAGAAAGTCTGACAACTTTTGCGTAACATCCGCCTTCAAAATTAAAAACGCCGTTTGCGCTCCAGCCGTGTTCATCGTCGCCGATGAGAAATCTGTCCGGGTCGGCAGATAACGTTGTCTTTCCCGTTCCTGAAAGCCCGAAGAACAGCGCAACATCGCCCGACGTTCCGATATTCGCCGAGCAGTGCATCGGGAAGACATCGCGCCCGGGCAAAAAATAATTCAGAATTGTAAAAACGGACTTTTTGATCTCTCCGGCATAACTTGTTCCACCGATGATAACGAGACGCTTTGCAAAGTTGATGACAATAAACACTTCGGACTTCGTCCCGTCAATCTCCGGCACAGCGTGAAACCTCGGCGCGTCAATAATTGTGAACGTATCGGGCGAGTTGTGGCGTGTCGGTTTTTTCGGTTGAATGAGCACATCGCGGGAAAATAAATTATGCCATGCGTATTCAGTAATGATGCGAACAGGGATTTGATATTCCGCATCGGCACCGCCGAACAAATCCTGAATGAAAATATCGCGTCCTTGTAGAAACGCGGTCAGCCGTGAAAACAACAAATTGAACTTCTCTTCGTCCAGCGGCTGATTGATCGAACCCCAATTTACTTTATCAGCGCACGACGGCTCTTTCACAATGAATTTATCTTTCGGTGACCGGCCAGTGTGATGTCCTGTATGAACAACAAGCGGGCCTAAATGCGCTATACTTCCTTCACGGCGGCGGACAATTTCTTCATACAATGCCGGCGTGGAAAGATTCCAGTACACGTTGCCGAGATTTCTCAACCCGATATTTTCGAGCTGATTTCCGCCCACGCCGAATTCAGTCATAACAATCTGTCATTTTATTTTTTCTGAAAGCGATTTCGCTTGAGTAAATAACAGCAAATAATCCCGTCCACCTGCCTTCGAATCCGTTCCCGACATATTAAATCCGCCGAACGGATGAACACCGACCAGTGCACCGGTAATTTTCCTGTTCACATAAAAGTTGCCGACGTGGAACATTTTTTTTGCCTTCTCGATTTTTTTCCTGTTCTTCGTCCACACGCCGCCGGTCAAGCCGTATTCGGTGTTGTTGGCGATCCCGAGCGCTTCGTCGAAATCTTTTGCTTTGATCACCGCCAAGACGGGGCCGAAAATTTCTTCCTGTGCAATCGTTGCGGCCGGCTCGACATCGGCAATGATCGTCGGACGGATGAAGTAACCTTCGCCGTCGGCTTTTGCCCCGCCGGAAATCACGCGTCCGCCCTCTTCGATTCCTTTTTGAATATAGTGCAGAATTTTTTCCTCAGCACCTTGATTGACAACCGGTCCCATATAATTTTCCCACTCGTCCGCTGAGCCGACTTTGATCTTGTCTGCTTTTTCGCGGAGAAGATCAACGAATTTATCATACACGCTTTCAACAACAATTGCGCGTGACGCCGCAGAGCATTTCTGCCCCTGGAAACCGAACGCCGAAACAACCGTTGCCTGCGCCGCCGCTGCAAGATCGGTTTGGTCGTCAATAATGATCGAATCTTTTCCGCCCATTTCGGCAACGACACGTTTCAGCCATCGCTGTCCCGGCTGCACTTTCGCCGCAAGCTCGTTGATGTGAATGCCGACTTCTTTCGAGCCGGTGAACGACACAAAGCGCGTCTTCGGATGCGAGACCAACGTATCGCCGACCGAGCCGCCAGGACCCGTAATGAAATTGATAACGCCGACAGGTACCCCGACTTCACGCATGAGGGAAAAATATTTCCATCCTGTGAGCGGAGAATCGCTCGAAGGCTTCAGAACGATCGTGTTGCCGGACACTACGGCAGCAGAACTCATGCCGGTGAGAATTGCGAGCGCGAAATTCCATGGCGGAACGACAACACCGACGCCGAGAGGAATGTACCACAACTCGCTTTTCTCAGCAGGAATTTTTGTTACGGGCTGCGAACCGCTGAGACGAATCATCTCGCGCGCATAAAACTCTAGAAAATCTATCGCCTCCGCAGTGTCGGCATCGGCTTCGGGCCATGTCTTGCCCACTTCGTAGATCATCGTCGCGCTGAATTCGTGTTTCCGTTTTCGCATGAGCTTTGCCGCTTTGATGAGATACTCTGCGCGTTTTTTCGGATCAACATTTCTCCACTCGGAAAATGTCTTCTCTGCCGCTTCGAGTGCGCGGACAGCGATCTCCGCATCTGCTTTCTGAAACACTCCGACGATATCCGCGGGTTTCGACGGGTTGTACGAATTCAATTTGTCCACGGTACGAATCTCTTCGCCGCCAATCACGATCGGATATTCTTTTTCAAATTCCGAACGCACGTTGGCAAGCGCTTTCTCCATCGCCCTGCGGTTCGCCGGCTTCGAAAAATCTGTCAACGGTTCATTTTTAAATTGAGGAATAGCCATGGTTGCTTCCTTTCCATTGTGTACCGCTGGGCTTTACCCGGCGTTGCCGGGCGAAACTCGGCATTACAATTCTATTTTTCATTTCATTGCTATCTTTTCTCTTTAAGTGCGCTCACGATTGCATCGTGCAGCACCGGACGCACTTCAGCAATTTTATAATTGTTGCGCGTCGGATTGACGCGATTCGTTAGAAAGACGATGATCAAATTCCGTGTCGGATCAACAGCAACGGATGTTCCCGTAAATCCTGTATGCAGGAACGTGCTGTCCGACATCAATTTCCCTGCCCACGAATGGCCGGGGTTTTTCGTATCCCAGCCGATTCCGCGCGTGCTGAGCGATGATTGCCGTGCTCTGAATTTTTTGAGCGTTGCTTCTTTGATATATCGAACACCGCCGTACGTGCCGCCGTTCAATTCCATTTGCAAAAGAACAGCAAGATCGGACGTTGTCGAAAAAAGCCCGGCGTGTCCCGAAACGCCGCCTAACGTTGCGGCGTTTTCATCGTGCACTCTTCCGCGGACGGCAACGCCGGTTTTTTTCCAGTAATTGTCAACTTCTGTCGGCGCGATCCGCGGGATCAGCGATGCCGGCGGATTATACATTGTGCTCGTCATTCCCAACGGTTTGAAGAATACAGAATCAACGTAACGGTCAAGTGTTGTGCCGGTAATTTTCTCGATCACTTTTCCCATCGTGATCAATCCGAGATCGCTGTAGATGGACGAGTCGCCTGTTTTATAGACGAGTTTTGCTGCATAGAGCGAATCGAGCAGGCACTGCGGATCGTTACAGAAATAGTAAAAACGAATAAACGCGGGCAAACCGCTGTCATGCACGAGTAAATTGTAAAGCGTGATATGTTCTTTTCCATTCTGACCGAACTGCGGAATATATTTTATTACCGGATCGTCAAGTTTCAATTTCTCTTCGTCATAGAGCCGCATCACGGCGCTCGTTGTCGCAATCACTTTTGTTACAGAAGCGAGATCGTACATCGAGTTGACATCAACAAGTTGAGATTTTTCAGAATAATCGTACGTGCCGTACGCTTTATTCCATACCACTACCCCGTCTTTGGCAACAAGCAGTGTTGCACCGGGAAACGCAGAATCCTGAATTGCCTTTTCAACAATGTCGTCAACTTTGCACAATTTGTCAGGATCGAACCCGACATCTTCGGGCTCACCTCTCCGCAAAACCCTTTGTTGATATGTCACGCCGTCTCCATAATCGTACACACCGGGAATCGTAACCGGAAGCTTTCCCGCAGCGGGCGCCTCGGCAAACAGCACCTGTGCCGCTGCACGAACCGATTCATCAGAGCCTCCGTAAGCACAAACGTACGTACCGATTTTCGGAAAATCCATCACAACGTACGGATTGCCGAACGAGATGCCGAGGACCGGCTTGTTCAGTGCGATCAATGTATTGATAAGCTCGCTTTGCATCTTCGGAATAAATCCCGTCATCTCGCCGGAGCGGGTGTAAAAATGAAGCTGGCAGAGAATAAGATCTGCACGCGATGCTTTATCGAGCACCGCTTGATAGTCGAGCTTGTTGCTGCGCGGATCAATCCGGGCAAACTCGACATGATCCCTTCGTGAACGCAGCTCGTACTGCAACGTTCTTCCGACCGAAGGATCTTCAACGTCCGAAAAAGAAATATCCAACATTCGCTCCGTTCCTGTTTCAGACAGCGGAAGAATCCCGCCTTTGTTTCCGAGCACGGTAATTGACTTTCGCGCAATCTCGCGCGCGAGCCTTTCATGTTCTTCGCTGCCGACAACATTATACACATTGTCAATATCAACAAAACGATTCTTGTCGAGACCTGCCCACTGTTTATACTTCAACAGCTTGCGAACAGATGCATCAATGCGCGACTCGGGAATTTCTCCGTTTTTCACCGCTTTGACAATTGCATCTATTGCCACATCAACATTCACCGGCATGAGCACAAGATCGCTTCCTGCTTTGATCGCATCAACCACCGCTTCACCCGGCGCGTATGTTGACGCAACGCCGTGCATCCGCATTGCATCGGTAACGACAAGTCCTTTGAATCCCAATTCATCTTTCAACAATGTTGTCGTGATGTTGGGTGAAACAGTAGCGGGAATTCCTTCTGCAGAATCGAAGACAGGAACGGAGATGTGCCCGACCATCACCGACATGGCACCGCCGGCAAACGCATGTTTGAACGGCGCCAATTCCACCGAATCGAATTCTGTTTTGCTGAAACGAAGGATCGGAAGAGCGAGATGTGTATCAATATCCGAATCGCCGTGGCCCGGAAAATGTTTCACCGTCGCAATCACGCCGCCGTCCTGCGTTCCTTTCACGAACGCCGCCGTCATGTCGGACACCAAGTGCACATTGTCGCCGAACGAGCGCGTGTTGATGACGGGATTTTTCGGATTGTTGTTGACGTCGAGCACGGGAGCGTAATTTTGTTCAACGCCGAGAGCGCGCGCCTCTTCCGCCGTGAACTTTCCGGCTTCGTATGCGAGGCTCCTATCGCGCGTTGCACCGATCGCCATTGCATGCGGAAGCGTCATCGCATTGCGGACGCGCATTCCTGTCCCGTATTCAAAATCCGAAGCGATCAGCAGCGGAACATCCGCAAGCCCCTGCAATTTATTGATCTCAACGGCATACTCATACACATCGCCGATGGAAAAGACAAAACCTCCTAATTTGCGCTCGGTCGTTAACCGTTCCAGCTCCCGCCATTCATCGGATTCGCGCGGAAAATATTTCCCTTCCGTCCATACAACGACAAGCTGAGCAACTTTTTCTTCGAGCGTTAAATGCTGAAGCACCGAATCCGCCCAACCGATAGGCGAAACAACCTTCGGCTTCGCCGGAACAGCGTGTATTTCTTTTTTTCCTGAAATCGAACTTTGTGTACTGCATCCGAGTTGAAAAATCAGGAAACTGAAAAAAACAGAAGCAAAAATTTTCGTCATGTTCATCCTTTCTGTTACCAAGAACCACCGAGTCACTAAGACTCAAAAATAATAAAAAATAGACCGAGGGGGGCAGCGGGTCAATGGAATAATGAAACAACATCCAATAATCCCACCATCCGTCAACCCGACCTTTTCCTCATGCGGAGCTCACCCCTGTGTAATCACGATGCCTTCGCAGTGAAAAATTGCCAAGCGACATAATCACTGCACCGTACACCGGCGGTGCCATCGGTTTGATAATCCGAACGTCCGGAAGCACTTCCGGAAGGCGCTTGCGCAGAAGTTGTGCCAGCAGCGTATCGTTGGCAATCAGTCCGCCAATAAACGTCAACAACGATTTTTCTTTAACACCGTGGCGGGACCGAGCGTGTAATTTCGGTATAAGCGAGCGGACATGCGTCTCTAATTCCATGACGGCGGCATTCACTATCGCCCGGCACACACGATCGTCTTTTTCCGCTGCGTTCAGCACCAGCGGTGCGACCGAAGCAAGATCGAAATTATTTTTATAGACAGCCGCAACAATATCTGTTTGATTCTTCAAGCCGAATTTTTTTGAAACAAGCGACGTAAGTTTTGTAGCGGGCGAGCGTCCGTCGAGATGGTGCGTCACGGCGCTCATTCCGGCTCTGCCGATGAAATAGCCGCTCCCTTCATCCCCGATAATTCTTCCCCATCCTCCCGTTCGATGCACATTCCCTTTCGCATCTTTTCCAAACGCAATAGAGCCTGTTCCGGCAATCAGGATTATTCCTGCACTTCCTTTGAACGCACCTTCCAGCGCAATGCGGGCATCGCTTTCAATTCTTACGCCGCGAAAGAGAACATCCTTTTTTGCGGCATACTTCAGCAAACCATCCTTCATCCGCTTCTGATCAACAGGGCGGCCAGCTCCTGTCAAGCCGATCGTCATTGCAGAAATATCGCTGAAATTGCAGCCGGCAGAATCACAGCACGACTTGATCAAGGAAAAAAGAACCCGCGCTGTTTCTTCGACGCCAATGATCTGGAAATTTGAAGGTCCTGCAGTGTGTTCCGCGAGAATGTCGCCGTGAAGATTTGCTATAATTGCGGCTGTTTTGGTACCGCCGCCATCCATTCCGATAACAAATTGGGGTCGTTGAGCCATGAAAATCCTGCAAAAATCCCCCGAATCCGCCTTTTTGCGGGCATCGGGACTTGAAAAAGACGAATCAAAGTACGAAGTAATGCGAAGAGAAGCAAGAAAGTCAATGAGCAGAAAAGTCGTTGAGTATTCGAGAAGTTGAACAGAAAATTCGTCCTAACGACTCGGCGACTTAAAGATTCTCCCTGTCGCTCCAATGGAACAAATGCAGCATCCGGTGAAAAACGGGTGCGGCGATAATTCCTACCGCAATGAGGAACACCAATCCTGAATAGAGCGCATAGAAACCCGCGAACAACTTCCCCAACTCTGTCTGCGGAGATGCAATCGGACCCATTCCCCCCAACAGCATAGATGCGTTGAGAAACGAATCCGTCCATGAAAGGCGTTCGAAAAAACGATAGCCGCACATTCCCATTAAAAGGGATCCGGCAATCAGTACGGAAGCAAACAGAAAATGTTTCAGCACTCGGCGCCGGAAGTGGCGCGGAGTTATCGGCTGTTGATGACGGGATTCGTACACGTGCAAGATTTTAGATTGTAGATCGGAGAATTAAGATTGAGCAGCACTTTCCGCCGGCGGTGTTCTTCACTATAAAAACGCTTGCCGGCTTTTTCCGTTCGTTGTATTCCCGTTTAATGCCGCGCATGGATTTCATCGTTGACAATATTTTCCGTCAGACTAAAAATAAACCGATAAAAGCAACGATGAGGTTGAAGTCGAGACATCAAGGGAATAGAACGAATCGGTCGAATATTTAGAATATGTTGCCAAGAATCCTTGTTCGCCCGACAACGTTACGCTTTTGTAAACCCAAAACTCGACACCGACAAATCCGTTAGCGTCAAATTCATTGGAAAAAGACGATGCATAAATCCGGCGTGTGTAGCCAAGAGAAACGCCAACATACGGCGACACGCCGTTCGTTACCTTAAAATGATTTTCTTCACCGAGAGCAACCGAGGCGGAAGAGGTGCTGTAATTATTATTGGAATTCTTCGAGTAACTGCCGTGAAAATTAAGGCGCACTGCCGTCGCAGACGACATCCAATATTTCGCTCCCACCCCTCCGCTTAAATTGAAGCCGGAAAATGAAAAGACCAATCCCACTTTCCCTCTAGGTGATTCTGTTTGAGAAAAAGAATTTTGTGAAAAAATAAGAGTGAGCGCAAGAAAAACGAAGGCAATATATTTCATATAGGTCCCTTTGTTTATTTAATTTTTTTACCCTCAACAAGAAATATCACATGGTCATCTCTAAAAACAAAAATATAGTTGTGGTGAGCCCCGCCTTGCGGGATAAACTCCGTCGAACCACATTTTCTTACAAGAATCACGCTTCGACTTCGCCCAGCGCGACATTTTTCTTGCGAGCAAGCAATTTTTAGAGATGCCCACATCTTTTCTCTTCACCGAATTCTCACATAAAAATATGTAAAGCAATCCATACAATTATCTGCCAAAACTAAAGTGTCGCCTTGCGGGGAAATATAGAAAAACGCAAGACGTAAGAAGAAGTGTTTTTATAACCATAACCTCCTTTCAACATCCGGCAGAAATATAACAACAATGAATTACAACTACAATACGGAGTTTTAATTTGCCGGAGGCACCAGCGTATAACCCAATTGCTCCATAAAATAAAGTCCGTCGCTTTCGCTTTGGTCCTCGGTCAGCTTGCCATCGTTAAACTGCAGGATGCTTATTCCGCTCAGCCTGAAAGATTTACCGGTCGGAGGCAAAAATCCGGGACCGGTGTTCGTCCCTGAAACAACCCACCGCAATATTGCCTGATTGTCAACAAAAAATTCTTTCTCTACGACAAGTTTGAAATCAGGAAACATCGTCCGGTAATTAAAAATAAAACGCTTGAACGCCTGCAGACCGCGGTATTCGTACCCGGGCGCAATTCCGTCATAACGAACGACGGCAGAATCGCAAATAGCATCGAGCGTATCCAGATTTCCTGTATTCCACGCATAAACATACGCATCCGCTACGCTCTTTAATCGCTCTGACGATTGGCGCGGGGAAATCCGGCAAGAGCTAAAGAGAATAACAATGGAAATAAGAAGCAAGTAAAATATCGGTTTCATATTTTTTGACTTTTTTGTGAGATGCAGATTATTAAAATTGTTATGCTTCATTCCCTGCGGCGCCGGATTCACTGCTGATAAATTTATTATGCAGCTCCGCAGTCAGCGTTTCAATGCGCATGCTGAGGTTTTTGGTGGTTTCCGTAAGCTCGGTATTCTTTTTTAAGAGTTCAAGAATCAACGCGCTTTGTTGGCTGGCAATCACTGAACGCTGTTCGCTCGCCTGCGCCAAGGCTTCTCTGTGCATCGTGTCAGCCTCAGCATGGGCTTTATCCCGGTCTGCCTGACGTGTCTGCGCAAGCAAGATAAGCGGCGCCGCATAAGCTGCCTGCAAACTGAACGCAAGATTCAATAAGATGAACGGATATTTATCAAATACCGTAAGCCCGAGAACATTGAGTGCAATCCAAAAGAAAACAATGATGGTCTGAGCAACAAGAAAAAACGGCGTGCCGAAAAAGCGCGCAAAATTTTCTGCCTTTAACCCGAACCAGTTATTTCCGAATGTCGAGTCCAGATGTTTATAAGCGCGGTGAAACCTGAAATGGTAATTTGTTTTATCCTCTGGCTTCACATCCGGTGCATGGAATTCATCTGCGTTCACTTTTCTCTCCTCCATAATAGTATTTGTATTTCAAAAACACTTTTTTAGCAGGTCAAGCGGCTGCTACTTAAGCTTGAAATATTCTTTGCACTTTTCCTCAAGTTCAGTGTCGGTCACGACGTACTTAAGAACTAACGGCTCGTTCGTTCCATCGGTGAAAATCGTTCCAAACTCCACGGAGTCGCGATTAACCGTATAGAACTTTTTTGACGCAAACCGGATTTTGATGGTTCGCTCGGAAACATATTCACACGTCAGGCCTCTGCTTCTTGCAAATACAGCAATCTTGTTGCCATAATAGGAAAAATCGTCCAGCGCTTCCCCCTGCTCAAGAGGCAGCGTGTCTGCCTCAACGAGTGAAGGCCCAAAAAGGTAAACACCCTTCTCCGTGATAATGCGGGTTGACAAGTACTGAGCAGACGCGCCGGAGTACCCAAGAAATAACAAAACAAAAAATGTAACAACCGATTTTATCATAGATTTTTGCACGCTGACAGAACGGAAAAAAAACTGCCGTCAGTTGGAGCGATCGGTTAGAACACTTGAAATGTCTTTTTTCCTTTGAATAAAGGTTGACTAATTTAATCCGGACTAATAAATCTCAACTTATGTCGAGACAATTGCATTATTTACGACATCAAACACCGATAATACGGGTTCTGCATCCGCAGCTCGAAACATTTGAACTCCGCGAGGAATATTACCTGATTGGCGCATTGCCTCCAGAACATCACGGTTTTGCCATACAGTAACAATCTGCCATAAACCCGGGTCCTTCGAGTTCCGAGATAGAAATGTTTGCATAATGCCAACATCCAATCGCTTGATCCCTTGATTGTATGCCTCTTCCAAAAGGATTGACTTATCGGTTGCAACCCGTGCTTCAAGGATAGTCATGACCATTAATATCGTCTCCTTATAAATTTTATGTAAACCGAGATGTTGATTTTGTTAATGCAATATTGCTTTTACAAAACAAGCGTCCTAACAACCTTGGAGCTCAGCGGCGTAATGTTTTTATACGGGGTCCGCTTGAGCGACCTGCTAGGTAGCAACC
>JAGWND010000306.1 GCA_028873075.1 Bacteroidota bacterium
GATCTACCTTTTGAGTATTCTTGAGTTTCTCAGTTGTTTTAGATTCGGGTTTTGATTTTACAGATTTATCCGGTGCGAACATAATAATCAATGCTCGCCCTTCCATGTGTGCCGGCTGGTCAATTTTAGCAACTGTTGAAAGGCGCTCAATCAATCTGTTGAGAACTTCTTCTCCTTTTTCCTTGTATGTAATTTCCCTTCCTTTGAAAATAACGGTCGCCTTTACTTTGTGTCCATCGGCAAGGAACTGAAGCGCATGCTTCGCTTTGAATTCGAAATCGTGGACGTCCGTATTCGGGTGAAAGCGAAGTTCCTTCACAAGTGTAACATGCTGATGCTTTTTCTGAAGTTTTTCCTTCTTTTGTAACTCATATTTGTATTTCCCGAAATCCATTACCTTACACACAGGCGGATTTGCATTGGGAACAACTTCAATCAAATCGCGGCTCTTGTTCTGTGCAATAACCATCGCTTCTCTCGGCGTCATCACGCCGAGTTGTTGGCCGTTATCATCAATCACGCGAATAAACGGCGCGCGAATTTCTTCGTTAATACGAGGCCCTCTGCTTTTAATATGAGTATCTCCTACATTGTGACAGATTTTGTTTCAATTTCCTGCTTTATAACCTTGACAAACTGATCGAAAGGCATGGAACCCAGATCGCCTTTCTTGTGCTGACGAACAGACACGTTCCCGGAATTTTTTTCTTTTTCTCCGAGCACAAGCATGTACGGGGCTTTTTTCAATTCCCAATCGCGAATTTTGTAACCGACTTTTTCGTTCCGTTCATCCACCTCAACTCGAATGCCGGTCGAGCGAAGTTTTTCTGCAATTGTTTTTGCATATTCTTCCTGTGCCGAAGTAATCGGCAGCACCGCTGTTTGAACCGGTGCAAGCCATGTCGGGAATGCGCCGGCGTAGTGTTCGATGAGAATTCCGATGAAGCGCTCCATGGAGCCGAACGGCGCGCGGTGAATAATAACCGGACGATGTTTTTGTCCATCGGCACCGGTGTATTCAAGTTGAAACCGCTCCGGCATCACATAGTCAACCTGCACGGTTCCTAACTGCCATGTCCGCCCGATCGCATCTTTCACCATGAAATCAATCTTCGGACCGTAGAACGACGCTTCGCCGATACCTACAAAATAATCAAGCTTCATCTCATCGGCAACATGTTTGATTTCGTCCTGTGCCTGAATCCAGAACGCAACATCGCCGCCGTATTTTTCAACATGAACATCATCGCGGAACGACAACCGGGTGCTCACATCCATCCCGAATGTTTTGAAGACGAGTTGTGTCAATTCTACCGTGCTGCGGATTTCATCTTTAAGCTGATCGTGCGCGCAATAAATGTGAGCGTCATCCTGCGTGAAGCCACGAACACGTGTAAGCCCGTTCATTTCGCCGGATTGTTCATAGCGATACACGGTACCGAATTCAGCAAGGCGCAGCGGCAAATCTCTGTACGAACGCGGCTTCGCCAAATAGATTTGATGATGATGCGGACAGTTCATCGGCTTGAGTAAGAATTGTTCTCCGTCTTCCAGAGCAATAGGCGGAAATTGAGAATCTTTATAATACGGATAATGCCCCGAAGTTTTATACAATTCAAGATTTGCAATGTGCGGCGTGATAACGGGGAGATAGCCGCGCTTGCGCTGTTCTTCGCGGAGAAATTGCTCCAGAGTTTCCCGGATAATTGTACCTTTCGGAAGCCACAACGGAAGTCCCGAGCCGACTTTCGGCGTCAGGTGGAAAATCTCCAATTCAACGCCTAGCTTTCTGTGATCGCGCCGCTTTGCTTCTTCCAAACGGAAGAGATAATCGTCAAGCTCTTGCTTCGTCGGAAATGTGATTCCATAAATGCGCTGAAGCATTTTATTTTTTTCATTCCCGCGCCAGTACGCCCCGGCAACATTCAGCAGCTTGATGAATTTAATTTTTCCCGCCGAAGGAAGATGCGGGCCGTAACAAAGGTCAGTGAAATTTCCCTGATGGTACATGCTGATGCGCTCACCTTTGAACTCGTTCAGCAATTCGAGCTTGTACGGATCGTCTTTTTTTGTGAAGTAGTTCACCGCTTCCTGCCACTCCACCTCTCGACGTTCGTACGGTGAATCTTTCTTGGCAAGCTCCGTCATTTTCTTTTCTATCGCAGCGAGATCATCGGTACTCAATGAATGATCACCGAGATCGAGGTCGTAATAAAATCCGTTTTCGATTGCAGGACCGATACCGAATTTTGTTCCGGGAAACAATGACTCAACCGCTTCCGCCATTAAGTGCGCAGAGCTGTGCCAGTATGTTGATTTACCTTCGGGATCATTCCATGTATTTATCTTGATTGCCGCGTTCTGCGAAATTGGACGGGACAGGTCCCAGACTTCCCCGTTCACGCTGACTGACAAAGCATTCTTTGCAAGTCCGTTGCTGATGCCTTGCGCAATTTGCGCGCCGGTAATTCCCTTGTCGAATTCTTTTTTGTTTCCGTCGGGAAATGTTATTTCAATTTTGTCGTTCACAGTGATTCTGTACAAAGAAAAATCGGAGAAGTGAACTCCGATTTTCCCGAAAATACAGCCTTATGACTCAATCATTGGTTTTTCGTC
>JAGWND010000065.1 GCA_028873075.1 Bacteroidota bacterium
ATTTTTTGCCGAAAATCAATCTTTACTCCACCGTTACACTCTTCGCTAAATTACGCGGTTGATCAACATTGCATCCGCGTTTCACTGCAATGTAATATGCAAGAAGCTGAAGAGGAATAATGGTAAGCACCGGTGAAAGAACGTCAACTGTTTTCGGAACTTGAATAAGATAATCGGCAAGCGACGCGATATGTGAATCCCTTTCATTGACAATCGCAATCACTCTGCCGCGGCGTGCTTTGACTTCCTCGATATTCGAAATGATTTTTTCGTACGTCCGGTCCCTCGGAGCGATGACAACGACAGGCATGTTGTTATCAATAAGCGCAATGGGACCGTGCTTCATTTCCGCGGCGGGATAGCCTTCCGCGTGAATGTACGAAATCTCCTTCAGCTTCAGCGCTCCTTCCAACGCAACAGGAAAATTATAACCGCGCCCCAAATACAAAAAGTTGGAATTGTCTTTGAACTCCTCAGCAACCTTTTCTATTTCTTCCGCACCCTGGAGAATCGTTTCCACTTTCCCGGGAAGTTCCAAAAGCTGCGCGCAAATCTTCCGCCCCTCTTCTTCCGGCAAGCCGCGCTGACGCGCGATCATCAGTGTAATAAGTGCAAGAACAACAAGCTGCGATGTGAACGCCTTTGTCGAAGCAACGCCGATTTCCGGTCCGGCGTGAATATACACTCCTCCCTGACTTTCACGCGCAATCGTGCTTCCGACAACATTGCAAATGCCTAACACGGCCGCTCCTTTTTGTTTTGCTTCACGCAATGCGGCAAGCGTATCCGCGGTTTCCCCGCTTTGGCTAATCAAAAAAACAACATCGCCCGGCTTCACGATCGGATTGCGATAGCGAAACTCCGAAGCATATTCCGTCTCAACGGGAATTTTTCCGTAATGCTCCAACATGTATTCGCCGACAAGACCGGCATGCCAGGAAGTTCCGCACGCAGCAATAATGATGCGCTGCGCATGTTCAAGAACGGATTTCACATCGCTGAGCCCGCTGAGCTTTACAGTTCCCTCTTCGCGCAGCACTCTTCCCCGCATTGCATTGCGCAGCGTTTCCGGCTGCTCCATAATCTCCTTCAGCATGAAATGAGGAAATCCCCCTTTTTCAATCTGTGCAAGATCGAATGTTATTTGTTCGACCTGCTTCGTTGTCATTTTGTTGTCAATCGTTTTCGTATCAATCGAATTCTTCGAGAGCACCGCAATTTCACCGTCTTCGAGATAGACCACCTTTCGCGTGTGATCAACAATCGCCGAAGCGTCTGATGCAAGAAAGTTTTCCTGATCGCCGACGCCGATGATGAGCGGGCTTCCTTTTCGCGCTGCAATAATTTTATCGGGCTCGGCTGAAGAAATAACGGCGATGCCGTACGTTCCTTCAACTTGCCGCAACGCTAACCGCACTGCCGTTTCCAAATCGCCGCTGTATTTTTTCATCTCTTCGATCAAATGCACAAGGGCCTCCGTGTCGGTCGCAGATTTGAAAACGTGCCCCTCTTTTTCGAGCTTTGTACGAATAGCGCCGTAATTTTCAATAATGCCGTTGTGAATCAAAGCGATTTCATCGTTACAATCGGTGTGCGGGTGAGCATTGATATCGCTCGGTGTTCCGTGCGTTGCCCAACGCGTATGCCCGATGCCGAGAACACTCGTTCCAAGTGCAATGTTCTCTTTTTCAGCTCCAAAGGATACTTCTAGCTGAGAAACTTTCCCTATTTTTTTTCTAACTACAAGCCGACTGTTCTGAAGAAGAGCGATTCCGGCCGAATCGTATCCCCGATATTCCAAACGCCTCAACCCTTCAAACAAAATCGGAGCAGTTTGCTTATTACCGATATATCCAACAATTCCGCACATGGCATCCCTTACAATTTTTGTACCTCTTCTTCGACTGTGAGTTTCATCCCGATCACCCCCAACATCCTACCCGATGCTTTGCCGTCACGCCGGTACGAATGAAATCGCTCCGGGTGACAAATCGTGCAGGAAGGATGAACCTCGATATTCTCTATGAAAACTCCTGCTTTCAAAAGCTGAGAACGGTTTGCAGATTTCAAATCCAATTTAAATTTACGGTTTTCGCTTTCGGTAATGAACTCCGGAGTAAATTCCAACGCTACTTCCTCTCCGACTTCATAACAACACGAGCCTGCAGACGGACCGATAAAGGCGACAAGATCACGAGGATTGACAGAAAATTCTTCAATCATGTTTTGTACCGCCCGTTCAAGGATACGTGACCGTGTTCCACGCCATCCGGCGTGAACAGCGGCAACGGTTTTCGTATTTCTATCAAACAAAAAAACGGGAACACAATCGGCAACGCTGACGGCAAGAAAAACATTTTCTTTTTGGGCCATCAGACCGTCGCACGATTCAAATCTGCCGGCGTTCGTAACCGTTTGTATTTTGTCTGAATGACATTGTGCGGGGAAGGCGATTGACGATTCAGAAATTTGCAGCGCATGAAAAAATCTGTTCCTGTTCTCTTCGACATTTGCACGCTCGTCGCCAACGTTAAAGCTCAAGTTCAAACCAAGCTTGCCGGGACTTACACCGCCTTGGCGTGTACTCATTCCGAATACGATGTCTGGATAACGTGACAATACCTCCGACCTAACAATTTCCATATCTCAATATAAGAGTAATTGACCGTGATTCATAATTCCAACCGGTTTGCCTTTCAGGGTTCGTCCATCAAACGGAGAATTTTTCGACTTCGATTTGAAGGATGCAACGTCAACTTTCCATTCTGCCTTCGGGTCTATGAATGTGAAATTCGCTTCCGCCCCTTCTTCAATGCTGATTTCTTTACCGACAATTCGCCTTGGATTGACAGAAAATTTTTCTATCAACTGCGGGAGAGAAAGAAACCCTGTGTGAACCAATTCCGTCAATGCCAAACCTACGGCGGATTCCAATCCGATTATTCCAAACGGAGCTTGAATAAAATCAACTTCTTTTTCATCCAACGAATGCGGCGCGTGATCGGTTGCAATGACATCTATTGTTCCGTCGCGGAGTCCTTCCCTGATTGCCTCAACATCCTTGTGCGTTCTCAGCGGCGGATTCATTTTTGTGTTTGTGTTAAAAGAGCGAACGGCTTCATCGTCCAACGTAAAATGATGCGGGGTTACTTCACACGTGACGCGGTTGTTTCGTTTCTTCGCTGTCCGCACCAATTCAACCGAACCTGCCGTGCTGATATGAGCAACATGATAACGACCAGTCGTATATTCCGATAACATCATATCGCGTGCAATCATCACTTCCTCTGCAATTGAGGGAATGCCGGGAAGTCCGAGCGAAGTTGAAACGAGCCCCTCATTCATGACCCCGTGTTTAGAAAGAGAGGTCTCTTCGCAGTGCTGAATTACAGGAACACCAAACATTCCCGCATACTCAAACACGCGGCGCATCACTTCAGCATCAGCTACAGGCAAACCATCGTCACTCAAACCTACTGCTCCCGCCTGCACAAGCTCGGCAATCGGAGCAAGCTCTTTTCCCTCTCTCCTCTTTGTAACTGCTCCGATCGGGTACACATCCACGATGCCGCCGTTTGCCTTCTTACCTTGCGATTGAACAAAAAGGGCAATTGACTCATCATCTATTGCAGGATTTGTGTTCGGCATGCAGCAAACCGCAGTAAAACCGCCAAATGCTGCCGAAAGCGTTCCGGTTTCAATTGTTTCTTTATGCTCAAAACCCGGCTCGCGCAGATGAACGTGCATATCCATAAAGCCTGAACAAATGATTTTATCCTTAAGACCGACAACACGATACTCATCTTTCGGGTTGATGGAAGGTCGGATTGATTCAACTATTCCATCTTTCACGAGAATATCTACCTTAGAATCGACTTGGGAAAGCGGCTCAATCAATCTTCCATCTCGAAATAAAATTAAGTTAGGCATATAAATCTTTTAATTCAGTATAGTTAGTAAAATTACGATAACAATCACATAGGAGCAAGAAGATATAGTACCGCCATTCGAACAGCTACTCCATTAAGAACCTGTTCTAAAATTACAGAATGGGGTCCGTCAGCTACGTCGGCTGAGAGTTCAACGTCGCGGTTGATAGGACCAGGATGCATGATTGTAATTGGATGCTCCGCACGACCGAGCCTGTCTTTAGTAACACCGAAGAATCTATGATACTCACGCAAAGTCGGAAACATGCCGCCGGCTTGCCGCTCTAATTGAATGCGGAGCACGTTCAAAGCATCAACTTTCGGTATCACATCATCTATGCGGTGAAAAACTTTTATACCGAGTTTTTCAATCTCGCGGGGAATGAGCGTGGCCGGCCCACAGACAGAAACAGCGGCGCCCATTGTTATGAGACCGTAAATGTTCGATAGCGCAACTCTGCTGTGCGCTATATCGCCGACAATGCAGACGCGAAGGTTTTCCAACCTCCCGAATTTTTCTTTGAGCGTGTACATATCCAACAGTGCCTGTGTCGGATGTTCATGAAGTCCGTCGCCGGCATTGACGACATTCGATTTCACAACTTGTGTGAGAAAGTTCGGTGTCCCTGCGGCGCTGTGCCGTAGCACGACCATGTCAATCTTCATCGCTTCGATATTGCGGGCGGTGTCTTTCAATGTCTCTCCTTTGCTGACACTGGAGCCGGCAACAGAAAAATTCACCACATCGGCAGAAAGACGGCGTTCAGCCAATTCAAAAGAAATCCTCGTGCGTGTCGAGTTCTCAAAAAAAAGATTGACGATTGTTTTGCCTTGTAAGGTCGGAACTTTCTTGATCGGGCGATTCAAAATTTCTTTGAACGATGTTGCCGTTTCAAGGATGAGTTCAATGTCCTCAGCGGGCATTCCGTATAAGCCAAGCAAATGTCTGCTTGAAAGTTTCATGATATAGTTCTATTACAGTTACAATTTTTGTTGAACAACGACGGCATCCTGTCCATCCACTTCGTTCATCATTACTTTCACTTCTTCATTCGTCATCGTCGGAATATTTTTTCCTACAAAATCTGCTTTAATCGGTAATTCCCGGTGACCGCGATCCACGAACACGGCAAGCTCGATCGTCGCCGGTCTGCCGATGTCCATAAGCGCGTTCAGTGCCGACCTCACAGTGCGCCCGGTGTACAAAACATCGTCAACAAGGATAATATTCTTTTCCGAAATGTCATATAAAATGTCAGTTGTTTTTAGCTGCGGCTGAGACAGTCTCCCGCGAAGGTCATCGCGATAGAGAGTAATGTCGAGCATACCGAGAGGAACTTCGACATGTTCCATCTCTGCAATTTTTGCCGTAATACGTCGAGCAAGGTAGTCGCCGCGCGTACGAATGCCTACGATGCCAAGCGTCCCGGCGCCCCGGTGGCGCTCTACAATTTCATGCGCAAGACGGTTCACTGTGCGCGTGAACCCCGAAGCATCTACAATATGCCGTTCTGATGACATTGCGTTTCTTTCAATAAAAAACCCGCACCGGATTCATGATGAATCTTGAGCGGGTCCATAAAAAAATAATAATGTCGTTCACACTGATTCTTTCCTTTTCTATCTCGCTGGATAGAATTAAAGGTACTTACAACTACTTCCTCAATCTACAAGTTCATTGTGCTCGCAGCTGATCCATCCACGAATCGTCGTGAAGCTCGTCGCGGTCTGTAGAATTCAGCAAAATATAATCGGAAAAGCCCGTCCTGTCTCCGAAGTCGAACTCAACGCCTCCTTGAATTGAATTATAGCGCCAGATCTCGTACGGCTTCATATCAATCTCGTTTGCATGACGGTCAACTTCATCCGGCGGTCCATACACGATATATACTCTTCCTCGATCCGTTTTCCATCCGGGCTTGTAGGCGGTTTTGTACGCTTCGTTGACATACGTCAAGCGTTTCATGTATTCGACTTTCTCTTCGTTCACGGAGGTCGAAGGGTCGGGGTCGCGTTTCTTCCAAAACTCGTACAACATTTTACGCTTTGCGTCGGCGCCTTTCAGCTTGCTGTACTGTCCAATTTCATCGCGCGTCGCAATGTACCGGGCTTCGTTGAATTCATTATCCAACTCATTCTCAGACATCGCGGCATATTCGCTTCCCATCACCGAACCGCCGGCACCGGAAGAAACATCTTCCATCGGCAGGGACGAATTATAGACAAAAAACCTCTTTGAGGCGCTTGCAACGGTTGCATCAATGGAATCCGTCGCTGAAAACGTCAACGTGTAAGCTCCCGTTCTCAACTTGTTCACATTGATTGTGCCCACTTCGACGCTCGATTCATGGACTCTTTGTTTGGTCCGCTCTTGAGAGATCACTTCGTTGCCAAGAGAATTCACGACGGAAATTTTTGTGTAATAATTCTTCGACCGATTTGTCAGAAGATTGTACAACTCAGTATAGTAAAAAAGAACAGGCTGCCCATCGCCGTATAAGCGGGAAGGATTCGGCTTCACTTCCAACGTATTTTTGTAGAACCTGTCATTCGCTTCTTTTTCTTTTTCGATGATTGAAGAACAAAGCTCAAGATCGCTTTCGGTAAGATGCCGGCCCTCAACCGGATGAATTTCTATCGGGAAGGAAATGCTGTCGCCTCGGTTCGCATCATTGCCGTCTGTCGCTGCAAAGTACAACCGGTACACATCGGGTTTCAGCAGAAAACCGAGAACGTCAACATAATAGCGCGACGATCCGAGAACTGAAGTATCGTTCACTGAAAATGGGATACGGAATGCCTGCGCAGCGACGATTGAATCGGTGGCGGAATTTTTGAAATATGCGCGTATCACAGCTTGACTGAGATACGTGCTGTCCTTTTTCACAAATTTCAGATGAGTAACATCGAAGGAATAATATACCTCAACATACGCCGATGTCGAATCTCCCCGGTACTCCCCCATATCTACGCTGACGTGCAACGACGAAACATTCTCGGCTTCCAGCGCCGAAGACAGACAAACAACCGCTGCAACGAAGCGAAAGAGATATTTCATGAGATTTCCTGAAATTGTATTTCAATATAACGAATCGAACTACATTACGCAAGTCGAAAAAACCCCAGTAGTGTTACAGTTTGATTTCTTCCTCACCAAAAGATATAGCCGCCCTGAGCGATCCCGACGTTTTTTGTCGGGAGAGTCGAAGGGTTCATGGTTCGACGCGCCCCTGCGGGGCTTGCTCACTATGACTTTATGACTTTGCTTTTGAAATGTAACATTACCAAACTCCCGCGTCCATAAAGACTCCGGAAGTTCAATTATTACTCCCCCATCACCTTCACAATCACTCGCTTGGAACGCTGACCATCGAATTCAGCATAATAAATTTGCTGCCACGGACCAAAATCCAATCGAGCGCTTGTTACAGGAACAATGATTTCATGATGCATGAGAAGGCTTTTCAAATGCGCATCGCCGTTCGTTTCACCTGTTCTGTGATGACGGTACTCTTGTTTGAACGGCGCAAGGTGTTCAAGCCATTCGTCAATATCTTGAATCAATCCCTGCTCCGCATCATTTACATAGACCGATGCGGTAATGTGCATAGCAGAAACGAGAATCATGCCTTCTTGAATACTGCTCTTTGCTAAAATTTTCTCAACATCCTCAGTGATGTTGATGAACTCACGATGTTTCTTCGTGTTGAAGACGAGATATTCCGTGTAGAATTTCATTTCTCTTCCCTTTCACGCTTCCTAATATCAAACCTGTAACCAACCAGCAGCTTAGCGACAAAGCATCATCACTTCTTCCCAAACACATCCATCAATACAACGCGGTCGGTCGTGCCATCAAGATAAATTGTTCGATTCTCTCCGGGAAATTCTTCACCGGGCATCCACTGCCCGTGCGGTCCGCTGTTCGTGAATTTGTATTGAAGCTCCGTTCCGATTGGAAAAGTGAACTCAACTGTCCAAATGCTGTCGCTCGCACAGGTGTCGCCGTGCGTTCCATCATCATACATCTTCACGGCGTTCGGAGTCCATAAACCGAGCGCTTCCTGATTTCCGGCAATGTACATTCCTTTTCGGACGTAAATTCCGCGGGCATCGCATTGAAAAACAACTGTGACGGAATCATGACGGCTCTGCGCCATCGTTCCTTGCGCCGGTTTAGAACTATTGTTGGTTTCAATGATAATCGGTTCGAAGTCGCGTACAGGCATTTTCCCGCCCCCTCTAGACGCAAACGCATAAATATTTTTCAAGTGCGTGATGTACGCGAGATCAAACGGCTTATCGCCGGCGGGCGCAGTTTGATCGGTGCCGTACCACCAAAACCAGTCCGAGCCTTCCGCCGCATACATTTCTTCCCACGCTTTGAACGCAAACGAAATTTTAGTCCCTTCTTTCGGCGAATCGGCTTTCGGATTTGGCTGCGGTATTCCGGATTTCCCCAAGTCTTCTCTTGCGGTCAACAAATAATTCCATGCACGGTTTTCTTCATCTTCACCGATCCATGTGTCGTAATTTGCGTTGATCCACGAACCTGGATACAGTGACTCGAGTCTTCTCATCGAAGCAATAGGATGCGGCGGGACATTGCGAAGCGGATTGCCGTGAATGAACTCGGACATTGTAACGGTGATGACTTGTTTCGTTTTATACAAAGCGCTCAGCTTTCGGTATAACGCATTTTGAAACTCTTTCCCGTCGTTATCTAACCGGTACCACTCCCACGCATTTTCTCCATCGAGGATCACCGTGAGCAAGCGATCCGGCTCTCCCATGCCTTCGGCCTGGCTTTCAACTTTTTGAGGAGCGTAACGTAGAATGCTTGTGATAAAATCGTCAGCCGCATCTTCGCCGTGATAGGTCTGGTACGTGAATCCGATTTTATCGGAAAGATCCGTGTCGCGAAACACGACGATCACAGAATCTTCCTCACCATGATCGGTAAACACAGCATACGGATAATATTTCGGCTGATTATGCGGTGTCGAGCGGGCAAGTATTTTTTCATCGGTGGCAATCCATTGAATGCCATTCGCTCCGAAAACCGGGACGACTTCCTGCGCAACTGCACCTTCGCCGGGCCACATCCCGGACGGAGGTTGACCGAACGTTTTCGTATAGAATTCCACCGCTTTCGCAACCTGCGCGTCCGCATCCTGCGGATAATGAAATCTGTTCGGCATCGCGTCGTGCGGCTGGCAGACACGGGCCAAGTCAGAATCGAAGAGTAAAGGAAGAATCGGATGATAAAAGGGCGTTGTGGCAACTTCTATTTGTCCGGTATGTGAATCCGGATGATACATCAGCTTCTTGTGAATCGGAACGATGTTGGAAAGAATTTTGTACGTTTCGGCAACGATGCGATTGCAGTCCTTTTCTGTAATCGTCCTTTTGAGATAATATTTTCCGTCGTTTTTCTTCTCGGCAAAATCGGTGAGGTCAATCACCGAACTATCGGCAAGTGTAACGCGATTTTCGAAAAAATCGGGATCGAAGTATGCAAGAAAGAACCAGAATTTAATCTCGCGCAATTCTTGCTCTTTGAAGCGGGCTTTTTTCACAAATTTTTCTCTCAAAGCCTTGTATTGCGGAACGCGGGCAAGCATGACTTCGCCGATGCCGAATGCATTCCACACCTTGTGAAGAAGGAAATCCAAATCGGTGGAATCAAAATCTTTTGTCGGCTTCAGCGCCAGATCAATCCATGGGTCCGTTTTCCCTTTCCATTTTTTGAAAAATGCTGCAGCATCTACACAATTTTTTTTCACGTCTACATACGGCTTCAAACGCTCGACATAATAGCGCTGAAGCTGGAGCAACAGCGACGATGTCAAATTCACGTTGTAATGAACATTCGGATACTTTTCTAAAATCGAAGCCATGTCGTAGTAATCTTTTGTTCCGTGCGTACGCACCCACGGTCCCTGCAACTGATCGGAAGCAGGATCAAGATAGAGCGGTTGATGCTGGTGCCAAATAATGTTCAGGTACAACGTTTCGCCCGAACGAGGATAAATGTCATTCGCAGATTTCATCTCTATGCTATCACTGATACTTTGTGATTGCGCGGTGAGCGTAGTTAATATACAAAATAATGGTGCAAAAATTTTTCACTTTTTGCTTCGAGTGTAACGAGATGTACATTGCAGACGCAACTTTTACATCGAGGCTTTCATAAAAAAAACGACGCATGTCATTGCGAGGCGTGAAACGACGAAGCAATCTCCGTTGTTTTGTGCAATGGGTTCAATAGTTCATTTGTCGGTTTGCCGTGTGCTATCCTTTATCCTCCACCCTCATCACCAGCATCGCAGCCACGGCCATGGACGCACCACCAAGCAGCAATGCATAAACTGCCTCGCCATGGAACAGGCTTCGAACGAAAAAACCAAGAATTGCCGCCGCAGTTATCTGCGGAATGACGATGAAGAAATTAAATATCCCCATGTACGTCCCCATCTTCTCTACGGGCAGAGAGCCGGTCAAAATTGCGTACGGCATCGCGAGTATAGAAGCCCATGCTAAACCGATTCCAAGCTCGGAAACCAAAAGGAGCTTCGGATCTTTGATAACATAAAACGACAATAAACCGAGCGCGCCGAAAATCAAGCTGATCGAGTGTACCATCTTCCTGTTGGTTTTCTTAGCGAGCCAAACGAGCACAAACGCCATCACTGCCGCGAAGCCGTTGTAAACCGACATCAAAACGCCAACCCAGTTTGCACTCTCGTTATATAAGGCTGACGCTGTATCGTTCGCTCCGTAGATATGGTGCGCAACCGCTGGAGTCGTGTAAATCCACATTGCGAAAAGTGCAAACCATGAAAAGAATTGTACGTAAGAAAGCTGCACCATGGTCTTCGGCATATTGAAAAGATCGTTCATGACAACCACGAGTCCGTTCGATACGCCGCCTCGTTTCGACATCAAACCTGATACAATCTGCAATAATCCGAACGCTGCGATTCCGCCGAAGAAGACCCCGAGTCCATAATCCATATAAACGAAAAAATAGAAAACAGCAAACAGCAACATGCCGACAATTGTCCATACCAAACCATTTTTTATAAATTTTGAACGGACACCGGAACGTACATCGTGAACCGAGACAACATCTTGCTCGCTATAGTTCCTTAATTCTTCCGGTGGATATTCCTTAGAACTTATCACCGTCCACAAAACGGCGGCGAAAAATACCAAGCTGCCAATGTAAAACGACAACTTCACAGATTGCGGGATCATACCTTCCGATGCAGTATTGCTTACGCCGAGCCAGTTCGTCATGATGTACGGAAGCGCGGAAGCAATGACCGCTCCAATTCCGATGAAAAAACTTTGCATCGAAAACCCGGTGGTTCTCTGCTCAGAAGGAAGCATATCACCGACAAATGCCCTGAACGGTTCCATAGAAATATTTATCGAGGTATCCATGATCCACAACATCCCTGCCGCAACCCAGAGAGCCGGCGAGTTCGGCATGATAAATAATGCCATGGATGCTAAAATTGCACCTGTCAAAAAATATGGGCGCCGCCTGCCGAGCCTGTTCCATGTTCTATCGCTCATGTGTCCAATGATCGGCTGTACTACCAAACCAGTCACAGGCGCGGCTATCCAGAGAATCGGAATGGCATCTATCTTCGCACCGAGCGTCTCGAATATCCTGCTGACATTAGCGTTCTGAAGTGCGAAACCAAATTGAATCCCCATGAATCCGAAACTCATGTTCCATATTTGCCGGAAAGAAAGTTGAGGTTTTTTCATATCAATCCTTGGTCAAGGGAGTATTTTCCTTTCACCCTTTCACGCTGCCGAGCGTTAATCCAGAAATCAGCCAGCGACTCAAAAACAGAAACAGCACAACTACGGGGATGCTGATGATCAACGAGCCAGCCGCGTAAAGCCCCCACTCGGTTGACATGCTCGACTCAAATTGTTTCAAACCGAGCGGAAGAGTAAACAAACTTGTATCCTGAAGCACCTGTGCCGCCACAACATATTCCGCCCATGCAGTCATGAAAGAAAAAAGTGCGGTTATCACGAGCGCGGGAGCCGCGAGCGGCAGCACAACTTTCGTAAATGCTCCCCAGCGTGTCGAGCCATCAATGCGCGCCGCTTCTTCGAGACTGAACGGGATGGTGTCGTAATATCCTTTCATTTGCCATACGCAAAACGGCAGGGCGGTCGAAGTGTAAATGATGATGATGCCGAGATAGCTGTTTATCAAATGCAATTTCAAAAGCATGATGTACATCGGAAGCAAAAGCATCGTGGGCGGAAACATCTGCGTAACGAGAAGTCCTACCATAGCACTCTTTTTCCCGTAAAACTCGAACCGGCTGAATGCGTATCCTGCGGTTGACGCAAGCGTCACCCCTGTCAAAGTAACGACCACGGCGATGATGACGGAGTTGAAAAACCAACGGACGAAAGGAGTTTGGGTAAACAACACATCGTAAGCGTGGAACGAAGCATCCGTAGGAATTATTTTCAGCGAAGTTGAAAGCAGTCTATCAGAAGGACGAAGCGAAATGCTGAAGACGTTAACTATCGGATAAAGAACTGCGAGAGTAAAACCGAGCACGATGAAATAGAGAAGGAGATTGATGATCTTTGATTTTTTATTTTCGACTTTTGACCTCATGATTCAGTACGCCGCCTCCGACGCCCTCGTCCTCTTCAAGAAGAATAAGCTGAAAATTAAAAGCATGGCGAAGATGACCATCGATAATGCCGCGGCATAGCCGTAGCGATAAAGATTGAACGCCGCCTTGTAAACATATGAAACGAGTATGTGTGTTTGATCCGATGGTTCACCTCCGTTCGACACGAGCCAAATGATGTTGACGTTGTTGAATGTCCAAATGATTCCGAGCGTGATCGCGGGAATCATAACGGGGCGCAATAACGGTACAGTGACTGTCCAGAATTTCTGCCAGCCCGATGCGCCGTCAATGTCCGCCGCTTCGTAAAGCTCCTGCGGAATGCTCTGAAGTCCGCCCAGTGCAATCGTCATCATAAACGGAAAACCGAGCCAGATGTTCGTGATGACGCAGGCACTGAACGCCTCAAACGGTTTGCCAAGCCACTCGATCGGCGTCATGTGAAAAAAGTGCGCGATGAAAAGATTGATCGCTCCATATTCGTAATTGAACATGCTTCGCCAGGTTAAAGCGGCAATCACCTGTGGAATTGCCCATGGCAGGATGAGCAAGGTACGGATCAAGGCTTTGCCGAAAATTTTCCTGTTAAGAATAATTGCAAGCGCGACTCCTACTGTAACATGGAACAGTATATTGACAAAAGTCCAAATCAATGTCTTGAAGAAAACCGAATAAAATATTTTTTCCTTGAAAACTTGTTCATATTGACGTAAGCCGACAATATGCCAGTCCTTAAAATGGCGAAGACTCATATTGGAAAAAGAGAGAACCGCGTTGTAAAAAAACGGATAGATGACAACCCCGAACATAACTATCGCGGCTGGAAGTACAAGGATGTACGCAAAAGCGGCGGGAGAAAGCTCATCGGCTCGGTAGTGGATCTCCCTCATAATTTGAGCACGGGAGCTGAAGCCTGTCACAACCGGGCGCGCTCTCCGTGCTTTGTTCTTTGCCCTTTGCGCCTTCACTCGTTCATCTCTTTAATTTTTAGCACTGCATTCTTCTGCATTTCTTTCGCCGCCTGTTCAGGAGTTTCTGTACCGCCGAGCACTGCCTGGTAACTCGGCCTCATTGCATCCCAGATTGCCCGCAGTTCAGGCACAATCGGCATTGGTCTCCCGGCTTCCATCTCATCTTCTGAGCCTTTTATGACTTCGTCAGCTTGGACTGACGGATCATGAAAAACTTCAGTGCGAGTCGGAATCGTGGCAAATTGCATTGTAAATTCACGCTGGATTTCTGGACTGAGCAGAAATTTTATAAATTTAACAACTTCAGGAATTTTCCATGAGGGGATCGAAGCATTGATTGAATAAGCCATCGGCGAAACCATTGGCGCGGGCCAAAGCCCCGTCTTTTTTACAAAAGGAATTCTCGCAACGCCAAAATTCAGCCCCGCTTTTTTGTAACTCCCAAACGACCATGGACCATTGATGATCATCTCGGCGCTCCCTTCTTTGAAAAGCGCATCGGCAGTCTCGTAGTCGCACGACTTGGGAATAATCCGATATTTATCTCGCAGGTCTTTCATGAACTGCAGTGCCTGTACCATGGCAGGAGTATCGAGAGTTGGTCTGTCTAGTGAATCTATTACCCATCCGCCGTAACCGGTCAGGAATGGAATAAAAAAATACGGTTCGGTGTAATTCCAAACTAAAGCATGTCCATTCGTTGCCTTGTCAAACTTCAATCCGTCGGCGATCAACTCATCCATCGTCTTTGGCGGATCATGCAGCAGGGCTTTATTGTAAATTAACATCAGATGATTTCCGATTTTGTCGGCAATGGCGTACAAATGTCCGTGGCTGTAAACCAATGCTTTCGGATCGAACTTTGAAAGATATTCTTTATCGAAAATTGTATCCAACGGCAGAATAATGTGCATCGCCTCGAATGGTCCAACCTGATCAGAAGGTCCCCAGACA
>JAGWND010000066.1 GCA_028873075.1 Bacteroidota bacterium
ACGGAAGCAACCGCTTCAAAGGGACTTTCACTATGAATCCGATCAATCGTTTTCTTGCATTCATTTTCCTTTCCCTCTTTATTTCTTGTTCAGCATTTGCCGGCGGTTTTCAGATCGGCAAGTACGCGGGGGAATTTATGGCACTCGGCGTCGGCGGCAGAGCGCTGGGAATGGGAAGTGCGTACGTAGCGTTGGCAAACGACGTCACCGCGGGATATTGGAATCCGGCGGGTCTTGCGCGCATCGTGTATCCTGAAATTTCGCTCATGCACGACGAGCAGTTCGGGAGTCTGGTGAATTACGATTACGGCGCCGTTGCATTTCCGTACGGCAGCAATCAGGAATCGGCTCGAACGGCGGTTGACGAGTACGGAGAGAGTCACAAACAAATCGAATATAATGCAGCGTCGTTCGGCGTGAGTGTCTTTCGGCTCGGCATAGACGGAATTCCCGACACGCGCAAGGCATGGAACGACATTAACGGCGACGGAATTTTCAATGACGGTGCCGATATCAGACCCGACTACAGCCAGATTACCTTTTTCGATGCGGCGGATTGGGCGGTATATTTCACGTATGCGAAACAGCGCTCGGAAAATTTTTACTGGGGCGCCAACCTGAAGTTGATCCGGAGAAACATCGGGGATTTTCACGGGACCGGCATCGGGTTCGATCTCGGTGCCTTGTGCACGCCGTCGGAAAATTTGACGCTCGGTGCAAATATTCAGGATGTTACAACAACACTCGTTGCGTGGAGCACCGGAACGAACGAATTGATCTCGCCGACCGCCAAAGTCGGCGGCGCATTCACCTTTGAATTTTTGGGAGGAAGATTTGCCCCCGCGGTTGATGTTGACATTCGCTTCGAGGACAGGAAGTATTCTGCGATGGCGCATCTCGGTCCGGTCAGCTTCGATCCGCATGGCGGCGTTGAGTACGAATTCAAACAGATAGCGGCTCTTCGCGTCGGAATGAACGATATCGGTAATCTTACGCTCGGCGCGGGGGTCCATTTGCCGGAGCTCGATATTGATTACGCGTTTGCAAAGTTCGACGGCGCCGACCAATTGGGGAATTCGCACCGCATTTCTCTCCGGCTTGTTCTTGAAGAAGAAAAATATCGCCGGTAAATCGCAGGTCCGCTTCCGGAAGATTTTAGAGCGGACACGCGTTTTGCTTGTTCTTTTTATCTCGTGCTGCTGGCTTTTTGCGACTTTCTCCGGATGCGCCGTTCAACGTGAGGCACGTTCAGAAGAGACGGCTGCGAAACCTGCAAACAATTTTTCCACAGCAGAACCTTTTCCGGCGCTTCCCGGTTGGTTGCAAGAGAAATTCCCACCGTCAGAATCCGGCGACCTTTTGCATCTTGTGTATGAGAGCGGCTCAGCGGCAATGATTTTGAAAGAATTTCATTCTTCCGCCGCAACGAAAGCGGTTCTTGCAAAAGAAAATATTTGCGTGCTCGGCAATATTTCACTGCGGGAAAAATTAGCGCAACCGAACGTTGTGGGAAGAATTATCCGAACCCCTGCACCGTTAACAAACGAGCCGGAATTTTGCGTTTATGTGTTCGAGTCCGCAGGCGGCAGGTTGCGGCGGGTGCTTGTGTTCAGAAATGATGAACGGATGTATGAATTGGAATTGCGGCAGGAGCAATCGAACGGTTCGCTTGCTCTTTTTAGTGACGATCAGTTAATGCTTGCAAAGTCGGTGTTAGCCCGCTAAGGGGTTGAAAATTATTTATTGAGCATTGCTTGTTGAAGGTTCAGGCGGACTTTACTTTGTCTTGAGAACGAACACGCCGTTCCAATCGTCAGGCGGAGGAGCGGCAAGATATAACTGCGATCGCTCGATGTATATTTTTGACGGCTGATCGTCGGGATTGACGCTCAGCGCTTTCCTGAATTGCCCGATGGCTTCCTCGAATCGTTTTTGCCGGTACAGCGCCAGCCCTTTCGCATATTCTTCGATTGCATCGAGTTTTTGCCGATCGACGCTGTCGCTTTTCTTCCCGACAAGCTCGAACACTTTAATCGGCTTTGTTTTCCCTTTCACAATGAGAAGATCGAGCTCGCGGAAAATAAAAAAATCTTCGACCATATCCCGTGTTCGCTCGCTTGCCATGATGTACGTGCCGTATTGTTTGTTCGCCCCCTCGAGTCGCGATCCTAAATTTACGCTGTCGCCGATGACGGTATAATCGAACCGCCCGGTTCCTCCCATGTTGCCGACGACCATCTCGCCGGTGTTTAATCCGATGCGGACATACACATCCGGCTTCCCTTCGCCTTTCCATTTTTCCCGAATGGCAACAAGCCGCTCCTGCATTTCCAGCGCCGCATTGCACGCATGAAGCGCGTTGTTGTCCAATTCAACCGGTGCGCCCCAGAACGCCATCACCGCATCGCCTTCGTACTTATCGAGCGTTCCGTCATTATTGAAAACGATCTCCGTCATCGCGCTCAAATATTCGTTGAGCACGAGAACAAGTTCCTCCGGCGGAAGTTTTTCCGAGAATGTTGTGAAGCCGGCAATATCGCTGAACAGCACGGTCAATTCTCTTCGTTCACCGCCCAAGCGAAGCTTCTCGGGGTGTGCAATCAATTCATCGACGACGGTTGGATTCAGATATTGGCTGAACATTCCTTTAATCATCACTTTCTGTTTTCTCTCAGTGAGATATTGGTAGACTGCACTTCCGACATAGTTGGCGAGCACTGCTGCAATCGGAGAGACGACCGGCATCAATAAACGATGTGCAGCGAAAAAGTAATGAGAGAAATAGAGGACGGCATAGATTTCAATTCCGATGAAAAGGACGGCAGCGACTTCCAACAAGTAACTCCGCTTCCACTTCAGATGTTTTAAGACTGAAACAACAAGAAATGTCAACAGCGAAAAGAGCCAGACTATCAGCACTCGTTCTTTCAGTGGCAAAGCAACAATAAAATCTCCGCTGAGCAATGTTTGCAAAGCGTTCGCGTGGATTTCCATGCCGTACATCAAGTTCTCATCGGGGTGCTCCGGCTTTGCTATTGAAACGGGGAAAATGTCTTTCGACTCAGGGAATGCTGGACCGATAATGACGATTTTATTTTTGAGAATGCCGGTTTGCAGCCATCCAATATCAGGATCATCGAACGTGTTGATATCAACACCCAATTGAAGTTCTTCTTTCGTTTTGAAAGTTTTATCATCAAGAATATCGGCAAAATCGATTTTTCGGTACGTTTGTTGTGCCGGTCCCACATAATTGATCAGCATTGAAACGTCGTCGTATTTCGGAATGCGGTGAGAGCCGATAAAAAAAGCGCCTGTCGTATCTTTACACGTTGTTGTAGAAGGAAGGTTGAGATATTTGTTGTACAGCGCGAACGCGAACGTCGGAATATAGCGCTCTTCTCCCGGCACTTTGGCGAGGGGCCAGTACCGGCGGTAAATTCCATCCTGATCATTTGGAACATAGACGATTCCGACAGAGCTGTCGGCAGAGTAGAAGATAGAATGAAAATCTTCGTTTTGCCGCCTGATGCTTGCTTCGTCGGAACGGATATCGGTTTTACCTGCAACGACAACATCTTTGTATCGGCGTATAGCATTGAATAATGCTTTGTCTTCGGCCGCCCCCTTTTTGTCTGCTAATTCAAACGTTAAGTCTATGCCAATGGCGCGGACACCGGCACGATTCAGGTTCTGTATTGCATGTGCGTAATAACTTCGCGGATAGGGAAAGTGTTCGGGGAGTGAATTATCAGTTTGATCGGAGAATGTTACGAGAACGACGCCGAGCGAATCTTGCGGGATCGGAAGTGGTCCGCGGGTAGCAAAATCTCTATCAATGAAAGAAAGCTTTGTACGATCGAAAAATCCGAAATGGAAAAACGCATCGCTCACAAAAGTAATGATCAACAGTGTGATGGCTGTACTGATGGCGAAGCGCGTAAACCATGGGGAAATTTTCTGTTTCATTATCAAATGGACTTGCAGCTATTTTTAACAGTCAGCTGAAAAAAAGACAACCGCCAATTTCACGAAAATATAATTCTTTATTTCAATTCGTGCAATTCGTGGCTTTCCCCAAAAGGAATTTTCAACACCTGCTAAAAATTCACTCGATACAAAAGGCTCGCGAAAGAATCGTTGTTGCTCGCCAACGTTTGACCCGCTGCAGGAGAGTTGACAATGAATTGATATTCAAAGACGGCGTTTTGGTTGCGTGCAATCGTCCATTGGAGGTTGACATCATATAATGTCCGTTTGAAATCGCCGAAAGTCGGAGCGAACGTGGCGGAAATCCTGAGGATGTCGCTGATGAGCCGGTAGCGCCCGCTTAATGTAATCGTTTGATAATTCAGCGACGTAAATGTTGTTACTGTCTTCGGTACAACCACGCCGCTGCTTGAATCGAGAACAATTTGAACTTGAGGAATGGAGTTTGTGCTGACGGCATAGCCGAGCGTGCTTTCTAACGGAAATGTGTGCACGGTGTTGACGAGGAAAAATCCGTTGAAACTTTTGACGTCTTGATTATTCGGCGTCAGGTCGTTCTTGTCCGCATTATCAATACTGAGAGTTACATTGTGCCTGCCTTGCGGCGAAGTAAAATCGTATGTGCTTTGAATGAAATATCGGTTTGTTTTATCATCAATTGCGCGCGCTGCGGTGCTTGGGTCATACCCTGCGAGAGTCGAATCGTAAATAACAGGATTGTGATTTTTATTGATGCCGTAGCCGACCGTAACGTTCGGCAGATTGCTTGCCGGGTAATAGGAGACTGAAGCAAGCATGTTGCCGTACGTCGTTGTCGCGATTTCCGTGTTGGCAGTGTTGTTTTGCAGCTGCTCAAAGCTTGCAGTGAGGAATAACTTATTTTCTAAGAGCCGAAGCCTGTCAAAAATGTTGTAACCTCTCACATCGTTGCGAAGCGCCGTGGTTCCTGAAGAATTGTAATCGCGGCCGTGATACAAATACGTTCCTTTCAGATAATTGCCGAAATAATTCAGTGCGAGCGCAGTTTCGTACACGAGCGATGTCAAGCCGCTTGGATTCAGCGGTTGAAGATTTTCATTGAACGTGATGATCTTCGAAACGTAGGGAAGGAACAGTTTCAGTTGTTTCTTGTTGCTGCCCGTTATTCCCGTTGCCGAATCAATGCGCGCGTCGGTGAATTCCGGCGCTGCGATGTTCGTGTTGTTCAGGCTGAAGGCTCCCTGCCCAGTAAGCTCGATATGGTGGTTGTCGAACGCGACAAGCGCGTCGGAGCCGAACACGACATTTTCCTGCGGCATGAGAGTCGTGTTCGTAGAGTCGCCGGTGCCGTACTGGTCTATTGCATGGAGGTACGTGAAGCCGAGCTGGAAGTTCTCTCCTTTCCCGAAGGAGGGGCGAACGACGGAGAGCGTGCGGCGGAACGAAAGAAGCCGGTGCGTACTATCATCGAGCGCAGTGCGCCGCATAATTTCCCCTGTCGCATAATTCATGTTGAATGCGCCTAACAAAAGATCGAATGTGAAGCCGCGAACTCTGCGCCCGTCCATGATGGTCGAAGGCAGGCGCGGATAGGCATCGCCAATGCTTGCTCGCGCATATTGTGCATCAAGGCTCAGCAAATACCTGTTCTGCGGCTGGCGGTCGGGTTTTTCTTCGGAAGTGAGATGAAGATTTGCTGCCGATTTCAAAATTCCGTAACTGGCATTCCCCCGCATATCCAACCGGTTGTAATTCGTAACAATGCTTTTAATATTTTCCTGCCGCAACTCGACTTGAGCGTCGGCGGAATACACAGGCCTTGTGCTGATTTCCTCTGCTTCCTCCTTGGTCAGGACGTTGAACGGACGCGTTCTCGTATGATACAGCGCTCCTGCTTTATCAAAGACTTTCACGGTAATTGTGTGAAGCCCCGCTCCGATGTTTGCCGGCAGCGCGCTTGCGGAAACCACAACCAAGTCTCCCATCACCACTTCTCTTGAAGAGACATTCACATTGTCGAAAAACACTTGTGTCCGCGAGCGATCAATGTTGTCTGTCGCATAGACCAACGAAACAGAGATATAGATATCGGAAGCGAGAAGATTGTCATCCCTATCCGGGCTGAGAATGATCACCTCTTGATCTTTCGGCGAGCGAGGCTCAATAGGAATTCTCATCGGAATGGTCTGGGGGTTTTCGTACGGATATGTTTCCTGCTTGCCGGAATTTGTTTCCACAAGAACATAACACTCGATGAACGGGGGAGCAACTTCTTCCGGCGGAATTGTGACGTCTGCCGAGTCGCGATTAATCGGCATCTCCAAAATTTTGAATTCCGTTGTTCCGAACGCTCTGTAATAGAGCAAGACCCTCGCAATATCGGAGGTGTTGTTCAATCCGGCGGAAATCTGCAACTCTGCGCCTTCCTGTGCAGGCGGCGTTGTGACCGAGCGGATATAGCGGTTCATTTGAGCCTGCAATTGAGCCGAGATCACCATCAGCAATAAAAGAGAAGTTATCGCGGCGGGACGATAGACTTTTGTAGCAATAAACATTAGGCACCTGCAAAAAATGAAGCATCTAAATCAAAATCGTTTGCAATCTATAAAAAGCATTGTAGAATAGCAAGAGCTTCCGGTAATTTTTAGTCGTATTAAATTTTTGTTTCGTGAGGAGAGATGCGGACAGGTCCCCAAAAGGGGTCTTTCAACTTAGCTTCGCAGGAGCTACGCGGAGAGCTATCCGATTGTTACGAACAATCGGATGGCTCATGTCAACACTTCACCACTGATCTTCGTTGTGCGGGAGTTTACCCTGCCTGCCGGCGGATAAGCTCCCGCATAATATACTTCTCCGAGGTTTCCTAAGGAACTCTACGGAAAACGCCAGAACAACAACGATGTTAATACTCTATCACCATCGTCTTTCGGTTACCGCTCGGATCGGTGAACTCGATCCTCACCTCGTTCGTCTTTGCGGATTGGATCGGAATGACGATCGGGTTGCTTTCAGGGTTCGTTTGCGGATATGTCACCTGCGCGCCGGTTTTCGTCTTCAATATTACGTAGACTTGGATCGAAGGAGCGACTGCGTCGGCTTCCGGAATCGTGAATTTCACGGAGCTGCCGGTGATTGTTCCGGGAATTTCTTTGTACGTCACAGCAGAGGGTGCCTTGTATGCCAACGCAAAGTACGACACTAACGTTTTCAGCGTGTCAAGCGGGACCGACATCTGTGTGAATTCCACCGTAACATCGAACGACGATCCTTCCGTGACGGAAGGAGACGTAACATTGAAGCCGAATGTCATCGCGCCGCCCGACGATGTGCCGCTGCTTTGTCCGCCTTGATTACCGCCCTGGTTGCCCTGGCCCTGACCTTGTCCGCCGCCGTTTTCAGAGGAACCCTGGTGCATATGGTTCAGCTCTTCCTGCGTTGCCTGCCTTATGGTCAGTTGACCGTTGGCGAGCGATGTTGCGGCTTGACCGCCGTTGACTGTGATGTTTCGATTGGAAATCAGATTGGTAACAATAACAACACCTGATCCGAGAATAAGCTGGAACGAACTGTCGCTGCTTGTCAGCAGTCCCTGTGTTCCGCGAATCGAAGCGACGGAAGTCGGGGTTGTGAACTCGAATTTTTCGTTCGGATGTTTTTGCACGTTGAATCCGAGCTGTCCCTGGCGGACGTACACGTTCTTTGAAAACTCTTTGTCGGCAGAAATTTCACCGTTAATTCTGATCTCGGATTTTTCCTGAACGCGAAGGATTGAATTCTCAAGAAATTTTATGATGACAAAAGAGCGTTCTCCTGTCCGCACGCGGTCCCCCGGATACAACGGGATTGCCGGCGTTGCCTTCGTCCAGTTTTTTCCTTCGGCCTGATATTCTACCGTGCCGACCGGCTTGAAGACTGTCGCGATAGGTTTTTTTGCATCTGCGGCGGGCGACGATACCGTGATGAACGGAACTGTAAGCACGATGACCATCAACAACTGTACAGTTTTTTTCATACTCGTTTCTCCAATTGAAAGTCCTTGTTAGGATAGGCCGGTACGGTTATTCTTCAAAATGGACAGACTTGATCTTATTTTTATTTTGATTCAGCAGCATTTGCAGCTCCTGTGATGAAAGCGGGATCCCGTTCAGCGACATCCGCGAAGTGTTCGGGGCTAATTTCTGATCCTGAATGGCGTTCACGACATTTTGAAAAGGTCCGCCGGAGAAAATTGTCTGCAGCATATTCTTCACAAGCTCACCGTCGGGATCGGAAATTGTGAACGAGCGGATTGTGCGTAGCGGCTCGACTTGTGTACCGAATGCTGTTCTGTTTCCGTCAAGAACGACGACGTACATTTTTCCGCGCTCAAGCGGGCGCGGACCTTCGAGAATGTTTACGCCTGGTCCGCCGGCATTCGTTTGAGGATATGTGAAGATTGAAAGATTGCCCGATTTCTGCCTGTCAATATTTACTACGAGATATGGGGAAGAAGATGAAATCGCATCTTCAAGCGATAGCTGTTCCGGTCGCTTTTCGTAGACGCTGATGGTCACCGACCGCACATCGTACGACCATTGAAACTGCGGGAACGGCGACGGATACACATAACCGCTTTGATCAGGAAGAATCAGCGTTGCCGTTGTCGGGTTTGTAACTCTGATGGTAATATCAGAGGTCGGGGTAATTGTGATATCACCTAAATTTGTCCATCGTCCGCTGATATATTTTCCTGCTTGCATTGCAACGATTGCTTCGTACGTTCCGGATGGCACAAGCCCGCCGCTTGCAGAGTTGGCTACTTTATCTTTAAGCTCTTTTTTGACAGTTTCGTCCACTCTGAACGCAAAGTCAATGTCCGGGCTGTTTGTCGCATCAATGCTGCGGAATAATCTTCCGCCAGGGGGGACGGGGAAAGGTTTTTTTGTATACGGATTTTCGTCGAAGAACGATTTCTTCACATGATCTTCATCGAGCGTAACATACCCCTGCAATTGCATATTGACCCAGATGGTGTCGAGCCCTGGGTTGTTGATGAAGAGGGAGAAGTTGCTCGCGGGAACATCTTTTATTTTCTCCGCAAGCGGATCAACGATCGTTGTGGCGTTGATGATGTCGGCATCAACGTACACTACGGTGGCAGTGTACGATTGTGATCGCGAAATTCTAACCAGGCCGACCGAAATCAGCCCTATCATCAAGAGGCGGTATGTTGTTTTCATAAATTAACGCTCCTCGTGCTGTGAATCTTTTTTACAGTTTTCTATTTTTAAGCTAACAGTTTCAGTATACTATGCTGTGTTGAAAATCACGAATAGGACAGTGATGTCTGACTGCACTTTCCGGCTGTCTGACTCGTACTTGTATTTCACTAAACGTGAGCGAGCGGAAAGCGCTGTCAGACGTTTTTTCAAAACCCGGCAATATCATTGTAAATCACGAATGCCATGAACGTCAGCAACAGCACTACGCCGGCTTGCTGAATTCCCTGTTGTACTCGCCGTGGAATCGGTTTTCCTACGATTCCCTCATAAATAAGCATGACAAGATGGCCGCCGTCAAGCGCAGGAAAAGGAAGAATATTCATAACGGCGAGATCCACACTTAACAACGCCATGAATCCGAGAAAGCTCGCTACACCGATTTCTGCCGTGCGCGTGGCGATCTGTGCAATCTTTATCGGCCCGCCGATAGATTTTGAAAGCGGCACTTTGCCGATGATGATTTGCCATATCGAGCGGACAAACAGTATCGTTGCGCTGTACACATCTCGTACGCCCTTGGGAAATGATTCGAAGAATCCGTACTTGACATGAAGCAGCGGGCCGGTATATTTGCTTTCAATACCGACACCGATGAGACCGTCGTTGCCCGGAGTTACGGTCAGGTCTTTCACTTCGTTGCCGCGCTGCACAGAGGCGTCAATGGCTTTGCCTGCATTCGCTTTGATGATTGTCGTCGCTTGATATTGATTGATAACGGGAAAATGATTCAGCGAGAGAATCACGTCTCCGGGGAGGAATCCGGCTTTCTCGGCGGGTTTGCCTGTCAACACCTCGACGATATCTGCGTGCGTTTGATTCGGCAGGATACCGAACGCGCCGTCGGAAATATCTGGAAGCGACGAGCGGGGGGTCGTCACTGCTATCGTTGCGTTGCGGCGCTCGATGCTCCAGCGTAGATCGCTGTTGACGTACTCCACATACATTGCCGTTTGGATTTGATCCCAGTGCTCGATCTTTTCTCCGTTGATGGAAAGAATTTTATCCCCCTCTTTGAAACCGAAACGCTGGGCCGGACTGTGTTCAACGACATAACCGATTTCCGTTGTCTGCTTATGATATTCTCCCTGCACGAAATTGATTCCCCAAAAAATTACGATAGCGAGAACAACATTCATCATGACACCGGCACAAATAACAATGACGCGCTGCCACACCGGCTTCGCACGAAATTCCCATGGCTGCGGCTCGTGATTGAAAAATTCCGTGTCGAAGCTTTCGTCGATCATGCCGGCAATTTTCACGTAACCGCCGATCGGAATCCACGAGACGCAGTAATCCGTTTCGCCGATTTTTTTCCCGAACGCGCGCGGCGGGAATCCGATGGAAAATCTGTCAACACGCATGCTGCACGCTTTCGCGGCGAGGAAATGTCCGAGCTCATGAACGAACACGAGCACGCCGATGGTGACGATAAAATAAAATATGGTGTCGAGAAACTGCATACGATTCTCATTGCTCCATGCGACGATCTACATTCTCGTGCCCTGCCAAGTGAATTTTCTGTCTTTTTCACCGCTCGGCGCACAACGATTGCAGAGGAAGTATAGAAATAAACTATGAAGAAGTCCCATCATTCTCGGTGAACTCTGCGGTGAATGTATTTTTAGAAAACACGATCTTTCTTTTTTGAAACGGTCTAGACAAATCCTTGTTTCACAAAGTCACAAGCTCAACACTGCTGATGGATAGTTTCGATTGCCGAAACGTTGAGAAAGAAGCGTCAGCCCGCATTGCACGAATCAATTCTTGAAATTTGAATTTTGATGGCGTTGAGGTTGTCGCGCTTCCTGCCTAATTCAGCATCTCCCGTGCGAAACGCCGCGCCGAAGCATCCGCTTCAATCACATCCTCTATGATGATTGAAGAAGGATGCGACGAATGGCGTTCCATGGCGCGCTCAATTGTTTCGGGAACCTGGAGAAATGAAATTGCACCGTTCAGGAATTTTTCTACAGCAATTTCATTTGCAGCATTCATCACTGCCGGCATCGTTCCGCCTTCATGCAAAGCGGCGATTGCGAGCCGCAAACACTTAAAGCGTGCGAGGTCCGGTTCGAAAAAAGTCAGCTCGCGGAGTTTCGGAAAATCAACGCGCACGTTCGGTGCGCTGACGCGCTCAGGATACGTCAGTGCATACTGAATCGGCAATTTCATGTCCGGCATTCCGAGCTGCGCTTTCACCGAGCCGTCAACAAATTCGACCATCGAATGAATGATGGATTGCGGATGAATGAGCACTTCGATTTTTTCCGGAGGAAGACCGAACAGCCAGCGAGCCTCGATCACTTCGAGGCCTTTGTTCATCAGTGTTGCCGAGTCAATCGTGATCTTGTTTCCCATTTTCCAGTTCGGATGATTCAGCGCCTGCGCGACGGTGACGTCTTTCAGCTTGTCGAGCGGCGTTGTGCGGAACGGTCCGCCGGACGCCGTGAGAATGATTTTTTCGATCTTCGAGCTCGATTCTCCGACTAAGCATTGAAAGATTGCCGAATGTTCGCTGTCAACCGGAATCAGTTCCACGCCGTGTTTTTTTACAAGCCGCATGACAATCTCGCCGGCAACAACGAGTGTTTCTTTGTTTGCGAGCGCTATTTTCTTTCCGGCTTCAATCGCTTTGAGCGTCGGCTTCAAACCGGCGAAACCGACGAGCGAACTGATCACAATATCCACGTCATTGCGTTGAACAATTTCTTCCAATCCTTGTTCGCCGCAGAAAACCTTTGTCGTTCCGTTCACGCGGCTCTTGCACGTCTCAGCTAAACGCTCATCGAGAACAACAACGCCTTTCGGATGAAAACGTTTGATTTGCTCGCAGAGCGCGTCAATATTCTTGTTAACCGTGAGGTAGGAAACGTTGAACTGGTCTGGAAAACTGGCAATGACGTCTAAACTGTTTTTACCGATGGAGCCTGTTGAACCGAGAATTGCGATGTTTTTTTGTGTAGAACGGAGCATGAAACCTGCTGCTGAAAAATTCTTACATTCAAAATACTTAAATATGCTTTGGAAGTCAAGGCGGTTCAATGCGTGCCGATTTGTGAGTAAAAGAACGGCTTAAGGAAGGGTTATGTCTACATTCTCACAAACAATTTCCCCGGAAGCTGCTTGACAATACCTTTAAATTCCAAGCTCAGCAGATTCACAAGCGTGTCGGAGGTTGAAAACTCTGCCCGTTCTGCAATCGTGTCAATGTGCATCGGATCGGTGCTGAGAATGTCGAAAAGTTTTTGTTCGAACGCGGTGAGTTGAATCTCCGGCTTTGTAGCAGACGTTTTGAGAATCGGGCGCAGGACCGGTTCGAGTTCCGAAAGAATATCGTCAATGCTCTGCACAAGTTTTGCGTGCCCGTCGCGGATAAGTTTATTCGCTCCAGCACTGTATTTTTCAGTGATGTTGCCGGGGATGCAGAACAACTCCCTGTTCTGGTCGAGCGCGGTCGAAGCCGTGATCATGGCGCCGCCGTTTTCCGCCGTTTCAACGATCAACGTCCCGAGCGATATTCCGCTGATGATGCGGTTGCGGCGGGGGAAATTTCCCGGATCGGGTTTCGTACCCATGAAAAATTCCGAAACGACTGCGCCGCTTTCACCCGTTTCAATTTTTTCTACCAGCTTCCTGTTTTCCGGCGGATAGATAATATCGATGCTCGAACCGATGACAGCGATTGTTCTTCCGTTCGCTTTCATTGCACTTTGATGTGCAATTGTGTCAATGCCGCGCGCCAATCCGCTGACGACAGTCAGTCCTTTTTCAGCCAATTCACGGGCGAATCGTTCGGCGATCAGCTTTCCATAGGCTGTCGGCGTACGTGTGCCGACAATCGCAATGGAAAATTTATCGGCAGGGAGGAGCGCGCCGCGAACAAAAAGAACAGGCGGCGGGTCGTAAATGCGGCGGAGATAGTCCGGATATTCGTCATCCCACACTGTGAGGATGTGTCCGTTCACTTTATTGAGCAGGGATAGCTGGTCGTCCGCCGCCTCGCCGTCATTCGGATGGTGAGCGATCGTTGAAGCGAGCTTTTTCTCGATGCCTTCAACATGGACAAGCTCGCGCGGCGATGATCGTAAGACTTCCGTTGGCGAGCCGAAGTGGCTGACGAGCGCGCGCAAACGATTCGCACCGATCCCCGGAATCATTGCGAGCCGAAGAAGGTCGCGGATGTTTATTTCGTTTTTCGGCATAATGTTTTTATAAAATCCTGAACGCGAAATCCCGATTCCGAAAGAAATCCAAAATTCTAAAGTAAGAAAATGCTATGTTGCCAACGGCGCACCGCTTGTTGAATGAGAGCGTTTGGATTTGTATAAAGTTTCGAACTTGGAATCTATAGTTTGCGATCTTCTCAGGTTTTTCATTTCTCGGCTACAATGTCAAGTCCATCAACCACAGCAACGACGACGGTGTGGACCGGCATATCTTTTCGTTTCAGTGCCTGCTGCGCGCCGGCGCCCTCTTGAATGATGAGTACCGTGTCGCCGACGCCGGCATCAACCGTATCAATGGCAAGTACATCTCTGCCGATAAATTTTCCCTCTAAATCAATCGGCTGCACGATCAGAGTTTTGTACTCTTTGAGCGTTTGATTTTTTTGTGTAGAAACAATTGTTCCTGTAACTTTGCCGAGCGTCATTGTTAAACCCCTCCTTGTGAAGACATTTCCTTCTTGAATCGTTCAACGAGAGCTGCTGCTTCCTCGCGTGTCTTTGCTTCTGCAATGATTCGGATGATCGGCTCGGTGTTCGATTTTCGCAGGTGAACCCAAGACGAGGCGAAATCAATTTTTAAACCGTCGTCCGAGTTCGTTTTTTCTGTGCGGGAATATTTTTCGCGAAGCTTGTCGAGAATTGCATCGGGCTGAAGCGAGCCGAGTTGAATTTTATCTTTCACAATAGTGTACTGAGGCAGGCACGCTTTCAGCTCGGAAGTTTTCCCTCCGAACTCTGTAAGAAATTGGAGGAACAGTCCGATACCGACCACAGCATCCCGTCCCAAGTGCACAGCGGGCAAAATGACACCGCCGCTTCCCTCGCCGCCGATCACAGCGCCGACTTCTTTCATCTTTGATGCAACATTGATTTCACCAACGGGAGTTCGTGTAACGGTTGCACCGAAGTATGAGGCGATATCATCAACCGCGCGGGTAGTTGAAAGATTGACAACAACTCGTTGATTTTCCCTTCTACGCTCCTGCTCTTTTTTCAGAACGAAATTCACCGCCGAGGCAATCGTATATTCTTCAACGAACGGCTCGCCTTTTTCGTT
>JAGWND010000067.1 GCA_028873075.1 Bacteroidota bacterium
GTTCAATCATGATGGCGTTCGCGCTGGCTTTTTTCAAATCTTGTGTAATCTTGAGGCAATCCTCAAAATACTCTTTTTGATCATTGTTCCGAGTGAACAACCAAAAATTTACTACGGCCGCAGATTTTTCTGTTTTCGGCGTAAAATGAGTGAGACCGGAAACAATCTCATAGAAATAACTATTCATTACCCCTTCCCGAACGAATCCTACATTAGAAAGAATAATAGTAATGACAAAGACAGCAACCCCTGTTGCGATGAGATGACCGCCGATGCCAGAGATTTTTTTCCGCCCAACAGAAAACAGCAGCATCGACTTCGTCTTAAATTCTTCTCTATAGAAATAAGACAAAAATTTCGGAAGCAATTCGCGAGCGTGAAGCTCCCGGAGAATTGAGTTGATTAACGGAAGTGAGCACAAGACGGAGAGAATTAAAAGCACCCAAGTTACCCATCGCAACCCGATGCTCATGGTAACTATTGATGAACGAACGGTATAATGTACAAGCTTGCTTGCAGGAATTGTCAGGAGCGCAAAGATGATAGCCAGAAGGAAATACCAAACCCGGGAGTGAAAAATTTTTTTCCAGTTCTCTTTCATTGTATGAGCCTCCGCGAAGTTTTAAGGGTGTAGCGCCAGAACAGGCGGCGTGTTTTCTGCGGGGGGGTGCACTTCAATTTTTGTTGAGAGCAAGAATCCACCGATGAAAAATATTACCGTGAGAAGAGCAGCGCTGAGAAACCGAACACGCGGCTTCCTTTGAGCAACCTCTTGATGAATAGGTTTGCGATCCGCTGATAGATGATTTTTTTGCATTACAGCGTTTAGCAAATTTCTTTCAACTGCTTCGGACATCGAAGGGAGATTTGTTCTCCGGAGTGCTTGCCGAATATTCAGTGTTGAATAAAAGAACGCACGGCATTCACCGCAATTGCTAAGATGCGAAAAGGCCGCCCGCGTATGCTCTTTTCCTAAAACATTATCCAACAGTTTGCTGATCTGTTGTTGATACATTTCGCAGTTCACGATTTGTTCCTTTCAGTGAAATACGGTTTTAATTTCTTTGAGAGAGATTTTCTTGCCTTGAAAATTCTAGATTCGATAGCGCTGAGAGACGAGCCGGTAATCGAGGCGATTTCTGCGTAAGAAAGCTGCTCATATTCAAGAAGAATGAGTGCCTCACGATATTCGGGTTTCAACTCGCCGAGAAATCGCTGCACGAGTTCCTTTTGTTCCTGGTTTACAAGTTCTTCGTAAGGCGATCCCTGTTCTTCGGCAACGCGCTCTTCTTCCAAACCGTTGCTTTTTGTGCAGCGAAGATGGGCAAAGACCTCATTTCGGGTAATGGTAAATATCCAAGCTTTGAAGCGGGCAGCCTCTCTCAAATTTTTAATCGCTTTGAATGCTTTGATAAATGTCTCTTGTGTTGCATCTTCAGCGCTATAGTGATCCTGCAAAAGCCAGAAGCAATACTGATAGATTCCGAGTCGATAGCGGCGATAGAGTTCCGCAAATGCCTCAGGTTCGTTAAGTTGAATTCGCTGAACCAGCTCAACGTCGCTTTCCGGCTCACCAAGACTTCTTATGTGCGGAATAACGGGAGCCATTCTCGATTAGTTTTGCGCATCAAGGCGCTTCATGTATAAGATGCACGAAGCACGAAAAACTTGCTGTTACTGAGTTAGCAATTGTTTGATGAACACATCCGAAGGCAGCTTATCCGCGACGCTGCGAATGAAGCCGTTTTTGTCAATGAGGACATACCGTGGTACCGTGTTGTTGGTATAGACTTGCATAGTTTGCCCCGAATCAACTCCGACGGGAAATGGGAAATTATTATCTTTTAGAAACTCACCTAATTTGCTCCACGAACTCTTCGTGTGAATGGTAACCACATGGAAGGTAGAGGAATCTATTCGATGGGCAAGAGACGTAATGTCATCAAGGTGAGCAACACAAGGTCGACACCAAACTCCCCAGAAATACAGCATTACAACAGAGCCGCGAAGTGAGTCAAGACTAATTGGAGAGTCAGTGTTAAACCAGTAATAAACGGAGAGAGGCGGCGCTTTTTTATCGAGGAGAGACTCCGGTATCACTAACTCACGTTTGGCAAGTGAATCAGCCATCTGTTCAACAAAGAAGAAGCCGGCTTCATCGTACATTTCATAATCTCCAGTTCTGAGACGAACACCATCCGAGCCAACCTCTATTTTCGATTTGTCTTTGCCAAGTTTAAGCGGCATGAGTCGAACAAGGAATTCAAATCTGTTGGTGCCGACAGGTCCCGCGCCAGCATAAATCCATTCGCTTGTGTCTGTTTGACGCACCAGAATGTCGTCCGTGCCTCCGCTTGGGACGAAATGGTGTAAACCAAACATATCGGGATCAATAAGAGCATTGGTGTCGGGCACTTCAGTTTCATGAGTGCTGCGGAGAACCATTGGGGAGAAGTAATCATAAAGGCTGTTTCGTAAGATAAGCTTTCCTTTTGCGTCGTAGATGTTCATGCCGGCTCCTTCTTGTTCGGCGCGAAGCCCTTCTTTTGGGTTCCATCGTTTCAATACTATAGCCCAAAGAAGTTGATTCTTCTCATTGAGTCGTGCAGCTTTGAGCCAGCCGTGATCAAGCCATAACGTGATGCGATGGTTTTGGGGGAGCGGGATATCCTGTTTCCAAGGCGTGCTTTCCTCCTGTGATAAGAGAGGGGTAGTCAGTGCGAGGGAGAAAAGAAACAAAAAGGCAACACATAAATGAAGTTTCATGGAGGTATCCTTTCCAAGGGTGACTGTGGAATGGATTTGCATCATATTCACTTCGTCAGCACAATTTCCAGCTTCGTCAATAAATAATTGATCGAAAGCCCCGCAAGTATTCCTACGACAATAAGCGAAGAGCCTAATATCGTTTCTCCGAACAAAAGTTTTCCCACGCCAAAGAGAAATGAATACACCAGCACAACGCCGAGAAGCCAGCAGAGAATTAATTGTGCATAACCGGTATCGCTGGCAATGTGAGGAAGCTTCGCCGCAAAAGCTTTCCATCCTTTACCGCCCGGGTGTACGCGTTCATAAAATTTTATCAGGGTGTTCTGATCCGTGGGCTTTGTGGCGAATGTAACAACGAGCCATGCAACTGTTGTAATGGCGACAATGATAAATAAAGAATTCGGAAATTCGATGGTTGTGAACAAGCGCAGGTATCCGTACACAAAAAGGGGAGTGACCATCGCGGCGATTTCACTCCATGCATTGACGCGCCACCAGAACCAGCGAAGAATCAAAACAAGTCCAAGCCCGGCACCCGCTTCGATGATGAACGACCACGCCCCCGAGATAGTGTTGATGATGAGCGTTAATCCGACCGAGATAATCATAATGAGGATTGTGGTGATGCGGGAAACGCGCACCAGAGATTTCTCGTCTGCGTTCGGTTTTAAAAATCTTTTGTAAAAATCGTTGATCACGTACGACGTGCCCCAATTCAACTGCGTTGCGATTGTTGACATGTACGCCGCGAAGAACGATGCGACAAGCAATCCGCGAATTCCTGTGGGAAGATAATCTCTCATTGCGAAAACGTAGCCGAGCCGCTTTTCATCGGGACCGAGATGAGGATACAGCACAAGCGTTGATAATCCGACAACAATCCAGGGCCAGGGACGAACGCAATAATGAGCGATGGTGAACCAGAGCGTCGCGAACAATGAATGCTTTTCATCTTTTGCAGACATCATGCGCTGTGCGATGTACCCGCCGCCGCCGGGTTCTGCGCCCGGATACCATGCCGCCCACCACTGAACGCCGACGAATGCAAGAAATGCAGAAAATGTTATTGCCAGCGCGCCTGCTGCGGAACCGGTTGATCCGCTGGAAATTACCGGTGTGAATTTAAATGCCCATGCAGGCAATTTTTGCTGGAGCCCGGAAATTCCGCCGACTTGAGGAAGGTCAAGAACAATAACAGCGAGAACGATGCAGCCGAACATCGCAAGAAGAAATTGAAGCGCGTCGGTGACGGCAACTCCCCACAATCCTGAAAGTGCCGAATAGATTGCGGTGATTAGCAATGCGGCGCTGACATACAACAGCACTTGCTGATGCGGTATGCCGAACATCCCTTCAAGAATCGAAGCCATGGCAACGTTTACCCAGCCCATGATGATACAATTCATAAAAATGCCGAGATAGAGCGCGCGGAATCCGCGCAAAAACGCAGCAGGTTTTCCGGAATAGCGCAGCTCGACAAATTCAACATCGGTCATAATGCCGGCGCGGCGCCACAAGCGCGCAAAGAAAAACACGGTGAGAATTCCGCCGAAGACAAAATTCCACCAGAGCCAGTTGCCGGCGATGCCGTTTTTCGCAACAAGCTCCGTGACGGCGAGCGGGGTATCGGCAGCAAAGGTTGTTGCCACCATGGATGTTCCGGCGAGCCACCAGGGGAGATTTCTTCCGGAGAGAAAAAATTCCTGAAGGCTTCCGCCGGCGCGTTTCGCAAAGTATATTCCCACTGCGGCACTCAGGACGAAGTAAGCGATGATGATGATCCAGTCGAGTAGTTGCATAGAGGTTTGTGTTTGATGGTTTGAGAATTTTAACCGCGAAGAACGCAAAGGTCGCTGCGGCTCTCAGCGCTCTTTGCGGTGAATGGTTTTTGAGAAATTATGTTGCTCGTCTTCCATCTTCCATTGTTCATCGTCCATCGCTATTTCTTTTTCCACACCACATGTGCAGCATTCCCGACAACGATTGTTACGACGCAGCCGATGAAGGTATGCCATGTAAAATCAATCGCGGTAAATTCCAACACTGCCGTCATCGCGAGAAGTCCGGCGATGAATCCGATGTACGCATCGCGCTGGGTTGTCTGCTTGAAAAGAAGTCCGAGGAAAAACGTTCCGAGCAATCCGCCGTAGGTGAATGATGCGATCTTCAATCCGATTTCAACAACCGGATTTGTGGTGTCGGTGAACAACATTGCGCCGCCGACCAGAACGATACCCCAAAACAATGTGAAGTACCTGGACCAGCGGATTTCGCTTTTCGTATCCAGCTCTTTGCCTCTGCGTGTGAATTTAAATAAATCGAGATAGGTTGACGACGCGAGCGAACTGATGGAAGACGAAAGTGTTCCCATCGCCGAGGCGAGCACGCCGGCAACTACCAGCCCGGCAATTCCGGTCGGCAGATTCTCGACGATGAACTTGGGAAAGATTTCATCCGAGGAAGACAAGCCGAGGTGCTGAAAGGATACGCCTCCGTAGAATGCAAACAGGCACAAGCCGAGCACAAGAAAAAATGCAAACTGAATAACAATGAACGACGCGTCGAGCATCAGTGCGCGCTGGCTGTCCCATTTTGATTTGCACCCGAGCAGGCGCTGGACAAGAAGCTGATCGGTGCCGTGCGATGCCATCGTGAGAAATGTTCCGCCGAGCAACCCGCCAACGAGCGTGTACGGAGAACTGAGAAATTGCCAGATGCTGCTGGCTCCCCAATCTCCGTTTATAATTTGAAATTTGTTCATCCCGTCTGCCGAAGCGAACTGCACGACATCAGCCCATCCGTTGGGAAGATGATGGAGGATTAAAAACATTGATGCCACTGCGCCGCCGAGATAGATGAACATCTGCACGACATCCATTGCAACGACCGCTTTTAATCCGCCAAGATAGGTGTAGATCAGCGTGAAAACCCCGATAATAAAAATACTGGCGGGGTAATTGAATCCGGTAATGAGGTGAACAGGAATTGCCGTGGCAAATAAGCGGACTCCCGATGCAAGGACGCGCGTAATGATGAAGACTGTGGATGTGAATTTTCGCAACGGCGTTCCGAACCGTTTTCCCAAGAAGTCGTACGCCGTTTCGAGATCGCCTTTGTAATACGCCGGAATGAAAATGACGCTCACCAGCAGCCTGCCGACGAAATATCCGAACGCAAGCTGAAGGAAGAACATGTTCGATTTATAGGAAAGCCCCGGAATACTGATGAACGTGAGCGTGCTCGTTTCGCTGGCGACAATGGAAAATCCGACGGACCACCACGCCATTTCTTTTCCTCCGAGAAAATAATCGCGGGTGTTTTTTTGTTTCCCCGAAATAAGTGTGCCGATGATGGTGACGCCGACGAGATAGAGGCCGACGATAGTGTAATCAAGGAAGGTGAATCCCAATAGCTGCTCCTGCGATTAGAAAACGAGGGACATTAATTCTTCGCGGCTTTTGCGAGATTATCGAAGATGTGAAACACGCGGTCGAGCTGGGATATTTTCAGCAGGTCCATGACGCGTTTTTTCACGCCGATAAGTTTTACTTTGCCGCCGTGCTGGCGCATTTGGCGCTCGGCAATCAGCAACGCGCTCAGGCCGCTGCTGTCGCAGAATTCGACATCGCTCAGATCAACGATGAGCGATGGCAGTGTCGGCTTGCACAGGAGAATAAATTCGCCCTTCAGTTCCGGCGAAATTGTCGCATCGAGTTTCTTTTCGTTGAGCTTCAGCAGCGTGTAATGGGTGTTTTTTGTTACATCGAATTTCATGCGTTTTCCTTTGACGGCTAAAACATTGCCATGGTGTGAAGCAATTGTTCGTACTGTGCACGCGGGCTCTTTTGCGGCGATGCGCTCATCTGAAAATTGTAGAAGGTGTCGCTTTCTTCCTTGACAAAGCCGACTTTCAGCATAGCTTTTGTGCTGCGGCATAAATACGCCGCCGAAACCACCATCGGAATATTAAGATCGAGGGCAAGATCGTATTCCTGCCGTGCAAGGGACTTGACGATACTTCGTTTCGGGAGAAAGAAGAATCCGAGATGTTCTTTTCGAAGAGCAATGACATTGCAGTGTGCGAGCGAACTGGAAAGATCGCGGAACGAATCGTGGATGATAATGGTCAGCTGGTTGCCGCGGAATTTATTTTGCAGCGACGCCAGCAAAGGGATTGCCATCGAGCGGTGCTCGCTGTCTTCCGGAACGATCACCAAAGCGGAGCGCGCATTGGAAAACGAATTGGTGAAATCCGTCATGGGCGGAGCTGTTCTCCGGAAGTGCAAGCGCGCCAACTTGATGCCGATGCGTTGTCGTGTGTTTTCAAACATAGGGAATAATGAACGATGATTACACCCCAAAATTGCAAAAGGTTTCTGTGAAAAGCAAGACGCAGAGATATGTTCAGCCATCCGATTGCTTAAAGCAATCGGATGGCTTACTGTTTCACCATTTCGAAAAATTCCTTCTCGCTGAGCGTCTTCACGCCGAGTTCGCGCGCCTTGTCGAATTTCGATCCGGGGTCAATGCCGACGACAACGTAATCGGTTTTTTTGCTGACGCTCGAAGAAGTTTTTCCGCCGAGCGCTTCAATTTTTTCTTTCGCTTCGTCGCGCGTCATCGTTTCCAAGCCGCCGGTGAGGACGAATGTTTTTCCGCTGAACGGCGAGCCGGCTGCCGATTTCTTTTTTTGCGCTCCCTTCATCGTTACGCCGGCGGCTTTTAAATGATTAAGAAGCTCCCGTGTGTGCGGCGTGTCGAAGAACCGTGTCACGCTTTCCGCAATGCGGGGACCGATTCCTTCGACGTGTTCAAGCTCTTCCCGCGACGCCTTCTGAAGCCGGTCGAGCGAACCGAACGAATCGCTGAGAAGCTTTGCAACTTCAGAACCGACGTAACGGATTCCCAGCGCATACAGCACCCGATGGAACGGCTGTTTCTTGCTTTCTTCAATTGCGGCGATGAGATTTTGCGCGCTCTTTTCTCCCATGCGCTCCAGCGGAACGATTTGATTTTTTTTCAGCGTGTACACATCGGCAACATTTTTGATCAACGTATTGCTTACGAGCAAATCAATCACTGCTTCGCCAAGCCCTTCGATATCCATTGCGCCGCGCGAAGCAAAATGTTCGATGCGTCCGCGTACTTGTGCAGGGCATTCGAAATTTTCACAATAGTACGCCGCTTCGCCTTCGGGGCGAAAAATTTTTGCACCGCATTCCGGGCAGCGCTTCGGCATGGAAAACGGCTGCGTGTTTTTCTGACGCTTCGCAAGATTGACGGCGCTGACTTTCGGAATGACATCGCCCCCTTTTTCTACAACAACAGTGTCGCCGACGCGCAAGTTGAGTTCTTTGATATAATCTTCGTTATGAAGCGTCGCGCGGCTCACCGTCGTGTTGCCGACAAACACCGGCTCTAATTCTGCCACGGGTGTTATCGTTCCGACTCTGCCGACTTGCAAAGTAATTCCCTTGAGGACAGTTTCAGCTTTTTCCGCCGCGAATTTATAGGCAATTGCCCAGCGCGGACTTTTTGCGACGGCGCCGAGAATTTCCTGCTGGCGGAGGGAGTCAACTTTCACCACAACGCCGTCAATATCGTACGGAAGGTCTTCCCGCCGCTCCGCCCATTCCTCGCAGTATTTGATGACGTCGTTGAGCGTGTTGCATAACCGGATGTGCTCGTTGACGACGAAGCCGGCTTTTTTCAGCAGGGAGAGATTTTCATGGTGACTTTTGGTTTGTGATTCTTCCGTACGAAGAAAATAGGTAAACATCCGTAGCGGACGCCGTGCGACAATTTTTGGATCTTGTAACTTCAGAGTTCCTGCCGTCGAGTTGCGCGCGTTGACGAATGTTTTTTCGCCGGCAAGCTCCCGCTCTTCGTTCATTTTTTCGAAATCTTTACTCTGCATATAAATTTCGCCGCGCACTTCGAAACTTCCGAACGGGACATTTTTTGTGTTGATGCGTAAAGGAATCGAGCGGATCGTTTTCAGATTATTGGTGACGTCGTCTCCGCGAACTCCATCGCCTCGCGTTGCGCCGCGAACGAAAATTCCGTTTTCGTACTGAAGGCTGATTGCCACGCCGTCAATTTTCAATTCGGCGACATAACGGTACGGCTCATTGTTCAGAAACGATTTCACACGACGGTCGAAATCTACAAGCTCTTCTTCCGAATAGGTGTTTGCAAGACTGAGCATCGGAACGGCATGCGTGACGACGGGAAACTCCTTTGTCGGCGCACCGCCGACACGCTGCGACGGGGAATCCGGTTTACGTAAACGAGGGAACCGGCTTTCCAGCGCGATCAGTTCCTGCATCAGCTTGTCATACTCGAAATCCGAGATGCTCGGCTGCGCGAGAACATAATACTTGTAATCATGTTCGCGGATGAGAGTGGAAAGCTCTTCGATACGCTTTTCCGGAGTTGTGGATGTGGTTTTCATTGTTGAATGAGAATTATTCACCGCCGAGCGCGCAAAGAACGCAGGGAAATTTTTATATCATACTTCTATTACGGTAATTCGCGCGGCCGCGCCAGCGTAATGTTGCGAAGAACCTCACCGCGTTTTCCAAGAACGCCGATATTTTTCCCGTTGAGAGAGAAACGGATTCCGCCGGCGTTGCCGAGCGTTACGGTGAATTTTTCTTTCGCCGACCACGTTAGTGCGCGGTTCGGCGCTGCCAAAAGCTCGCGCGGCGGATTTCCGTCCTCGCTGACGGTCATCCATACTGAGTCTGTTGTCACTCCGGCAAGAACGATGGAATCCTGCGGCGCCGGGGAGATCGCAGAAGCTGTATCCACCACGTTCCGGATGATTTCCCGCTCCTGTTCTTGCACGACCTGCTGAAACGGAGTTTCTTTGGTGCTCCGCAGAAGATTTTCTTTCGATGTATACATGAGACCGAAATACACTATCGCAAGAATCAGCATGCCGAGAGCGGCGAGAGCGAATGTTCTTCTTGTGTCGCGCTGTTTGATCAACTCGGCTGTCGCTTCCTCCGGTGTCTTGTTCGAAAGTACCGGCATGTTGTGAGAAGGGAACGAGTGCTGATCCCACCCCATGTCTTCGGTTTCAGAATATTTTCTTGTGACCAGTACATCGTAGCGGTGGAGAATCTCGTCGGGCGGAAATCCGACAGCAAGCGCGTATTCACGAATGAAGGCGCGGATATATGTCTGAGGAAGCATATCGAACGAGCCTTGTTCGAGGGCTTCAAGATATTTGATATTGATGTGTGTCGAAGCCGCGATGTCGGCAAGCGCAATATTTTTTGCTATGCGTTCTTTTCGCAGTTCTTCTGAAAATGTGTTCATGGTATTATGCGGTGTGGAGAGATGCAGCGCACCTCAAAGGCGGGCCGCACTTCTGCTTTTTTCCGGGCGAAGATCAAGCACGGAACGGACTTTCTTTGCGATGTCGGCAATTTCGTACGGCTTCTGAATAAATCCTGCAACATGATCGGCAAACGAATCGTTTCCTAATACCTCGTCGGTGTAGCCGCTGGAAACCAGCACTCTGACCTGCTTCTTCATCCGGGAAATTTTTTCAAACACTTCTTTGCCGCTCATGTCCGGCATCGTCATATCGAGCAGGACGAGATCGAAACCTGTCTTGCGCGACCGTTTTGCAAGGGCACTCAGCGCTTCTTTTCCGCTCGCCGCACTGCTGACACGGTAACCGAGGTCTGATAACATTGCGGAGATCGTTTCACGCACTGTCTCCTCATCATCCACAACAAGAATCGCTTCTGTGCCGCCGACGATGCGTGTTCCAGCGGCAGAATTTCTTTTACCCCGGAAAATTTCAGCCGCGGGAAGCTGCGGGAGAAAAACTGTGAATGCCGTGCCTCGGCTCATTGCGCTGTGCACGCTGATGTAGCCGTCGTGAGATTTTACCACGCCGTAAACGACTGAAAGTCCTAATCCGGTCCCTTTTCCTTGTTCCTTCGTTGTGAAGAACGGTTCGAACATTCTTTGCTGGGTGTCGTAGGTCATGCCGGTGCCGGTGTCGCTAAATCGGAGAGAAATGTAATTACGGCTTCGTGTACCGTAGGCGCTTTCATGTTCCGTTTCTTCAGGTGCCGAGCGAACAAGCGTGTCTTTCTGGTCGGCAGTTTCGATCGTCACGGCTCCGCCGTCGGGCATTGCATCGCGTGCATTGATGAGAATATTCAAGAACGCTTGCTGAATCTGTCCTTCATCGCCGCTGATGATCGAATGTTCGGCGTTAAATTTTCTGAGCACCGTGATATTGGGATTGACGCTCCGTTCAAAAAGCTGGATCGTCTCTTCCAAAATTTCATGAAGATCAACGGGATGAATTTCGATGGCGCTGCGGCGTGCAAACGTGAGAAGCTGCCGCGTCAGCGATGAGCCGCGCTTGGCGGCGGTTTCAATGATTTCCACAAACGGGCGCCACTTGTCTCTTAGATCCATGCGGCGCAGCATGATGGATGCCGAGCCGAGGATGGAGGTGAGGATGTTGTTGAAATCATGCGCCACGCCGCCGGCTAGATTGCCGATGCTGTCTATTTTTTGCGCCTGCATTATTTTTTGTTCGAACTTTTTCGCTTCGGTGATGTCGCGTACAACGCAGCGCATCAGCACCGGCGCATTGCTCGCGTCGTAGACAAGCGAGGTGTTCACACTTACTTCAATGGCCGTTCCGTCTTTTTTCATCATCTGCTCTTCAACGTCGCGGATTTCCTGCCGCGCCTCGAAAGCATTGCGCAGCGTATGCATCAAGTTCGCTCTAAACTCTTTCGGGTACAATTGCGACAACGGCTGGCCGATAAGTTCTGCTTTCGAATAGCCGAGCGTTTGCACTTCGGTTTGATTGCAACTGATGATCACCCCTTCGCGGTTAACAAGATGATACATGTCCGGTGAATGCTCGAAGAGGTCCGCATATTGCTGTTCCGACTGCCGGAGGCGATCGAAAAGATGGGCGTTGTTCAGGGCGACGCTGATGTAATTGCTGAATGCGGAAATGAGGTCGAGCTGTTTTTCGGGAAAGAAATCAGGCAGAGGGCTTGCTAAAATCAGCACGCCGGCAAACTGGTCTGCAGCGCGGAGCGGTAGCGAGATCCATGAAGCGACGACGTTCTCGTGCAGCGACGGGTGGGTGAACGAGGGGAACGGCGTTGTTTCGTTTTTTCCTGCCTGCACGTGCTGAAGCCACGGAATAAGGTCAATGTTCGAAAGTAGCTTTTCATTGAAGAACGGTGTTTCAGTTCCCACTGAATTTCTCAGCGCCATCTTCTTTCCTTCAACGATGTACAGCCAGCCGAACGTAGAACGTGTCACCTCGGCGACTTTGTTCAGCACATTGCTGAGGAGATAATTGAGGTCAATGGAGTGGTTGATGGCTTCCGCAACGGTATTGAGCGCAACAAGCTCGCGTTTTTGCTCTTCGAGCTGCCTTCCGTACTTCAGCGAGAAGTACACGCTCGCAAATCCGATAACGCCGACGGTGATAATGCTGATGAAGTCGAACCACGTGATGATCTTGTTGAGAATAATACTTGCGGTGATGATTGTGATCATAATCACGACCACCGCAGTGGAAGCGACGATTTGCGCCTGTTCCACTAAGCCCAGGTTTTGAAAGAATGCCTGTAATCGCCGGAAGAAGGATCTCATAATCCAAGGGGAAACGAAATTTATTTCCGTTGAAGATTGAAAGTATATTTCAATTCTCTAGCACGCTTCAGCTTTCCTTCGATGGTGACGAGCAGCAACTCGGGATCGAAGGGTTTCGTCAGATAATCGTCTACACCCATTTGCTTGCCGGTACGGACAACGACATCCTCTGTAAGTGCGCTGAGAAAGATAAACGGCACGTTGATGAAACGTTCCAGGGCACGGAATTTTTCGTAGAAGGCAAAACCGCTCATGTGCGGCTTTGCAAAATTGATGTCGCAGAGCACGATATCGGGAGTGATCGTTTCAAGAAGTTCGAGCCCTTCTTCGCCCGAAGGAGCTGTATAACAAGTGTAGCCTTCATCTTGCAGCACATCTCGAACAATGGAAAGAAGCGATGCGTCGTCGTCAAGAGCGAGAACGGTGCCTTTGGCTGCGGAGAGCTGCACGTATTCTTGAATTGTGGATTCAACGGAACGATGCTCGTTGTCCGTAATCTTGAATTTTTGCCGGAGATCATCGAACGCGGTGATACCGCGTGCGCTCGCATCGTGGACAGCGGCAAGGTACAGTTGAATGCGCACGTCCCGTTCAAGAGCGGTATGTTCTTCTTCGGCAATGTCGAACGTTGCCTGCATTGTGTCAATGCGCTCCTGCTCTTCGGCAGAGATGGTCCCGTCTTTCCAAATTTCCCTGAGGAGAGTTTTATATGCGTCGCGTGCTGCCGGCGATCTCTTAATCACATTGTCGAGCGGTTTTTGTGGCGGTTTGATTTCCGGCCGGGGAGATGTACTCTTTTTGCGATTCGCTTCTTCAATTGGGTGCGCAGCTTTTTGTTCTTTCAAGGATTGGGCTGCTTCACTCACGGACGGCTTTTCCTCCTCAATGGGGTTGTCAGCTTTTTTTTTCGCTTCAGCCTTTTCGCGGGCTTCGGCGGATTTTTTTAGTGCGAGAATACGCTCGCGGTACGCTCGGGCGTATACATTTTTTTCATCTACCTCGAATACGCGATTGACAAAGTCCAACGCTTCATCAAGCTTTTCCTCCTTGATGGTTCGGTCAGCAGCTTTCAACAAGTCGCTGATCGTTTTTTTTGTGCTGTCAGAAGCAGTTGCCAAGTCCGAAGGACTCCTTTGAATATAATGTCTGGCAGTGCTTTTTGCGGTCTGACATTTCAATACAAGATGTCAGACAAATGGAAAGCGCCGTCGGACATCGAGATTAAGTGTATGAGCGTTTTGTTTCTTCGGTCAGTACTTCATTCATGCTGCCGCTTCGAAATCCTTGCAAGTCAAGCGTGATGTAGATAAAGCCGAGCTTTTTGAATGCCGTGATGACAGCGGTTCTCATTGCTTCATCGAACATGCGGTGCATTTCTTCTTTGCCGATTTCAATGCGTGCCGTGTTTTCATCGTGATGCCGCACACGAAAGGAGCGGAATCCAAGCCCGCGCAAGAACGTTTCTGCGCTGTCTACTTTCGTAAGATTGTCGGGTGTGATGCCGAAGCCGTACGGGAAGCGGGACGAAAGACATGCGAACGACGGTTTGTCCCACGTTGGCAGCCCTAGATGTTTTGAAATTTCCCGGACTTCTTTTTTTGAAAGCCCCGCTTCAAGAAGCGGCGAGCGGACATTATTCTCTTTTTTAGCTTTCATTCCGGGACGAAAATCGCCGGCATCGTCGCTGATGGAGCCGTCCGCGATCCACGGAATTCCTTCTTTCGATGCAACCTCCGTCAGCTTGCTGAAGAGTTCCGTTTTGCAAAAGTAACAGCGGTCCGGCGGATTCTCTTTGAATTTCAACATATCCGTTTCTTCGGTCCGCACTTCCATGAATCGTGCGCCGAAGGTTTTTGCGAGAGCAGCCGCCTCGCGGTATTCGGCGGAAGGATATGTTTCCGATGTTCCGATGACGGCGAGTGCATTGCTGCCAACCGCATCGCACGCAACTTTCAGAAGCAGTGTGCTGTCCACGCCGCCGGAATATCCGATGACGAGCGATCCCATCTCTTTCAGGATTGTC
>JAGWND010000068.1 GCA_028873075.1 Bacteroidota bacterium
AAAGTTGATAGCGTTGCTAATGGTTATTTCGTTCACCTAATGAAGACCCCTACAACCACCAGCCTCTTTGCTGCAAGAGTATTCGTTCAATCGGCTTCAGGCGGATTTAATTTTGGAGTGAGCAACTCAGCCCAAGACACAGCTGAAGGAAATCTTGGACAAACTGTATTTAGTACCGGCACAACTTATCTCTGCATTGTAAAGTACGTTTTCTCCGATTCATCAGTTAAATTATGGGTTTTCTCTTCTGGGGTACCTGCTTCTGAAATGGAGGCAGGGACACCTGAAGCATTAGCGACAAGTTCTTCAGGAGGACAGACAACCTTAGCTGCAATCGCTTTGCGTCAGTATAGCTCTACACAGAAACTTATTGTTGATGGAATTCGCGTTAGTACAAGTTGGAACGACGCTCCTCTCCCCGTCGAGCTCACCTCTTTCACAGTCACTTCCGCCGGAAAAACTGTGTACCTTGCCTGGACGACTGCTACGGAAATACAAAACAGCGGATTCGAGATCGAGCGAAAGACGGTGCAATCGGCAACAATATCGGTCGGCAAAACGGCGAAGCTGTTCGGCACTTGGACGAAGATCGGTTTTATAAGGGGCACCGGCACAGCATCTTCCCCGCGCTCGTACAGCTTCACCGATGCCGTAGAAGACCCGGGACGCTATTCGTACCGCTTGAAACAGATTGACCGCGGCGGCTCGTTCAAGTACTACGAACCGAAAGAGGTGCACATCAGGCTCGCAGCGGAAAATTACACGCTGAGCCAGAACTATCCGAACCCGTTCAATCCGGCAACCATGCTTAGCTTTGCGATGCACACTCCGCAGCGCGTTTCGCTGAAAGTGTACAATCTGCTCGGGCAGGAAGTTGCGACTCTCTTTAACGGCATGGCGGATGCGGATGTGCTTTACAAGCTTACGTTCGACGACGCCGGACTCCCATCGGGCGTTTATTTCTCCGTGATGAAGACCAATGCACAAACCAATATAAAACGAATGATGCTGTTACGTTGAATGGAGTGTAGACGCGAGGCGGGAGTACACAAAAAACAGAAACCCCTCTTCAGGAATCAGCAACCGAGCTTCCGGCTCTCAGATTCGGAATTTCGTTTTCTCTTCAATTGGTAATTAATGGTTGATCATTGTATCTTGAAAAGCAGATATGGAAGCGTTTGAAAAAATCAAAACGTTCCTTGCAGAAAAAGAAATCCCGGTCACACTTCTGCATCATGAACCGACGTACACCTCGGAAGCATCGGCGCGCGCACGAGGCGAAAGCGTTGCTATCGGCGGTAAAGCCATCGTTATGAAAGTGGACAACGAATTCAAACTTTTCGTTCTTAGCGCCGCGCTGAAAATAGATTCCAAAAAAATCAAGCAACATTTCCATGCAAAGAACACCCGCTTTGCAACGTCAGAAGAATTGTTGTTGCTCACAGGGTTGGTGCCGGGTTCCGTGCCGCCGTTTGGAATGCCGATTTTAAAGCTTGCTCTCTATGTTGACTCGTCAATCGAGCGGAATGAAAAAATCGCCTTCAATGCCGGCTCGCTTACAGATTCGATCATCATGACGACGGAAGATTATCTCCGTGCAGCGCAGCCGGAAATCTTTGGATTCGGAAAAAGTTGAGATGCGGAGTTACCAACATCAACCTACTGCATGCCGGTAAAGACGTTCTTGATAAACTCGAATTCTTCCTTCGTCAACGGCGAATCCGCCGCCGTGAGATTCACTTTGACCTGTGCAAGGTTGCGGAACCCCGGAATCACTGCGCCGGTCACTTTGTAGTAAAGTAAATATTGCAATGCCGCGCGGGCAAGATTTTCACTCCGGCTGCCGAATTTTTCTTTCAAACGCTGAAGCTTCGGCTCGAGCTTCGCCAGATTTTCTCCGGAAAAACGGGGAGCGTTTGCTCGGTGATCTCCGGGCTCAAAGGCCGGGGGATTGGATTTCGAGTATTTTCCCAACAGCAAACCCTGTCCGAGCGGACCGAACGCAACGAACGACATTTTTCTTTCATCCAGCAACTTCCTCACCGGAGACCCGTCGGCGATGTAGTGGTCGTCCATCGCGCTTGCCGAGCTTTGCAAAACGTCCGGTTTCACCTTCGGTACGACGCGCAGAAAATCTTCGTTTGAATATGCCGACTGCCCAACCGCCCGGATCTTCCCTTCTTCCTTCAGCCGGTACATCACTGTAACGGCATCATCGAGATAATAATCGCTCTCGCCGAAATCGCCGTGATGAAAATAGTACACATCAATGTGCTGGCGCGAGAGATTTTTGAGCGATTGCTCACATTGATGTCGGATGTGCAGCGGATCGTAGGCATGTTCGGCAGTGCCGGGAAAATGTCCGACCTTTGTCGCAATAATCATGTCGTTCGTTCTCTTGCCGAGAATGCGGGCAAGCATACGCTCTGAGCGCCCATTGCCGTAGACATCGGCAGTGTCGAAATGGTTCACACCGTGATCTACGGCGTAGTCAATCGCCCCCGCAATTTCTTTTTCATCCACATTCGCCCAGCCGTTGGGAACACCGTTGACCCAGTTCAAGCCGCCCATCGTCCAGCAGCCAAGGCTTATTTCTGAGACGCGGATTGTTGTTGTTCCTAAAGTTCGATAGTTCATGTTTCGTAATTGGGAATTGGTGAGAGTTAAGATTCAGGATTTACGGTTTGTGATTCAAGGTTTGAGATTTGAGCATTGAGAATTCTCTTTTCAATATTCTCCCTGCACTTTACTCTTCGCTGATTTCTGACGACTGATTACTGTTCACTGTTTTTTGTAGTATTCACACACCACCTTCATCACACACTGTTCGCACTTCGGATTCGTCGGGCGGCAAATCTCCCTGCCGAGAAACGAAAGATCCATTCCGATATCGCCCCATATTTTTTGAGGAAGGATCTTCATCAACTGTTTTTCGATCTGCACGGGATTCTCGCTCGTAACAACGCCGAGGCGCGGCGCAACGCGAATGACGTGCAAGTCCACTATAATCCCTTCGGCCGGCTCACCGCTTTCCCGAATAATGACGTTTGCAGATTTTCTGCCGATGCCGGGAAGAGCAGTCAACTCCTTCATCGAGTGCGGAATCGCATCATCGCTCTTCACCGCTGCGGCGATACTCACAAGCCATTCCGCCTTGCTGCCGAAATTCCGAACGTTCCGAAGCAGCGGAATCAACTCCGAAGGAGAAGCTTTCGCAAGGGCGCTCATTGTCGGATACGCAGTAAAAAAAGCCGGCGCTACATTTTCGTTGATGAGCTTGTCAGAACTTTGCGCCGACAGCACAACCATGACAAGAAGCTGGTAACGGTTCCGATAATTGAGCGGATGCTTCTTGTTCCCATAAAGTTCGAGCAGCGGTTGAAATGCTTTTACCCAGTCAACAGTTTGCGCCATGGCGAATACTCCTTCGTGTTTTTCAGTGCCTTTGTAGTGAACAGTACACTGTTTGCTGTAAGATAATGATTTAAGTTGAATCATAAAAGAAAAATAGCTATTGTACGTTTGCTGATATATAGACATCACCGTACCCCATCAATCAAAGAAAGGTATTGCCATGCTCTCTCAAATCATTCAGGACGCACTGAACGAGCAAATCAAAAACGAGCTTTTCTCCGCGTACCTCTATCTTTCAATGTCCGCATACTGCGCCGAAGCGAGCTTGCCCGGCTTTGCACAATGGATGCGGTTGCAAAGCGGCGAAGAGAACACTCACGCCATGAAAATTTTCTCGTATATTCTGGAACGCACGGGACACGTTGAGCTCCAGGCGCTCGAGAAGCCGCAATCGAAATTTGCATCGCCGATGGCGTTGTTCAAGCAGGTGTTGGAGCACGAGAAAAAAGTCACGGGAATGATTAATAACCTGTACGAGCTTGCGGTCAAGGAAAAAGATTACCCGACGGAGATCATGCTTGAATGGTTCATCACCGAACAGTTGGAAGAAGAAAAAACGGCAGGAGAGATCATTCAGTTACTCACAATGGTCGGTGAGAATGGTCCCGCTCTTTTGATGCTGGACCGACAGCTTGCCGCCCGAGGTGCAAAATAATTCTTCCCGTTGTTTCTCTTGAGAAGATTTCTTATTATAGAGGCGACACAAAGAGTTATGGGCGTTTAGCTCAGTGGTTTAGAGCGTTCGCCTCACACGCGAAAGGTCGTAGGTTCAACTCCTACAACGCCCACATTCACAATTGTTAATTTTCAATTGACAACTGTAGATTTGCCCCCCCCCAACAGCCACGAAGACACAAAGAAAAATTATTTCCTCGTGACTTCGCGGCTGAATAATAACATCCAAAGCTACGCCGCAGGCGCAGCCTCAGTCTTCTTCAGGAATCCTCCCAACACAGTGCCGATAACGATGGTCCAAATGATGCCGTAAATTATATTAATCCACGCAAGGCCGTAGGGAAAATTCTTGATCATAAGATGAATAAAAATCCACATCGGGAAGTTCAAAAGAACGCCGGCATACAATCCGAACGTCATTCCTCCTTTCGAGCCGTTCACAAAGCTGCTTGCGACTTTATCGTACACCCACGCTAACACGAAGACAAAAACGAAATCGCCGATGATGTAATACGCCACGTTCGTACCCATGTTGAAGAGGTCGGGCATTTTGCTGTAGTACGCCGCCTCCAACCACATTCCTTGAACGAGAAAATCAAGGATGTTTGCAACGACTCCGCCTACCAACACCGCAATCCAAAACTTATTGCTTTTCATAAAGCCTCCTTAAGTTTATTTATGTGATGATGAAACGTGAATGAGTTTGCCAGTACTTAGTAGTCAGTACTCAATAATCAGCAGTCAGCGTCCCGTTCTGAATGTACATTTTCTTACCATTTCCTTCTTTCATCTCCAACCCTGAACCATAAACCCTCACCCCCCCCTTCTCATTCACTAAGCGACAATTGTTCCGCTGTGCCGGAAGACGGCAGGCTTACCGTCTTTGTCGCGGAGCTTAGTTTTTCCTCGAACGTATCGAGCCGCCGCGAAGCATCATCGAATTTATTTTTTGCGTTCGATAAATGTTTGCCGACGGTTTCGAAATCGTCGCCGAAGCGCTCAAGATCTCCCTGCAGGCGTGCGAGGTTCTGAATAATTTGCTTTGCACTCTGTTCCACTGCCATTCCCTTGAAGCCGAGGGCAATCACGTGCAATTGCGCGTAGAAAGTATTCGGAGAAACAGCAAAAACGCGCTTCGAGACCCCGTAGTTGTAAATGCTCGCCTCGTCACCGTAGTTATCGTTCTTGATGATCGTTTCGTAATAGATATTTTCAGCAGGAATGTACATCAGCGCAAAATCGAACGTGCCTTCATCGGGCACGATGTATTTCTGAGCAATAGCATCAATATGTTTCTTCACGTCGCTGACGAACAATCTATAGAACGAGCGTTTTTCCCCGTCGGCTTGCGCTTCGATCATCTTCCGAAAATTTTCGAGCGGAAATTTCGAGTCTATGGGAATGTTACCGTTCGCGGTGCGAACGAGAGCATCAACGGTGTTGCCGTTGCGAAAACGGAATTGCACTTCATACGATGCAGAGGGCAGGACCTGCTTCAACAAATCCTCGAGAAGCAGCTCGCCGAGCCCGCCGCGCAGCTTCGGTGCTCTTAACAGATTTTCGAGCGACGACATTCCTTCGGCAAGCTCTTTCATCTGCCTGCCTGCTTCCATCACTTCACCCTGACTCTGTTTTAAATCCTGAATCACCCGCGCTGCCGTATCTAACCGCGTTCCGATGGTGCTTGTTTGCGAAGAAAGTTGCTGGTTCAACTGCTCGGTTGTTTTTTGAACAGCCTGTATCACCATCGTGATTTGTTGATTCACGCTCTGAGAAAGTGTGTCCGAAGTGTCTTTCAAACTCCGCGCGACGTCGGCGCGGACGCTATCCATCTGCTGCTGCATCAGCAGAGCGGACTGCTCCGCCGCGCGCGGCTTCCGGTCTCTAAAAAGCAAAACGCTGACAAGTCCAATAAGAATGATGAGAAGTAGAACAAAAAGTATTTCCATAAACTAATCTGTTAATCCTTTAATCCGCTGTTAGTATGGCTTCGTGAAAAAAACATACGAAGCAATTCCGAGCAGCGCGTACTGGAACACACGCGCCTGTAACATACTCTTTTTTTTCAACCAATTCCATACGTACGCGGCAATACTTGTTGCAGCGAGAAGGAGTACCGACATTCCAATAACCTCGATGAGCGAGCGCGTTTGTCCGATGAGATAGGAAAGGCTGTGTCCGCTGAAAAACAATCCGTAGATGACGAGCAAATGCCCCGCGTAGGTGACGAGCGATTCCATTCCGACAACGCTTGCGATAGAGCGCCCCGAATGCGCGACCTTCTCCCAGTACCAAAGTGTCGCAAGAATCATCATAACGATGCCGAAACGGATGAAGAAAAACTCAGGGCTTGCGCGCCAGAAATCGTGCAGGGGGTAAAAGTGGAGCGGGAGCACCTCAACAATAAGCGAGAGAAAAATCATCGCAATGCCGCCGAGAAAAACATATTTGAAAAAAAGCCGCTCGGCATTTTTTTCTTTTGCCCATGTCAGCATTTGTCCCGCAATTGAGCCGCCCAACACGAAACCCATCCACGGAAATAACGGGAACAGCGAACCGTGCAAGGCATTCACGTACATCGCAACCGGCAGGGGAAATATTCCGTCAACGTTCGTTGTCCAGAGAATCGGCGCAGAGAAAACGGTCGTTAGAAACAACAACATTACGATCCAGAAAAATCTTTTCTGCGTTCGACCGATGATCACGCACGCTAAAAGGAGAGCAAGCGAGAAAGCGATGCAGTGAAGAACGTCCACATTCCAAAACGGCAGCATTTCTTCCGGCGTGATGTACTTCACCAGCTTGTTGAAAGAAAAAAATGGGATGTGAAGCGCGTAACCGACAAGCCACACCTGAAGAATTCTTCCGACCTGTTTCCGGAATACGTTGTTGAACGCGAGATAACCGCTCCACTTGCGCGGAGCAATGAACGCAAAGGCAAACCCTGCTACGAACAAAAACGACGGCGCCACGATGCCGTTGATGAAGTTCAATACTTTGAACCACGGCGCCAAGCGCACTGCGGGAAGAAGAAACGCATTCACCACATGCGTTTCAATCATCACAAGCACAGCCCAGCCGCGGAGCAGGTCAATGTATACGTAGCGGGGCTTGGACTCGGACATAAGAATTTTTTGCAATTATTCAGAGCCGGCAAGAACTGCGGGCGCCGACACTAATACGGTCGAGCAACGAAATATAACAGGAACGTCGTGGTTAACGCGAGCTTCAACCACACCGATTCGCGATTGAAGTTTTTCTTCGCGTTGTGCCAAATATACGCAAGCGCCGACATTGCCGCAAGCATCAGAAGAAAAATGCCTGTCGCCTGCACGATCGAAAGCGTCCCGCCGAACGAAGACTCCAGCCCGTCGTTGACTGCCGAGCCGTAGATGATCAGCAAGTGCGCCGCGTAAATAACGAGCGATTCGCTTCCCATGATGATCGGAAGCGTTATCGGAATGCAAAACGTACCGTCGCGGCGGAGCAGCCGCTCCACAAAATACATTCCGCTTGCCATCATTGCAACGACTGCAGTCCGTGCAAACAAGATGGCCGGATTGACTTTCCAGAAATCATGAGGTCCGTAAAAAGAAAACGGCGCGTTTGCAAGGAACACCATGCAGACAATCATCGCTGACCCCGTTACAACGACCCGCTTCATGAAAAGGAAATCCTCGCCGTTTTTCTGCGCCTGAACAAAAACGTATGCAAATGTTACACCAAACAAAAGATAAGCGGACCACGGGAAGAGGGGAAACCACGAATTGTTTTCGGCGTTCAGATACGAGCTGAACCAGAGCGGAAGCGAGCGGCTGAAAGCAATGTTCCAGACGATTGGAGAAGAAATCATGATGAGCGGCGCAAGAATTCCTGCGGTGAGTGCCAAACGCTTCTCCGTGCGCACGACCATGATGAGCATTTGCAAAAACAACAGCGTTACAGCAATGCAATGCAGCGCATCGGCTTGAAAGAACGTTACCCAGTTCGATGTCGTTCCTTCACGGAGAATTCTGTTCAAGGAAAAAAATGGGAGGTGAAGCGAGTAGCCGATGATGAGCAGGCTCAGGTATCGCTTTGTTCGTTTACGCACAACGGGAGTGAACGAAAGATGCTCGCGCCATTTTTTTAAGGTCGAAACGCCGAATGCCATTCCTGATGAGAACAAAAACATCGGCGCGACAAAGCCGTGAAAAAAATCATGAAAATAAAAATAACGGGAATGTTTCACCGACTCGGAAAGCAAGGCATCGAACGTGTGCCCTTGCAGCATACATACGACAGCGCCGAAGCGGAGAAGATCAATAAAGATGTATCGCTGAGAGTTCGGGGCGGGGTTTGACTGAATGTTCGGTTGAAGCATAAAATATTTCAGAATCTGTTGTTGAAGGTTCTGTGTTCCGAGGTTCTGGTTTCGTGTTTGGAGCACATACGTTCCGCACGCCGAAATGGATCCTTTTACATGTTGAAGTTTTCAAAAAAAATCATTCGTGTAATTTGCGGCTGATTTTTTTTCAACAGCGCGTTGCCCTCAAACCTCAACAACGCAAACCTCGAACCGCATCTATATCACCTTCATTTTCTTTCCCACCGATTCAAACGCATCCAACGCACGGTCAATATCTTTTTTCGTCAGTGCGGCGGAAACCTGTGCACGCAAGCGGGCTTCACCTTTGGGAACGACGGGAAACCAGAGCCCTTTGATGTACACACCTGCTTTCAGCATTGCCGCGCTCATATCCTGCGCAAGCGTCGTTTCACCCAACATGATCGGAACGATCGGATGTTCGCCTTCAAGGATTTTGTAGCCGAGCGATTTGATTTCCTTCCTGAAGTATGCCGTATTCGTGTGAAGCCGCCGAACGATTGTCTTGTCTTTCGTCAGCAGATCGAGCGCAGCAATACACGCGGTAACAATTGCGGGCGGAAGCGAGTTTGAGAATGTGTACGGACGCGATTTCTGCCGGAGATAGGAAATCAATTCTTTCTTCCCGCTCACATAACCGCCTGCTGCCCCGCCGATCGCTTTGCCGAGCGTGCCGGAAATGACATCTACTTTGCCCAACACGCCGAAGCGTTCCGGCGTTCCGCGTCCCCGTTTCCCGACAATGCCGATGGCGTGAGAATCGTCCACAAAAATAATGGCACCGTACCGCTGCGCAATCTCGACAAGCTTGTCGAGCGGCGCAAGATCGCCTTCCATGCTGAAGACGCCGTCAGTCGCAATGATGCGAAGGCGATAGTTTTTGTCCTTGTCTTCTTCAAGCAGTTGTGCAAGGTGTGAAGCATCGCCGTGATTGTAAATTTTCTTGTCGGCGGTTTCCGGTCTGCACAACCGCATTCCGTCAATGATGCTTGCGTGATTCAGGCGATCGGCGTAGACGGCGTCTTTATGATTTTCAACTCCCAATCCTTCATTCACAAGCGATGCAAAGAATCCTTCGTTGGCCGCAAAGCACGAGGAGAAGAGAACGGTATCTTCCGCCCCGACAAAACGCGAAATTTTCTTTTCCAACTCAAGATGTATCGTTTGCGTGCCGCAGATGAAGCGCACCGATGCGACACCGTACCCGTATTTTTTTATACCTTCGATCGCCGCTGTGCGGACTTCCGGATGATTCGACATGCCGAGATAATTGTTCGAGCCGAGCATGACAACCGGTTTCCCTTTTACTTTCACAACGCCTGCCTGCGCAGATTCGAGCGGTGTTTCGTACTTAAATGTATTCGCTTCATGAATGCGCGAAAGTTCCGATGCAACAAGTTCAAGATAATTCATGGTGCTCTCCTTTGTGTCTTGGTCGCTTTGTGGCTGGTGACTACGAGGATTTCTTCAGACGAACGGCAAACGAGCCGTCCATCCCGTGCTTGTGAGGAAGGGTCTCAATATACCCGTCAGGTGATACCAGCGACGACGAAACATACTGGTCGGCGCGGTCAACTGTAAATTCAGGATGATGTTCGAGAAACGTTCGGACGGCTCCGAAATTTTCTTCCGGCTCTATTGTGCATGTGCTATAGACCAACGCGCCCCCGTTCCGCACCAATCGTGCAGCGCTGTCGAGAAGTTTTAATTGAATTGCAGTGAGTTCATCAATATCTTTTTGTTCCCGTTTCAATTTGATGTCCGGCTTTTTTGAAAGCACGCCGAAGCCGCTGCACGGTGCATCGAGAAGAACTTTATCGGCTGGCTCTGCCGAAAACTCAATGCCGTCTGCAGCATGGAACTCAGCATTCTGAATTCCTAAGCGCTGGCACGCCCATTTTACAAGCTCGAGCCGCGTCGAATATTTATCCACGGCAATAACCTTCCCTGCATTCTTCAATTGTTCGCCAATGAACGTCGTTTTCCCTCCGGGCGCGGCGCAGAGATCAATCACTCTTTCGCCATGCTGAATATGGAGAAGCTGGCACGCGATGCCGGCGCTCTCATCCTGCACAGAAAAATATCCTTGTTTAAAAAGCTCCGACTGCGTCAGATTGGAGAGGCTTGCAATTTTAACGAACCGCTCAAGATACCGCGACTTGTTGAACGCCACGTTTTGCTGCGCAAGCATTGCTGCGAAATTGTCCACGCCGATTTTCATCGTGTTGATGCGTATCGTGAGCGGCGGTTTTTCGTTGTGTGCCTGCAGCAGCTTTTCCGTTTCGCCGTAACCGAAACGGTTGAACCATCGCCGCACCATCCACAGAGGATGCGAGTACATGACCGCCAAATACTGTGCAGCGTCAATTGCAACATCGGGATAATGGATTCCGTCGAGGTTACGAATGATATTGCGCAGCACAGCGTTGACAAGGTTTGCCGCCTTTTCGCCGCGAACGCGTTTGATGAATTCCACCGCTTCGTTCACCGCGGCATGGTGCGGCACCTTATCGAGATACATGATTTGGTAGAGTGCCGCGCGCAGCGCGTTCTTCACTGTTACTTCGGCTTTAGAAAAATTGCCGTGGAAAAAACCGTTCAGCACCCAATCGAGCTTCATTTGCCAGCGAAGAACGCCGTGAACAATTTCCGTGAGCAGCGCTTTGTCGAGATCGTTGATCTCGCTCGAGCGAAGCTCGGCATCGAGAAGCTTGTCGAGGTACGAATCCGTCCGCTCGACGCGATTGAGAATTTTCACCGCGCTTCCGCGGACGCCGCTGAATAATAATTTCTGCTCTCCGATTTCCATACGTTGACAAATTCTAATATCGAATATCTGAATCCCGAACGAATGCTAAACCTCTACATTCAAAAGAAGCGTCTCTCTCAAATACTCAGCTTTCTACTATTTGAGTTTTGATATTGTTTAGGATTTCGAAATTCTTCACGCCGGCATTCCCCGCTTCTTCCGTTCTTCCATCGTCAGCTCAAAAATCTTCCGGAAAAGTTTTTCTTCGACATCCGTGAGCGACATTTTTCGACGCAGCATCACGCGGCGCGCAACATCAATCGCGCGGTCAACATTATAGGTAGTAAACGTTTCCCCGGCGGCACCCCACGAAAATGAAGGAACATATTTCGGAGGAAAACCGTAGCCGAAAATATTGCTCGAGACACCCACGACCGTTCCTGTGTTGAACATTGAATTGATCGCCGACTTCGAATGATCCCCGATGGTCAACCCGACGAACTGCGATCCGCTGTCAACAAGATCGCCGTTGATGTACACTTTCACCGGTCCGTAGTTGTTTTTCAAATCGCTGTTGTTCGTATCCGCACCTAAATTTACCCACGTGCCGATGTACGAATGTCCGATGAAACCATCGTGCTGCTTGTTCGAGTACCCGTGAAAGATTGATGCCTCAACTTCGCCGCCGACTTTGCATACGGGACCGATGCTCGTATCTTCGTAAATACGAGCGCCGACTTTCAGGATGGAGCCATCGCCGATGAAGGCGGGACCAATGATGGTGCTGTGCGGCATAATGGTAACATGCTTGCCGATGTAGATCGGGCCGGCTTCGGCATCAAGGGTGCATCCGGGCTTGATGACCGTTCCTTCATCCACGAAAATTTCTTTTCTGTTCAGGAGATGCGATCCCGGATACATGTTCCCGCGGAACATTTTTTTCGTTTTTCTCTTCGTCAGAATTTTGAAGTCGCGCCGCAATTCTTCGCTGTTGTGGCTGATCACATCCCATGGATAATTCACCAGTGTGACATCTACCTCTTCGCGGCGCAAATCATTGAAATCGGAAAGCGTGTACACATCGTTCATTTTATTTTTCAGCGCTATCAGCTTTGCGCCGCTTACGCGTGCCGCAACAATCTGGCCTCCCTTCACATACACGGTATCGTGCTGACCTTTTAACGGAATTTTCTTTGCAAGATGTTCATCCGCAATGATTCTTCCGTTGATAAAGAGGCATGATTCTGCGGATACTTCGTTCACGTGAACTCCCGGATTTCTCAGCCGCATGTAATCACTAAGATAGGGACGGCAATGAATGGCCGAAAGCACGCCCGTGTACGTGCGGAGAATTTTTTCTTTCAACGACACGATACCGCATTTAAGATTGTACACAGGACGGAAATAGACAAGCGGAAAAAGACGGGCGTAATACGCGTCTTCAAAGATGCAAATATGTTCAGCCATAACGCCTCTCGGGTGCAGTTGCAGCTTCAAATAAAAAACGGAATGCATGCGAGATACATTCCGTTGTCATACGTTTCGGCATATCGTCAGCCGCGAAAATTATGCTGCCGCTTCCGCTTTCTTTCCGTATTTCCTATTGAAACGCTCTACTCTGCCAGCGGAATCTACTAATTTCTGTTTTCCGGTATAATAGGGATGACAGTTGGAACAAATTTCAACGTGAATATTTCCCACAGTCGAGCGCGTTTCAAATGTATTCCCACAGATACACGTAACAATGGCGCGCTTGTATTCGGGGTGAATTCCTTTTTTCATTCAATCCTCTGTTTTCCTGAATTTTTTGTAGCAACAATATAAGCAGATTAACACCGATTTGCAACCTCAAACCCGCTTATACACTAACACGCGCCAGCTGAACGTCGCATTGTCATAAATGCACGTGAAGCCTTCGCCGATAATCATCTCCCGCATTCTCTGCCAATCATGCCAGAAGGGATGAAATTTCCAATGGAAGAGTTTTGCAAGCGCAATGTGCAATTTGAAGAGTGCTTGCGTCAAAAGATTTTCTTTCGGATGTGTCAGTGCGTACGTTCCTGCAGTTTTTCTTGTGGATTTTTTTATCAACGTTCCAACATCCTCGTAACAACAAACCACTTTATCTAACATTGTAATTTCGGCATCGTGCAATTGCTCTGCATGGTCAACAAAATCTCCGTTGATATAGCTGGTTTTTTCTGCAACGCCGAATTCTTCTGCGAGCTGCTGTGCTTTCTTCACCATTCCTTCAGCGGCGTCTATGCCTGTTGCAAACGCCGCACCTTCTTTCAAAAGCGAAAGATGAAGCGCGCCGACACCGCAGCCGATGTCAAGAACCGTTTTCCCCTGCGACGGTTCGCGGCGGATGCCTTCGAGAAGCAAGCGCTGTTCCTTTGCCGCTCCTTTGCGGTGAAAACGCCGCGCGTAACGTTTCGATATCTTGGAAAAAAATTTGTTCGCCGGCTCACACTGACCAGAACCTTGACAGCACGTGGACATTTTTCTTTCTCTCCTTTTTGAAAAATTTAGCTATTGATTGAACGAGAGTCAACAGCCGAGTTGTTCGGCGCAAGGCGGAAAAGTTTCTTTTTGACTACGAAGTTCGTACAATTAGTTATGAAATTTTCAAAGCTGAATGTCACCGGCATTTTTGCCGTTGCGATGGCGTGGATGGAAGCGGCGACGGTCATGTATCTCCGTTCATTGGTGAACCGCATCAATCCGTACCAACTGCATCCGTTGCCAGCCGCTGCACTTCCTGCGTGGATCGAGCTTGTGCGCGAGGCGGCAACGCTGCTTCTTCTTTTTTCCGCAGCATGGTTAGCGGGAACAAGCTGGCGCAATCGTTCGGGATATTTTCTTTTCGCTTTCGGACTGTGGGATATTTTCTATTACATTTTTTTGAAAGCGATGGCCGGCTGGCCCATGACGTTGTTTGATTGGGATGTGCTTTTCCTGCTTCCTGTTCCATGGTGGGGACCTGTCTTAGCGCCGATCCTTATTTCTCTGCTGATGATTCTCGGCGGAATTTTGCTCAGCAGAAATTCAGCGAACAGAATTGATCGCCACCCGCGTACGCTCTCGTGGCTCTTGTGCATCGCGGGCATTTTCGCGCTTCTCTCTCTCTTCCTGCACGACAGTTTGACGGCGCTACGGGGAGGGAAAGAAGCTGTTCAAA
>JAGWND010000307.1 GCA_028873075.1 Bacteroidota bacterium
TCCGAACAGCAAGCCTTCACCCGGCAAAATCCGTGCGGAAGGAAGCGGGCGCTTTTCCGTCCGTTTCATTTCCGCATCATACTCCCGCTCGATGTATTCGTTCAGAGCGCCTGCGCCGCCGCCGACAAGCAATGTCCCCAACGCCGTAACAAGAAACAACAGAATATCGGACCAGTTCCAGACGCCGGTGTGAGCAAGATAGAACCCGCACAGCGCTGTGAACACGCTCAGCGACGTCAGTTCCGGCTTCATCAATTCGACAAGGCCGAAAACGATCGTGCTCAGCGAGCGAGGCGCAGACAGTATGCTGCCGCCTGCCGTGCTACTTTCTATTTCGCTGACAATATCAAGGTCCGAATTCATGCAATCGCTTTCCCAAATGGGTTTTCAACTTTCTCTGCTACAGGAACAGAAGCCGGGCTGCGCCGCCATCCATAAATCCTGATTGTGTGAAGGGACAACAAGACGCAGGTAACGAGAATCAACGCACCGACCGCGACGTGCAGTGTTGTAATATCAACAGCTTTGCGTGTAAGGACCGTAAAAGCGCCGAGCGTTACCTGAAGAATAATTAGTCCGAGCAAATAGTACGCGAACGACCGGACACGCGGCACAATGCTGCTACGATTGCGAAGAATTGTTACCGACGTCCAGACGATCATGATTGCCACAACAACCGCCCAAAGGCGATGGAGCATGTGAATTACAATCTGACCTGCCGTAACCTGACCATCAGCAGCGAGCCACAGATTAGCGTTGATAAGCTGAGTATTGTAGTTTGCTATCGCATCAGGAGAAAGTGAAGGAAATAGCTGGCCCCACGCCAACGGAAAATCGGGGACGACAAGTCCCGAATGCGTATGCCGCATGAGCGCGCCGAGAATAAGCTGGATGTAGACAACGGCTGTTGTTCCGATGCTAAGCCACACAAGCTTCACGCCTCTTCGATAAACCTCCGAGCCTTCTGACTTTGAATTTTGAACTTTGAGCTTTGGGCTTTCCCCCCACCACTTTGACGTGAACAATGCTATCGAGCAGACGATGGCGAAAAAAGTCTGCGCGAGAGTTGCGTGACCGACTGAGATTGATACCGGCAACAGAAAGAGCACCGTCAATCCGCCGAGCACTCCCTGGGCAATAACAGCGCCGACCGCAACATATCCCAGCACGCGAAGCCATTTCCGCTCTTCTTTTCTTCCGAGCCAGATTGCAAGAATGACGGTAAGCATACCGACAACAGAAGCAATCAATCTATGTGTATGTTCGTACACAATTCCGCCTACCATTTTGTCAATCGGAAATGCAAACATGAAATAACCATAGGTATTCGGCCAATCAGGAACGGAAAGCCCTGAACCGGTGCTCGTTACCAATCCGCCGGCGAAAATCAAGCCGAACGTGCAGACTGCGAGAATTACCGAATAACGATGAAGGCCTTTATGGTAAACCATTTTCAATTTTCGATTTACGATTTCTTAATTATGAATTTTCTCCACCCGCTTAAATTTTTTTGACTTGCTTATAACTGATAACTGATTACTGATTACTGTTTGCTTCCTGCTCTTTTATCCATTCATCATAATCATGCTGTGACTGAACGGTCAGATAGCCGCGCATCCGGTAATGTCCGAGTCCACAGAGCTGCGCGCATGCAATATCGTATGTCGGCATTGAATCATTGTTCGCCACCGTCGGAACGAACCAGACCGGAATCACCTGTCCGGGAATTGCATCCTGCTTAATGCGCATAACAGGAATCGAAAAGCTGTGTATGACATCTTTCGACGAAAGATAAATCAGCGCCGGCTTGTTGACGGGAAGATGCAGGTCGTTCACCGTTGTAATGTCGTCTTTTGCCGCCGGATCGCTTCTGTCCAACCCGATCGGGTTATCATCGCTTACGAGATGAATATCGGTGCGGCCGAATTTACCGTCGGGACCGGGATAATGAATATTCCACGAGAATTGTTCAGCAATCACACGCACAACCGTCGCATTCTGTTCTTTCGGAATATCGTTCACCCGCTTCGACCAGAGCGGAATAGAAAATCCGGTTAGCAGAATGACTTCAAAGAGCGCAACGCCAATGTCAATATATAATGCGGTGCGCCGACGGACTCCCTCGTACTTCGCTCTCGGATTTTTTTTCCTGCGAAATCGGACGAGGACAACAACAAGAAAAATGCTCCACCCGATAAAAAGAACAAAAATCAGCCAGTGAACAAGAACAAGCACGCGGTCAATCTCAGCACCGTTCGCCGACGCATTCAGCGGCAAGCCGAGAAAATTCTCCACTTACTTCGCTCCCTCGCTGTCGACAGATTTTGCCCGCATCATCGCCACTTTTCTTCTCAAAAGAAAAACGAACGTTGACATTGCAAGAAACAGCGTCGCCGTAATTCCCAGCATGCTCATGATCGCCGCGTTCATTCCCTGCGTTTGAGACGAATGCGGATCGCCATAACAGGAGCCGCAGGCAAAGAGATTCGGGGAAACCGTAACCAACATGAGTACAACGGCAATGAAAATGTGCCGGTATTTCTGCAGCCGCGAAGTCGTTAAGAAGGTGAACTCGCGCTTC
>JAGWND010000308.1 GCA_028873075.1 Bacteroidota bacterium
CAGAGAATTTTCAAAAGGATTGGCTCCCGAACTGTTGGTTATTGCGGAAAGCCTGTACTGGGATGAAAACAAAATCAGGGAGATGGTGTATCCCGATGTTACCGATGACCGCATTTTCGGCTTTTTGACGCGGCTGTGCATTGATGATTTTTTTGATTCGGGGAAAATTGCAAACGCCCGTCGAAAAATTTCCTCGATTCAAAATGGAATTGTGCTGATTGTGGGGACCGGCTCTTCTCTCGTTCCCTCAGAATACGATCTGCTTATCTATGCCGATATGGCACGGTGGGAAATTCAACTCCGCATGCGCAACCATGAAGTGAATAATATCGGAGTGAACAATAAAGGTGTAGAGGATTGGAATCTTCTCTACAAGCAAGGATACTTCGTGGATTGGCGGGTGTGCGACAGGTTGAAAAAGAAATTGATGCATCGGTGGGACTTCATTCTTGATACAAACAATCGAAACGAGCCGAAGCTGGTTGAGGCAGAAGCTGTTCGTGAAGGCCTAAGACAAACTGTGACGCGCCCGTTCAGCGTCGTTCCGTACTTTGATGCCGGACCATGGGGCGGACAATGGATGAAAGAAGTCTGCGGTCTTGACCGCACCGCGGAGAATTATGCGTGGTGTTTCAATTGTGTTCCCGAAGAGAACAGTTTGCTTATGAAAATGAACGGCACGATCATCGAAATTCCTTCTGTCAATGTAGTTTTTTTCGAACCGTACCGGCTTTTAGGCGATGCCGTTCATGCGCGATTCGGCGATGAGTTTCCGATTCGCTTCGATTATTTGGACACGTGGGACGGCGGCAACTTGAGTTTGCAGGTCCATCCGCTGACGGAATACATTCAGAAAAATTTCGGCATTCCGTACACGCAGGATGAAAGCTATTATTTGATGGATGCAAAGGAAGGCGCAGTTGTGTATTTAGGATTGAGAGAAGGGGTAAACCCGGAACGCATGATCGGCGACTTGGAAGAAGCTCAGAATAGCGGAAAATTTTTTGATGCGGAACAATATGTTCAAACATGGCCCGTAAAGAAACATGATCATTATCTGATTCCGGCAGGAACGGTTCACTGCTCAGGAAAGGAGAGTCTGGTTCTTGAAATCAGCGCGACGCCGTATATTTTCACGTTCAAGCTGTGGGATTGGGAGCGGCTCGGTCTCGACGGCAAGCCGCGTCCGATCAATATTGAGCGCGGCAAAAATGTTATTCAGTGGGACAGAACCACATCGTGGACGAAGATAAATCTCGTTAACCGGATTCAAAAAATTGCCGAAGGCGACGGTTGGATAGAGGAACGAACGGGACTTCACGAAAGGGAATTCATCGAAACCCGCCGGCACTGGTTCACAAAAAAAGTTTATCACAACACGAATGGCGGAGTTAATGTTCTCAATCTTGTTGAAGGAGAGGAGGCAGTCGTTGAAAGTCCGTTGAAAGTGTTTGCCCCGTTTGTTGTTCACTATGCCGAAACATTTATCGTTCCGGCGTGTGTCGGGGAATATTCCATTCGTCCGTTCGGCAGAAGCGAAGGGAAACGATGCGCGACGGTCAAAGCGTACGTGAGAACAAACGCATAAACAGTGATCGATGGATTAATGGATAGATGGATTATTGAGCAACGGTTCACTATTCCATTCTTCCATTTATCCGACAATCCAATAATCCAACAATCCAAAACACAAACTATTTTCATTATGCAGAAATCCAAATCTAAAATGTTTTTGCTTCTCGCTGCCTCGGCGGCTGCGCTTGGCGGACTGTTGTTCGGGTTCGACACTGCAGTCATTTCGGGTGTGGTGCCGTTTATCAAAAATTATTTCGGTCTCGACGACATCGCTCTCGGCTGGGCTGTGAGCAGCTTGCTTGTCGGCTGTGTCGTCGGTGTGATTGCTTCCGGCAAGCCTGCGGATGTATTGGGAAGAAGGAAAACGCTGCTCATCGCTTCACTGCTATTTTTCATTTCTGCTGTCGGCTCTGCAATGTCCGATCATCTGAACGTGTTTATTGTGTTCAGGTTTTTCGGCGGGATCGCAGTCGGAACGGCAAGCATTCTTTCGCCTATGTATATTGCAGAAATTTCCCCTGCGGAAAAGAGGGGGAGCTTGGTTTCGCTCAACCAATTAGCGATTGTTATCGGAATTCTTATTGCATTCTTTTCAAATTATCTTCTTTCTTCAACAGGCGAGAGCAACTGGCGATGGATGCTTGGTGTGATGGGGGCGCCGGCATTGTTATTTTTTGCGACGCTCCTGTTCATTCCCGAAAGCCCGCGCTGGCTTGTTCAAAAAGGAAAAAAGGAAGAGGCATTCAGCATTCTGGAGCGGATCAACGGCAGCGAAATTGCAACGGCCGAATTACAAGCGGTTGAGCATTCTATTGCGAGCGAAGTGAAGGGCTCATACAAAGCGGTGTTCTCAAAAAAAATAAGTCCGCTGATCTGGATGGGGATCGTTGTTGCAGTTTTTTCGCAAGTCACGGGCATTAATTCAATCATGTATTACGCTCCGATGATCTTTGCAAAGACCGGCATCGGCGTTGATAACGCTTTGATGCAGACCATTGCTGTC
>JAGWND010000069.1 GCA_028873075.1 Bacteroidota bacterium
TTTTAGGTCCTTTTTGCAAAATATAGCTATGCCGATTTCTTGTACTGCAGAAGCGCTGAATGTAACGCGGCAACATCTTCCGATGAGTTGTAGAAATGCGGCGATACGCGAATCATTCCTTCACGAACAGAAACAGTGATATGTTCTTTCTTAAGGAATGCAAAAAGCTCGTCCGCATTCTCGCACCGGAATGTTACAATGCCCGCTCGTTCGTTCTTGTCGCGTGAAGTGACGAGACTGTGACCTGCACCATCGGCAGCAGCAATGATTTTCTCGGTTAATGCCGCAACGTGCGATTGAATATTTTCAATGCCGACTTCAAGCAGCGTTGCGAGCGAAGCGCCGAGTGCGGCAATTGCGATGTAGTTTTGCGTTCCATTTTCATACCGCCGCGCGGTGTCGTCGAGGTCAACTCTGTATTTGAAAAATTCGGAAAAGAAATTTCTGTTGCTCGTCCATCCCATGTGCGATTGTTGAATGCGGTTTTGCATTTCTTCCGAAACATAAATGAACGCCAGTCCCATCAATCCCATCAGCCACTTGTTGCCGCCGCTGGAAAGAAAATCTATTTTCATTTTCTGCACATCGAGCGGCGAAACGCCGAGCCCCTGAATTCCATCAACAGAAAAAATAATGCCGCGTTTTTTACACAATGCTCCAATCGCTGCAAGGTCTGCACGAAAGCCGGAAAGGAATTGCACGAAGCTTACTGAAACGAGTTTTGTTTTTGATGTAAGATATTGTTCGGTGATTTCTGGTGTGATTGCGCCATGATGTATTTTGATGAAATCAATTTCAACGCCGTGGCGCCTAAGATTGAGAAATGGGACAACGTTTGCGGGAAATTCGCTTTCGTTCAGTAAAATGCGGTCACCCGGTTTCCACTCTAATCCAGACGCTAACACGCTCAATCCTTCCGATGTGTTGAGGACAAAGCCGATGCGTTCCGGCGCTGCGTTGATGAGCGTGCCGATATTTTGTTTCAAATGTGCAACGGTCGGAAGCATGGAAAGATACACGTCAATCTCGCCGGTTGTTCGCGCTTCAAGATATTTTTGGACGGCAGTGTTGACGCGCGTGGAAAGTGGGCTGATCGCTGCATGATTCATCCAGATCGAGCCGTTAACAATATGAGGAAACCACGAGCGATAAAGGGAAAGATTGTATTCTGCCATTACCAGTCCGTTGGAAAAGTAAGAAATGACTTCGGGAAAAAATATAACCAGTATTCGCGCGTGAAGCAAGTTTTGAATCGGAACTGCATCTTTGTACATTCTATTGCTCTATACTTGTTCTTCTGTAAGATAAAATGGTTCGGGTTTTGAGATTTGAGTTTCGAGCATCGAGACTCAAACCACAAACCTCGAACCTCAAAGCTCTGAACTTTAAACTTAACATGAATCATCCCCGCATCGCACTCGTTCACGACTGGCTTACCGGGATGCGCGGCGGCGAAAAATGTCTCGAAGTGTTGTGCGAGATTTTTCCCGACGCGCCGATCTACACATTGCTTCATGTGAAAGGCGCAATGTCGCCGACGATCGAATCGAAACAGATTCACACATCGTTCGTACAACGATTTCCAAATCTTGAAACGAAGTACCGCTCCTACCTTCCGTTGTTTCCGCGCGCAATCGAATCATTCGATTTTTCAGGTTACGATGTTGTAATTTCTTCAAGCCATTGTGTTGCAAAAGGAGCAATCGTTTCTTCCGGCACATTGCACATTTGTTATTGCCACACGCCGATGCGGTACGTGTGGGACATGTATGATGAATATTTTGGAAAGGGACGTGTCGGAATTGTAACGCGGGCAGCGATGTCGGTCATCGCGCCATACTTGCGACGGTGGGATGTGAGAACAGCGAAGCGTGTAAATTTCTTCATTGCAAATTCAGAAAATGTCCGGAAGCGCATTCAACGTATTTATCGCCGCGATGCCGATGTAATTTTTCCGCCTGTTGATACTGAACAATTTCAGCTCTCACAAAAAGACGAGGGATATTATCTCATCGTCAGTGCGCTTGTCCCGTATAAACGGGTAGATTTAGCAATCGCGGTGTTCAATCTAAACGGAAAACGGCTATTGATTGTCGGCAAAGGCCCAGACGAAGAAAAATTGCGCTCGATGTCGAAACCGAATATCGAATTTCTCGGCTGGCGTGGTGATCATGAACTCGCAGAACTGTACGCAGGATGCAGCGCGCTTCTTTTCCCCGGCGAAGAAGATTTCGGCATCGTCCCGCTCGAAGCGATGGCGAGCGGCAAACCGGTTATCGCGTATGGAGAAGGAGGTGTGCTCGAAACCGTTGTTGAAGGAATGAGCGGAACATTTTTTTATGAGCAGACAGAAAAAGCGCTCACGTCAGCGCTGGAGCGTGCATCGCAGCTTACCTTCAATCCTGAAGCGATTCGTGCACGTGCTCTGAAATTTTCGCGCGGCACGTACAAAAAAAAGATGGAAGAGTTCATCGGGGAAAAAATACATTTGTTCTATCACTAACTTACCACGTCGCGAAGGGTTGTTTTCTTTCTTGATGCTTAGGTCGAAGAAGAATGTCTAATCTACTGAAGCAGGTTTAAAACACACACAACTTTTTCAATTCCGGTTTTTCTCTTTTTTTGATAGTAGTGCATTTTGAATTTTTAATGTAGGGCGAGATTCCATTTCCCAAAGGATGCCCTTGGCACTCGCCCGCCGAGTTGTCCAAAGGACTCCTTCTGCCAAAGGTATTTCTTCGGAAGGAGAAAACTCGGCTTACAAATAATTTCAGAATGCATCGCTACACTTTTTTGAACTTCCCACCCATTTTTGTACCTTTTCTCTAACCCTTGCTGAATTCGCCGCAGGCGGCTTTGGCAGGGGTAAGTGCGTTTGCAAGGGAAGACGTCTGAGGGCGCTTTTTGGCCGTCTGGCATCTCGATGTATGGCCCCCACCCTCTCCCGACTTGTCGGGAGAGGGAACAAGTCCTCTCCCCTGCAAGGGGGGAGTTGGAGAGGGGGACGCTAAATGCAAGCCTTATTTTTTTGAAACGGCACATGGAAAAAACGTCAAGCAGCAAAAACGCTGCCCGACGTTTTCGGCAAATTTATGTTTGATGATATTAAGAAAAGAATCTTTTCCAGCACAGAGTTTTCACAATTAGCGCGATGTCCCTTTTCCGCTGGTGAGCCGGTTACCGTGCAGGGAATTGCCGGCTCGCTTCGGGCGTTCGTGGCTTCGTTTTTGTTTGAGGAATTCTCCGGACAAATTGTCGTTGTCGCTTCGGAAAAAGACGCCGCCGAGCAATTGCGCGACGATTGTGCTCAGCTTTTGCCCAATTCAAATGTCCGTTTGTACACCATTGAGCCATTCCATGATGCACAAACACTTGATATGAGCGCGCCGATCAGTCAGGTAGAAACGCTGCGGGCGTTGAGTACGAATACATCCGGCATTTATATCACGCACGCAACAGCATTGGCGTACGGCGTTCCGGATAAAAAGAGATTCTTGGAATCGGTCTTCGAACTCGGCATCCACACGGAAATCGCGTTTCAACGATTTCTCGAACGACTCGCTGAGCGTGGTTTTGAACGCAGGCCGCTCGTTGAATCGTACGGCGATTTCGCCGTGCGCGGCGGGATTGTGGATGTCTTTCCGTTTATCGGCGAGCATCCGGTGCGGTTAGAATTTTGGGGCGATACGGTCGAATCCATCCGCGAATTCGATGCACTCTCGCAGCGCTCTATTCGTGAACTGCAAGCGGTCAGCATTGTTCCTGATATCAACAAACTCTCTGCTGAAACAAAAAAAATTCCATTGACGGATTTATTTTCTTCCGACACGATTTTTTTTCTCGACGATCCGCAGCTTCTTGAAAAAGAATTTCAGGAATTGGAATCTGAAGGCGCGGCGACGGATTTTTCTTTTGCCGATGTTATGCAGGGGATAGAAAAATTCCCCCGCTGTGTGAATTCAGCACTTCACACATCTTCCGAGAATATTATTGATTTTCACTCGCTTCCACAACCGCCATGCAATGGCAGCGTCAAAATTTTTCTGAATCACGCTAAAGAGCTTTCTTCAAAAGGATTCGATGTTGTCATCACATCAGATACTCAGGAGGAGCTGGACAGAATTCAGGAGTTGATTGAAGAAGAAGCGGTTCGAGGTTCGGGATTCGAGTTTCGAGATGAGATACCTGAAAATGAAGACTCTCAGTCTTTCAGCTCTGAATATCAGGATTCGCGCCACAGAGCTCAAACCACAAACCTCAAACCTGCTTTTCCGATTCGCTACTCCACGGAATCATTTCACGCCGGTTTCATTTTTCCATCCGCACAGATTGCGCTGTTCACCGAGCATGAGATTTTCGGCCGCATCAAACGGCGTGGAGTTCAAAAACGAAAACGTTTCAAAGGAATCTCACAAAAAGAACTGCACTCGCTTCACCGCGGTGATTATGTGGTTCATGTTGATCACGGCATCGGAAAGTTTCTCGGACTTCAAAAGATCACTGTCGGCGGAACGGAACAAGAAGCGGCAAAGCTTGAATATGCCGAACAGGGGATTCTTTTCGTCAACCTGAATTACATTGCGCGGATTCAAAAATATTCATCGGCAGATGGGCATGTCCCGTTTCTCAATAAATTGGGAAGCGGAGAATGGGAACGGCTGAAAGCTCGTGCGAAGAAAAAAATCAAAGACATTGCCCGCGACCTGATTGTGCTCTACGCAAGACGAAAACACGAGCCGGGAATTTCTTTCTCGCCCGATTCGCACTGGCAAAAAGAAATGGAAGCATCGTTCATGTTCGAAGACACTCCCGATCAGGCGAAGGCAACGCTCGATGTGAAGGCAGACATGGAAACCGGGAATCCGATGGACCGGCTGATTTGCGGCGACGTCGGATTCGGAAAAACCGAAGTAGCCGTCCGTGCAGCGTTCAAAGCTGTGCAGGACGGAAAACAAACGGCGGTGCTTGTACCGACAACGATTCTTGCTCAACAGCATTTCGCGACATTTTCTGACCGGCTTCACCGTTACCCGGTGCGCATCGAATCGCTTTCACGATTCAAATCAGCGAAGGAGCAAAAAAAGATTTTGGATGATTTGAAAGCCGGTGCAGTGGATGTTGTCATCGGAACGCACCGCTTGCTGTCGAAAGACGTTGTGTTCAAAGATTTAGGCTTGTTAGTGGTTGACGAGGAGCAGCGGTTCGGTGTGACGGCAAAGGAAAAATTGCGCAAGATGAAATCTGCCGTAGACACTCTTTCACTCACTGCAACGCCGATTCCACGCACGCTTCATTTTTCTCTTATGGGGGCACGTGATCTTTCCATCATTAACACGCCGCCGCGTAATCGCCTGCCGATTTACACGGAAATCGCGCAGTACGATAAGAAGCTGATCCGCGAAGCAGTGCTGCGGGAAATTCATCGCGGCGGGCAAGTGTTCATTGTAAATGACCGCATCAGCAATATTGATATGTTTGCCGCGACGCTTCAGGAATACATTCCCGAAGCGAGGTTCCGCATTGCGCACGGACAAATGCACGGTCATGAGCTTGAACAAGTGATGGTGGATTTTCTCGATAAAAAATTCGATGTGCTTGTTGCGACGAAAATCATTGAATCGGGGCTTGACATTCCGAATGTGAATACGATGATCGTCAACCGGGCAGACCGCTTCGGATTGGCGGAGTTGTACCAATTGCGCGGGCGAGTGGGCCGCTCGAACGTGCAGGCGTACGCGTACTTGCTTGTGCCGCCGATTTCTTCGCTTCCGAAAACGACACTGCAGCGCCTGCAGGCGATAGAAGAATTCACCGAGCTCGGTTCCGGCTTCAATCTTGCCATGCGCGATCTTGAAATACGCGGTGCCGGAAATTTGTTAGGCGCTCAGCAAAGCGGTTTCATCATGGAAATGGGGTTCGAGATGTATACGAAAATTCTTGAGGAAGCTGTGAGCGAATTAAAGACACAGGAATTTTCGGAATTGTTTGCATCGCAGCCGGTCACAGCATCACAGCAAAAGACAGAAACGCTGATCGAAGCCGATCTCGATGCCTATATCCCTGATTTTTATGTTGAAGATGATTCGGAACGGCTCGATTTCTACCGGAGGTTATACAAGGCATCAACGCAGAGCACGGTTGACGAGCTTCGTCTCGAATTACAGGACCGTTTCGGTGCGGCAGTGGAAGAGACGGAAAACCTTTTTGCGTTAGCATCGCTGAGAATGTTGGGCGCGCAGACCGGCTTTCGAAAGGTTGAGCTTAACAAACGAACATTGCGGCTTCATTTTCCTCCAGAATCGGAAAAAGAATTTTACGAGAACGGTGCTTTTCAATCAGTGATGACAAAAGCCGGCGAAGTGAAGTCACCTGCGATCGTTTTGAAGCAGGAAAGAAAAAATTTATTTTTGCAAACCTTTCTTACAAAGGAAGGCGGCGCAGAACGCCTCGGTGAAGTACAAGAAATTCTTGAGGCGCTGAAATGATGTCTGACGGCGTTTTCCAAGCCGTCTGACATCTCTTTGTAACCTGAATAACGTCAGACAGCAAAAAACGCTGTCAGACGTTATCTTTAACTATTTACATGATTACCACAGTCATTTTCGATCTCGGCAGGGTATTGATGGACATTGACTTCAGCGCATTTTCACGTACACTGCAATTGAATCACAGCGGCAGCGGCATTTTCTCCGAAGCGCAGCTTGAATCATTAGCGTTCGACTATGAAACGGGAAAAATGACTACCGATGAATTCTTTGCTTCGCTCGGATTGTTTTTCGGTAAACGATTTTCTCGCCGGCAATTATTTGAAGCGTGGAATGCAATTGTCGGTGGAGAAAAGGAAGGCATGGCGCCGATTGTTGAACGGGTTCAGCAGCGTTACCGTACCGCGATCTTGAGCAACACGAACGAAGCGCATTTTCAGCACGCAGTTACGGTGATTTCTCTCATGCAAAGAATTCCTCTCCGATTTTTATCATACGAAATCGGTGCGGCAAAACCCGACCTGCAGGTGTATCGTCATGTTGTTCATGCTTTGCATTCTCCTCCGTCATCACTTTTGTTTATTGATGATCTTCCGGAGAATATTTCGGCGGCGAGAGCGGCAGGGATGCGCGGGATTATCTTTCAATCACCGGCACAGCTTCGTAAAGAACTGGAGGCTGTTGTGTGATAGCACGTTTCAATGAAATCAGGGAACAATGGAACTATTATCGCAGCGCAATGTTTTTATCGCAGAGCCTACTTCAGCATATTGTTAAATATCAGGAAAGAGAGCGATACACTCATGAATAGCGAAAGCTTGGGAAAAATTTTTCTGCAGGAATTAGAAGCCGAGACAGCATCTACGCGCAAATGTTTGGAAAGAATCCCGGAAAGTTTATTCGCTTGGAAACCGCATGAAAAATCTATGGCAATGGGCTATCTTGCGCTTCTTGTCGCGGAAATCCCAAAGTGGATTACCCATACTATTGAAATTTCCGAAATAGATTTTGTAACCTTCAAACACTTTCAGCCAAAAAATACATCTGAACTTGTGCGCCATTACAATGAAAATCTGGAAGGCGCGAAAAATGCACTGCGAAAAGTTTCCAACGAAGAATTGTTCAACCCCTTCTACCTGAAAAACAACGGCGTTATACTTTTTACATCGCCAAAGGATCAAACCGTAAGCTCTACTATTAACCACTGGGTTCACCATCGCGGGCAACTTACTGTATATTTGCGTCTTAATAACATTCCCGTTCCTTCCATTTATGGTCCCTCGGCGGACGATAAAGGTTTTTAGCTTGAAGAAAATCAAATCTTGGTAGCCGCAGACTTTACCTTTGCGGAATTAAATTGCAGACATAACCTGCTGCCCCCGGTCCGCTTTTTTGGATAACCCAACAGACTTCTCCCTTCATAGGCACCTTTTTACACAGACTCTCGAAAAAACCTTTCTGTAAAGAATTTCCTCAGCTTTTGATATTTTTCGCTTGACTTTATCTCAGAATTGAGTACATTTCGTGCATGTTTGTGGGTAAAAGTGGGTAATCGGTGGGAAAGAAGAGCAAAAAAATATGTGTTTTTAGTTACTATTGCGGAATTCAGAATGTCAACATTTAAAGGTTCGTTCAGCTATTCTGTAGACAGCAAAGGCAGGATAAACCTTCCTGCAAAAATGCGGAAGAATGTTTCTTCCGAAGCAAATGATCTTTTCGTCATCACTCGGGGGTTCGAGTCGTGTCTCTTCATTTATCCGAACGATGAATGGGCAAAGCTCGAACAATCAATCAGGAAGCTTTCGTCCGCCGACCCGAAGCATCGCTTCGTAATGCGGACGCTGCTGCAATGGGCGACCGAAGCGCAGCTCGACGGACAATCGCGCATCATCCTTCCCAAAGAGCTTTTACAATTTGCGAAAATTGAAAACGAAGTGCTGATCCTCGGTGTGTTGGAACATATTGAAGTGTGGAATCCGAAGCTGTATGACGAATACATCGCATCACAAAACGACACGTATGAAAATGTTGCGGCAGCGGTGCTCAGGCCGGCGGCAGGATGAGCAATGACTACCACATTTCCGTTCTGCGTGAAGAAGCTGTTGATGCGCTTGTTACGACTGCACACGGTGTGTATGTTGACGGCACGCTCGGCGGCGGCGGGCACGCAGAAGCGATTGCAACAAGAATTTTTCCTCTCGGAACGCTTGTTGGCATTGACGCCGATGCCGATGCGATTGCAGAAGCGCGGCAGCGGCTTGTTTCGTTTGAAAGTGACCGGTTGATTCTGGTGCACGACAATGTCTCGAATATCCGGACGATTCTTCGGCAGCACAACATTCGGCACATTCACGGATTTTTATTGGATCTCGGGGTGTCGTCGTTTCAGCTGAATGAAAAGTCAAAAGGGTTTTCGTTTCGAACGGACGATACGCTCGACATGAGAATGGACAGGCGGCAAGCACTCGATGCGCGAACAGTCGTGAATACATATTCGGAAGAAGAGCTGACGAGGGTATTTCAGTCGTACGGCGAAGAAAAATTTTCCGGCCGTTTCGCACGGGCTGTTGTTGAATATCGTGAGAGGAAGCAGATTGAAACGACCGGAGAGCTTGCCTCTATTATAGAAAATAAAGCCGGCGGAAGATTTTTTGTAAAGGCTCTTGCCCGGATTTTTCAGGCGTTGCGTATTGAAGTGAATCATGAGTTGGAAAATCTGTCGCGGGCGCTCCGTGATACGATGGAGTTCCTTGTTTCCGGCAGCCGCATTGTGGCGATCTCGTATCATTCGTTAGAAGACAGAATTGTGAAGAATTTTTTCCAGCAAGAAGCTGCGGATAAGGCTCCCTCTGGCAGCAAGTTAGTGCCGGACACGCTGCGTGTGCCGAGACTGCGCATCGTCACAAAGAAACCGGTAATCCCTACGGAAGAAGAACGAGTGAACAATCCCCGTTCGCGAAGCGCGAAAATGCGTGTTGCCGAGAAAATCTGAGTTGACAATGGCACGAACGATGGTACTTCCCGACGCGGCTGAACAGCATGATCGCCAAATTTACAACGGCGATATGATTGCCGATCCTCAAGATTCGGTGCCGGGATATGCAGTTCGCCCCAACAAAAAAGCCGCACGACGGAAACATTCAACATTCAACATTGTCGGTGCTCTTTTTTTATTAGCCGTGGTCAGCTTGCTTTACACGAGCAATGTGATCGCCGTAAATCAACTTGCAAAGGAAGTGAACGATCTGACAAATCGCTACAATACCATTATAAGTGCAAACGAAGTATTAAAAGCGGAGATCAACAGAAAGTCGAGTCTTGATCGTATCAGCGCGTTAGCGACGGAGCTTGGTATGACCAATCCCAAAGAGGCGCCGGTGTGGATTGAAATTGACCGCGATAAGGTTGACGAGCTGACAGGAAGTGACAATTCACTGCAGAGGCGGTGAGGGTGCAGAAAATAAGATGATTGAAGATGAATAGGTTGTTATTTATCAAAATTTGTTTGTTAACGGCGTTTGCTGCGGCTCTCGGCAGTCTTGTGAAGATTCAAATTATTGACGCAGCAAAGTATCAAGCAATTGCGCGCAAGCAATATGAAGCGAAAGTTATACTTCCGGCGACCCGCGGAAATATTTACGACTGCAACGGGAACGTGCTGGCATCGAATTCAATGTTCGTTTCGTATGCGGCAGATCCGAAAATTATCGGAGAAAACACGGAGAAAGTTGCCCGCGCATTTTCCCGCTTCTTTGGAAAGCCGGAAGCGATCTATCTTCAAAAGCTTCACAGTGTAAAACGTTTCGTCTGGCTTGAACGGCACATCGCGCCGAATGTGGCACGCTCGTTCGACATCAGGAAACTTACGGGTGTGGTTACGCTGGACGAGCCGAAGCGCTTGTACCATTACGATGAAACCGGCGGGCAGGTAGTCGGCTGTACGAATACGGATAATGTCGGCATCAGCGGGGCGGAATTCACGTTCGACAAACAGCTTCGCGGAAAAGACGGCTACGTCGTCATGCAGCGCGACGGGCTCGGCAGAACTCGTCCGTCAACAGATTTTCCGAGAGAAGAGCCTGTCAACGGGCATTCGATCGTTCTCACGCTCGATATCGGGTACCAATCCATCGTTGAAGATGAATTGAAGAAGGGTGCCGAGCGTGCAAAAGCAGATGCCGGAATTGCAATCATGCTCGATCCGAACACGGGAGCAGTGCTCGCAATGGCGCATTATCCGAGTGTGAATCCGAATACGCTGTCGAATATTTCGATGGAGGCTTTGAAAGTCCGCGCCGTTACCGATATGGTTGAACCGGGTTCGGTGTTCAAGCTTGTTACCGCAAGCGCCGCGCTCGGCAACAATCTTGTGAAGCCCGATCAAATGTTCTTTGCGGAAAACGGAACGTACAGGGTTCCGTTGAACGGCGGACGAGTCCGGGTTATCCGCGACACGCATGAGAACGGAATGATCACGTTCGCCCAGGCGCTTGAGCTTTCGAGCAACATTGTCTTTGCAAAAGTCGGGAATATTATCGGGGCGGAACGGCTCTACACCGAGGCGAGAAATTTCGGCTTCGGCATGATGACGGGAATCGAGCTGCCGGGCGAAGTGAGCGGCGATTTGAAAAAACCGGTCGAATGGTCCGGCGCAACGCTTAATTCCATGGCATTCGGTTACGAAGTCGGTGTAACGCCGCTTCAAATTGTCACTGCATACGCTGCGCTTGCCAACGGCGGTACATTGATGAAGCCGTACATCTTCAGTAAAGAAATTGATGAAGAAGGAAATATCGTTGCAATCGAAGAGCCGGAAAGAATCCGCCGCGTCATTTCTCCGGAAACGGATCAAGTGTTGAAAAACCTTTTTCTCGGAGTTGTTGAGCACGGCACGGGTCAGTCGGCGCGTGTGCCGGGGATTTCTATTGCCGGGAAAACAGGAACGTCACGAAAATATGAGGACGGGAAATACGAGGCAGGAAATTACAATGCTTCCTTCGTCGGGTTTTTGCCTGTAGAGAACCCGACAATCGTTCTGCTCGTGATGATAGAGAATCCGAAGAACGGCTACACCGGCGCGATGGCGAGTGCACCGATTTTCAAAGCGGTTGCAGAGCGCATCATGAACAACAACGGGTTATTTTCAAAAGATAAAATAGCAGGCAATCGCGGAGACGAAGATACCCTTCTCGTCACTGTTCCGAATGTCTGCAATGTCAAAGCGACAACGGCAGTGCAGCTGTTGGACGACAACGGATTTCATGTTTCAATTACCGGAACAGGCGACGTTGTTGTGCGGCAACTGCCTGCACCCGGCACGAAAATTCATTACAGCGATATTGTGCAGGTGATGACAAACCTGCCCGCCGGCGAGGCAGGCGTAGCGCCGGACTCGCATGGCAGCAATCAAGTTCCCGATCTCAAAGGAATGACAATCAGGCGGGCGATCAACAGTCTGATGACCGATAAATTGAACGTTGAAGTGCTCGGCTCCGGAATCGTTATCAGCCAATCGCCGATAGCCGGAACACTGGTCAGTCCGGGAATGAAGGTGACAGTGGTGTGCGAGCCGCGCGCGATTACAACGGCGCAATTGTATTGAGTATGATGCTCTCTGCTTTATTGGAAGGAATCACCGTTACCAAATTGTTTCACGCCGTGTTCGGCAGCATGGTAGTGACACAGGATGTGATGGTGAACCACATTCAGTACGATTCGACAAAAGTAAAGAACGACGACCTTTTCGTTGCCATTCGCGGCGTCTCTGCCGACGGACATCGCTTCATTAATTCTGCAGTGACGAACGGAGCGGCAGTGGTGGTGATGGAAGACGATGCCGCTGTGCCGGATTCCTTTTTCATGCACACGGGAGTCGTGAAAATTGTTGTGCCGAATTCGCGTCGCACGCTTGCACAGTTGGCAGCGAATTTTTACGGGCACCCGGCACAGAAACTGACGTGCATCGGCGTAACGGGAACGAATGGAAAAACGACAACGACGCATCTCATTCAGCAGATTCTCGGGCACAGTCCCGATTCATCGGGATTGCAGGGCAAAGTCGGATTGATCGGAACGATTGATTACGTGTTCGGCACGGAACGAATTCCCGCAACGCACACAACGCCCGAATCGCTGGAGCTGCAGAAATATTTTTCTAAGATGGTCGTGAACGGGTGCACACACGTCGTGATGGAAATTTCATCGCACGCGCTGCAGCAGGAACGCGTCTTCGGCATTGATTTTGCAGCGGGCGTGTTCACAAATCTGACGCAGGACCATCTCGATTATCACGGCACGATGGAAAATTATTTCAGCGCAAAAAAAATCCTCTTCGATGGACTGACGTCGTCAGGCTGGGCTCTCGTGAATGCAGATGACGCGTGGAGCGAAAAAATTGTTGCCGGCACGCACGCAAAAGTGCTCCGGTATGGAACGACAGGCCGTGCGGATGTGAAAGCTACAAACATTATGTTGTCGGTCCAAGGGACACGATTTATGATTGAGAATGACGGCGAGAAAATCGACATCGCTTCTCCGCTTGTCGGGCGATTCAATGTTTCCAATATTCTTGCGGCATTCTCAGCAGGCATTGCAATGGGAATCCCGAAAGCAAGAATCCGTGAAGGCATTGCTGCCGTGTCGTCTGTTCCCGGAAGATTCGAACGGGTGAATTCGATGATGGGCTGGACCGCGATTATAGATTACGCGCACACACCGGATGCGCTTGAAAAATGTCTGAGTACGATTCATGATATTCTTCCGCAGCAACGGTTGAACCCGCCTGCCGGACGCGCGGGCAAAATCATTACGGTGTTCGGAGCCGGCGGCGATCGTGACAAGACAAAACGTCCGAAAATGGGAGCGATTACTGAATCGTTGAGCGATGTTGTGATAATCACTTCGGATAATCCGCGGACAGAAGACCCTCGGCGTATTATTCACGATGTTCGCGCCGGGATAAAAAGCCGTGAGAAGGTGTATGAAGAAGTTGACCGCCGCGCCGCCATCATTCAGGCGCTGACGATGGCACAGCCGGACGACATTGTGCTCATCGCAGGGAAAGGACACGAAGATTATCAGGTGATCGGCAAAGATAAAGTTCACTTCAGCGACAAAGAAATTGTGCAGGAATTTATCCGCGATCATACATGACTCTTTCGTTGAAAGACATTACGAAGATTGCCAACGCGGAAATTTTTTTTGCAGAACGGATGAAAGGAAGAAAGTTCAGCGGCGTTTCAACCGATTCACGAACAGTTAAGGAGGGAGATATTTTTTTTGCGCTCGGCGGCGAGAGATTTGATGGACATAATTTTGTTCAGAATGTTCTTGAAAAGAAAGCGGCCGCAATTGTTGTAGAATTGCAATGGTACAGGCAAAATGTACATCTTGTTGAGCAGAGCATTTCTGCCGCTGTAGTTGTGCCCGATTCGACGAAAGCGCTCGGTAAGTTGGCGAGAATTTACCGGAACAAATTTTCAATTCCCGTTCTTGCAATCGGCGGAAGCAACGGAAAAACAACGACAAAAGAAATGATCGGCGCCGTGTTGAAAGAGAAATTCAACGTGCTCAAGACAGAAGGCAATCTCAACAATCACATCGGTGTGCCGCAGACATTATTCAGGCTGACGCCGAAACAGGAGATCGCCGTGCTCGAATTCGGCACCAATCATTCCGGAGAAATGAAATATCTTTGCGATGTTGCCGCCCCGACGCACGCGCTGATTACGAACATCGGAAAAGAGCATCTCGAATTTTTCGGCGATGAAAAAGGTGTTGCGAAGGAAGAGTCCGAATTGTTCCGTGCTGTCGCGGCTGAGGGATTT
>JAGWND010000070.1 GCA_028873075.1 Bacteroidota bacterium
TCCCGCTTCCCCTTGGACGGAGGAAAAAGTAATTTCACCTTTTTTGTTGTAGATACGAACCGCTTCAATGCCCGGTTCGTGGCCGATAGTGTTGATGATGTGATAAATATCTTCACGGCGGTTCAACATCATGCTGTAGTTTGTCGAGCGTTTGATGATGTCGGCAACACGCGCTGCGCCTTCAATTTCATGTTTCATGTGTTGATCGGATTGACGATCAACGCTGAGTGTTGTGAACACCGCCGTTCCGATGAGCATCACAACGAGAATGATGAGAAATAATCTGAATGCGAGAAGATGAGTGAAGTTCATAGAATGCGCCGTTTTTTCTGATGGCAACTACCGTGCCAGTTCTAAGGAGCCGGAATGTGAGAAATTTTTCATCATAGGAAACTCCAGTTTTCCAGAATTGCGAAATTGCTCCCCAGATTATTGAAAATTGAAGATGAGAGGATTGATGTCTGACGGCGACGTCAAGCCGTCTGACATCTCTAAAATGTCAGGCAGCAAAAAATGCTGTCAGACGTTGTGCGAAAGAAAGTTGTTGACGATTTCGAAATATTTTTTTTCGCCAATGATTTCATGAATTGATTTCAGCGTCCTCCCGCCGTCGTACAGTGTGATGCTGCGTGTTTGTTCGTACTGGAATCCCGCCATGAGATTCGACTTGATGCCGGCAAGTTCCGCTTTCAGCGCTGGTAAATTTGTGTTAAGTGTAAGGCTCTTCTGCAACTGATGCTGCATTGGGATGGAAATTCTGAGAATCCAACCGGCATTGTAAGGGTCAGTTGCCAATTTCAGAGGATGATCGAGCAACTCTCCGTTTGTTTCAGTGATCGTTCCTTGGATTCCAGAACGAAGAGCGATTGTGCCCTCTCGGAAAACAAGCCAAACGAAAGGACTGTTTTGCCCTACCTGTGTCGGCGTGTCAGGAAGAACAACGCTCACTATTTGCTGCAAGAAATGTGCGCCGATGTGATCAACGCCCATTGTGTTCAGGGAGGGTGTTTCATATTTCACCCATGTGTGATTGCGGAAATATGTTCTGTCGCAGGGGAGCAAATGCTTGAGCAATGTGTGTATCTCTTCATCGCAAAGCCTTGAAAAGCAGATGCTTGCGTCTTCATTTCCCGCCGGCGGCTCTGCCTGAGCGTGAAAAGAGGCGGCCGTTGCGTGACGTTTTTTTGTAACAACGGGTTTTTGCTCCAAGTCAAACGGAGAGTTTATTTCCGATTGGAACTTTCTCATCTCAGAATCGAAAGGGCATTCCTCACACCGGTACTTCCTGTCGCACAGCTTGTAATCCGTTACGCCCGCTTCCATCCAGATGCAATGCAATTCGCTTTCCGGTATAACCCGGTGTTTTGACATTGATACCATGGCGCCTTCATTTTTTTCCTGAACCGATTACGCACGCCGTACCTCTGGAATAGCGGAATGTCGGAATCCATCGAATAATTCCATCATTCCGCCCTTCCGTTTTTCCAATGGATGCAAATAAGATCGGTTCCTAATTCAACACTGTCGCGTGTTCGTGCTTGTCGCCGATGAATTCAACCACATCGAACGGTTTGTTCAGCGGCTTCTCCGTTTCTTTTTTCTCCGGGAAGACGGGCAAATATTTAACTGCCATTCTGAATCCGGCAAAGCCCGCCGCAACGATCATCAATGTAATGGAAATTTCCATCCAGCTCGGAAAATAATTTACGCCGGCATAATGCTCGATGGAGGTAATGCTGAGATTCATGCGATTCAAAATGAAACCGAGCACAACGAACAGCGCGGAATAAAAAAGTCCTTGCGCGCTTCTGTTCGTTTTTTTGTATGTCAGCAGAATGATCGGGACAATAACGCCGAGCAAAATTTCCGCCCAGTACAATATTCCTTCAAGATTGAAAGTGAAGACGTACGGCCAGAGATGATCGTTCACGACATCTTCTATCTTCAAAACAAGATAGACAGAAAGTGCGACTGCTGTTACTTTCCCTAACTTAGCAAGGATCGGCAGCTCAATCTCTCGTTTGAAAGCGCGCGAACTGAGGAACGACTCGATTGTTACCATTGCAGGACCTACCGCAATTGCTGTAAGAAAGAAGAGATAGGGAAGATTTGCCGAGTACCACAACGGATACACTTTTTCCGGCACGATCAAATACAGAGAGCCTAATGACGATTGATGAAGCGAAGAAAGTATAACTCCTAAAATCACCAGGGGAACAATGATTGCATGAAGAGCCTTCTGCGGTTTTTCCAGTTTGAATCGTTCAAACACGAGAGGGCTGAATTCAAGTGCGAGCACTGTCGTATAAAAGATAACGCACCAGAAAACTTCGAACATGACCGAATGTGGATTCCACATGATCATCGGATGCCAAAACTGCCAAGGACGTCCAAGGTCAAAAAACAAAGCAATCATAACTAAGAGGTAGCCGAGAAATGCCGTTAAAACAGCGGGACGTAAAATTGGCTTGTAATAATCGAGATTGAATATATAAACGGTAGCAGCAACAACGAAGCCGCCGGCAGCAAGGCCGACGCCGCACAACACATCGAAGCCGATCCACAATCCCCACGGAAATTTGTCGCTCAAATGTGTTGCTGCGCCGAGCCCTTGCGTGAAGCGGATGGCTGTCGCCGTTAAGCCCAACGCCATGATGATCCAGAAAACGATTGTCCAGAATGTCATTCGGCGAATTTTTTCTAACGAGATTCTCAAAAACGACGTCATAGTAGTTCCTCAGTTTTCTTGTTCGTGATTCGGGATTCTGCGGCTCGGATTGTTGTGTTCCATTTGTTCGAGCTTTGCTTCGAACTCCCGCACTTCTTTTCTCCGGTTCGTAATCCAATAAATTCCGCCCAGCAATGTGCCGCCCCAGAAAACATAGTTTGGAATCTTCGACATGACAGCCCACGTGAGTGAAGGGAGCGGGTGGTCCGGCAAATTGCCTTTCAATCCAAGCTCAACAAACGGTTTCGATGAGAGATAGAGAACCGAAGTTCCGCCTGCTTCCTTGATTCCGTAAATCTGCGGATAATAATTTCCGGGATTCTGTGCAAAGCGGCTTTCGGCAATTTTCTTCAACTCATCCAGCGTTCCGAACACGCGCGCATCAGCGGGACACGCTTCAACACATGCCGGTTTTTTGCCGGCAGCGATTCTGTCGCGGCACATGTCGCATTTCGAAACTTTCGGGTTAGCGCTGTTCCATTGATATTTGGGAACATCGAACGGGCACGCCTGCATGCAGTAGCGGCAGCCGATGCACTTGCTGACATCGTACGTTACGGGCCCGTCGTCGGTTTTTTTCAGAGCGCCGACAGGGCACACAGAAGCGCACGTCGGCACTGCGCAGTGCATGCACATGCGCGGAACGTACGTATCACCTTCTGTCAGCACTGTTGTATTTTTCGTTGCTGATAGTTCGTGAACATCGGTTTTCGGAAATCCCCAGTGCTCGGCGCAGGCATCTTCACATGCGTAACAGCCGATGCAGAGGGTAGTGTCTATGAGAATTCCATAATGTTGCATAGTGCAATCTCCGGTCAGTTATTTTTAGAGCTCTGGAGGAATTCTTGTTCGAATTCTTTCCATGTCGTATCACTTGTTGTTTGAAGTACTCCGTTCATCGGTATACCGCCGTCGAGGAGCGTTGCTCCCGCAGGAATGGCGGCGCCGGCTGTGCGCTCGTTGTTGAGAAAATTGCGGAAGCGGCTGACTTCCGTTCTGAGCCATTTCGCTGCATCTTCTGCGATGGCGAGAAATTTCAATTCTGAAGAGAAGTTTGTCGGCTCGATCACGGCGATCCATCCGTCGAAGTACGGCGCTTCTTTCAACAGCGAAGGAGAGTCGAGCAACTGCGAGTTGATCTTTGAAATCTTACCGGAGAACGGTGAAGGGAAACTTAGCGTTCGATGACCTTGCCTGATTGCAAAAAGAGATTCGCCTTTTTTGATCTCCGATCCGAGAGGCGCAACTGCAACGGCATCAATGGTACCGACAAGTTTTTGAGCAAAATCGTCAGCTCCGACTCGAACATTTCCCGAAAAGAGAAGTTCTGCCCATGCGTGGCATTTGCTGAGAAAATATCCGCGCGGCAGAAGAAAGCGATCGGGTTGACCGTTGTGCGCCTGTACCGGTTGAAGTGCAAGCGCGTGCTGTTTCGTTCGTCCTCGAACATATTCGATGAGAACGCAAGTAATGATAGTTCCAATGACAAATAAAGCGACCATTGTGGTATCTCCTATGTTAAGTTGAATGCGGTATTGAGATGTTGTTAGATGCAAGTAAAAGAACCGTGCCAGATTTTTTTCGTTATGGTCGAAGACTTTGAATTTTAACTTGCGCTGTTGTAAGCAATTAGCGGGGCGTCTCTAGCACATGCTGTAAGGAAAAAAACGGGCGTTGCGAACTTCAACACGGAAGAACGGATCCGCACGGGAATTTTGCTGTAAATCTATACAGCGCAGAGAGATTCAAAGTGTTGAATCTTATGACTCGCGGAGTAAATGAATTCTACAGTCGGGAGAATTTCCGATGAGGATAAGAAAGGAAAAGAAAAAGGGAAAAGAAAAATTCTTGCCTTGAGAGCTAAAGTTTTATATATTGCAACTGCAACAAAGTTTGAGTTCACTCAATGCACGGAGAGGTGGGTGAGTGGCTTAAACCAACGGTTTGCTAAACCGTCGTAGTGCCTTAAAGCGCTACCGAGAGTTCAAATCTCTCCCTCTCCGCAAAAAGAAGGCTCTTTGGAGCCTTTCTTTTTTTATAAGGGGGCGTCCTTAGTTCTTTGAGGTTGCAAACGAAGCAAGAAGAAGGTGCTCTAAATTTACCTCAAGCGTTCTCATATCCCAATTGATGCCGTTTTCACGCAAGATATGCATTACTTTCAAGCCCACGCTTCCGCCATGATAAAACAGGAATTGTTTATCATGATTGATCATAATTTGAATTCCGCTAAGGAAAGAACTGTATTCAGGCATGCGGAGAATGTTAACTGCCCGCTCAAAACCAACCGGTAGTTTTTTCGGATCGTGTAGTTTTGCCATTCAAAAGCAATTATGATATTGCGCACACAAAGTAATATTTTTTACGAACATTAGCAAATTATAGCATAAAAAATTTTTCAAAAAAACTGTAATTTCCGTTTGCGTTATGTGTGATTGGAAGCACATGAAAGACGCTCTGCGTTGACTTTCAACCTCTCACCGTCTAAATTGATGGTAACCGAACAGGAATAATTCCGAAAAAAAAGGAAGACCTGCACTCGATCAACTCATTCCTCACCGTATCTCTAAAGATGCGCGCGAATCATGTGTAAGTTTAAGTCCCACAGAAATTGTAGTGCATACAACAGTCTGTTGGTATGCAGTCTCCATTTTTAAAAACCTTTAAGTGAGGTAGTATTATGCGTACTCTTGCCACCATTCTTGTTGTTGTATTTCTTGTTTCCGTTTCCAATGCAACAACCAATGTCTCCGGAACAATTTCGAAAGACTCGACCTGGACTTCGGGCGGAAGTCCTTACATGGTAACCGGCAGTGTAACGGTAGGTTCCGGATTCACTCTGACAGTAGACTCGGGGGTTACTGTATTATTCCAGCCGGGAACAAATCTTTATGCCTACGGAAATCTTCATGCACGTCAGGCAGTATTCACCTCGAGCAAAGATACCTCCGGGGGAAGTCCGCAAAAGGGTGATTGGGGAACAATCCAGATCGGTTACTACGCCAGCACACCAACAGCAACCTTTGATACGTGTCGGTTTCAGTTTGGTGGGGCAAATGGAAGTTCTATTGTGTATCTGCAATACGGTAGCGCATCGCTGCAAGGATGTACAATTGCAAATTCCAGTACGAATGGAATCAACACGTACAGCGGTACGCTATCCGTTACAAATTCAAATATTTCAAATGCAACGAACACGGGTATCACTTTTGACGGGACAAGCGTAACCTTAACGAATGTAACTATTACATCCTGCGATTGGCCGTTACGATACGGCAGTACGTCATCGTTGGTGTTCAACGGAGTCAACAATCTTACCGGAAATAATCACAATGGGGTCTACATGAATTTTGGTTCGACCGGGAACATGGTGTTGGATACCGTTTCCATACCGTACTACTTTCCTGGGGATTTCACGGTCAATAGCGGTGCCACTCTTCAGATTGCGAGCGCTGATATTCTGAAATTTAACGGCGGGCATTTATATGTGAGAGGGGCTTTGGTTGCTGTCGCAGGGCAGGGCGAAGGAATATATTTTACTTCTTACCTTGATGATAATCATGGCGGGGATACGAATGATGACGGAGGCGTGAGCGCGCCCGCAACAGGGAACTGGTACGGAGTTTATTTTGAAGGATCGACGATGGACTCACTTTCCGTCATGAGGCGATGTTATGTCTATTTTGCCGGCGCCGGGAACACAGGCGGGATTACAATGAATAATGCAAGCCCGACGATAGATAGCTGCAACATGGTGAAGAATTACTATGGTGCAATGATGCAGGGGGTATCTAGCCCGAAATTTACGAACAATACTATAGGCTCGAGTCAGATCGTTCCAATTGCAATGTCGTTTTCAGCAAACCCGATCTTCAGCAATAATACGTTCTCTTTTTCCGACAATGCTTATGACGCTATCGGACTCCTCGGCGGGACACTTCCTACAAGCTCCGTGCTTCCGATTCGATCTGTAACCAGTATACCGAATGTAACGTACTTGCTGCTTGATCAGATTACCGTGCCTTCGGGGGTAACGCTCACGATCAATAAAGGTATTGTCATTAAAGGGTACAGCGACTATCAGGTGATTACAGTGCAGGGTAAACTCGTCGCGAACGGGACAGCGGACAGCGCGATCGTGATCACGTCTGCAAAGGACGATAACTTTGGAAATCCTCACGATACGAACAAAGATGGCAACACGTCCGCTCCCGCAGTGGGAGACTGGGGAGGGATAGTCTTCGAGCCGGGAAGTGATTCCGCTTCGATTCTTAATTACTGTCGCTTAACATACGGCAGCTTGCCGTGGACATGGTCCCACTATTACAATAATACTGAGTACTATCAGGGTGAGATTTCAACATTCAATGCGAGTCCGACGATCTCGAACTGCAGCATCGGCAATGTGGTATATGGTGTGTATGCAGCGCTGGCATCTCATCCCAAAGTTATCAATGATACGATTTTCAATACTCAGTACACTCCAGTTGCGATGTCAGTTTCTGCAAATCCGACTTTTTCGGGGATCAAGTTTGTCAATGCCGGATGGACAGCTCTCGGGCTGCTTGGCGAATATGTTGCGACAAATGGAGAAGTGAAGCAGAGAAACGTTGCAGGGTACACCAACATTACTTATGCCGTTCTTGCGGATATCACGATCAATGCCGCCACATATGTGACCGTAGACCCGGGTGTAGTTATAAAATCGAACGGACCCGGCATATATGTAAACGGAGGATTTAAAGCAAAAGGAACGATAACGGCCGGCAATGTGGTGTTCACTTCTCTTAAGGATGATAATTACGGAAATCCTGGAGATACAAACGGTGATGGACAGGGCACGTCGCCGTCTCCCGGCGATTGGAGTACGATTCAGTTTCTGGGGACAAGCGACGACTCGTTCTGTACACTCGATAGCTGCCTGATCAAATTTGGAGGAGGAAGCTACGGCTCGTGGGGCCTTGTTACTTTTACAGATGCAAACGGAACCCTTTCAAATTGTACTCTTGCCGATTCCTATGCCTTTGGTATCAGATGCGAGAATAGTTCAGCACCTCAAGTCAATAATGTCGTCATTTCTAGCTGCAAGTCAGATCCAATCGGAATGTCGCTTCTGTCAAATCCCTCTTTTACAAATATTACTTTCACAGCGAACGGAAGTAAGGGAATCAGAATACTCGAAGGAACTCTTTCTTCGAATGCGACTCTTGCGACCCGGAATATTGCCGGAATTACCAATGTGGCTTATATCGTCAATCAGCTTACAATTGCTCCCAGCGCCGTCTTAACTATTCAGCCCGGTGTTGTCATAAAGCTTCTTTATAACTGGTGGGCAGATTACTCCATCAATGTCCAGGGTGCTCTTGTTGCCAACGGAACGAAAACAGAACCGATTGTCTTTACGTCAATGGCGGACGACTCGTACGGAGGCGATACGAACAACGACGGAAATACGACATCTCCGGATAAAGGAAATTGGTGTTCGATTGATTTCAACGCATCTGCTGCAGACAGTTTGAATTCAATGCATCACTGCATAATCCGTTATGGAGGGTATCATTATAATAATTTCTATTATTACAGTACCCAATATTATGAGCTGGGTATGGTTCGCTATTATAATGCCGGCGCGTTAATGGATTCCTCCACTATTGAACAATCCAGTACTTCAGCAGTCGGAGCCTTTGGGAGCGGACATCCGGCCATTACGAATACTCAGATGTTGAATACCGCTAATACTCCTGTTACCTTGAGCATGTTTTCGACTCCGGCTTTTTCCGGCATCACTGCGTTGAATGTAGGAGATATGGCGATCGGTATTGTTCCTGAAACTTATTCCGTAAGCGGTACTGTTCCCGTTCGTAATTTTGCAGGCTATACGAACATTACATATCTGCTCTACGGGACATGTACCGTTAATACCGGAACAACCATCACGATTCCCGCAGGGATAGTATGTAAAGGTGGCAATTGGCAGGTCAATGGAGCGCTCGCCGTTAACGGCAATGCCTTGCATCCAGTTATTTTTACGGATCCTGCGGATGATACTTATGGAAACCCGTTCGATACAAACCAGGACGGTTCAGCCACCAAGCCCTCAATCCAGAACGGTAATAGAATCAGCTTTGCAGAAGTAAGCACAGACAGTTTGTGTGCTTTGAGATATGCCGTTGTACGATATGTTGACGGGGGAATATATTTACAACAAGCATCGCCTACCATTACACATTGCACGTTTGACAAAACGAATTGGGGAGTTTATCTGAAGGGCGTTTCAACGCCTTCGTTAGACTCCTGTATGTTTAGGAATTTGACGTATGCCCCGATGCAAACCTCGGCCATTTCTTATCCACGCTCAACGTTGAACGATTCCATCAGTGGGACCACCTACAAAGGGATCGGAATTCTGAACTATGAAACTTTAGCACAAGATGTCACATTACCGAAGAGAAACTTTGCCGGCTTTAACAACATACCGTATCTCTTCCAGAATTACACCGTTGCGAGCAATGCAACTCTGACGATCGCGCCGGGGGTCATATTGAAATTCTTCCCCGGAACAGGAATGAACGTCAGCAAAGGGCTCATGGCGGTCGGCGGAGCAACTTTGGACAGTACAATTGTGTTTACCGATTTGCGGGATGATTTTTACGGGGGCGACACGAACGCTGACTCCACGCTTACAAATCCGGCCCAATACACAGGTAATCCGTATTATTGGAATCCCGGTTGGAATGGAATCACATTTGCGGATCAGTCTTTGGATCCGCTTTGCAAGCTCAGTCATTGCGTTCTGAGGTATGCCGGTATTAACTATAGCTATAATAATACGGGAGCGGCTGTAACCGCGAACAATGCAAGTCCGACAATAACCTACAGCAGCATTAGAGATTGCGGTAACGGAATTGTAGCGAACGGCGCATCAAATCCCGTTATCAATTATTGCGATCTCTATCATAATGCCAATCTCGGTGTGGACAATGTCAATCAGTCGTTTGTTATTGATGCACGATGGAATTGGTGGGGAAGCAATACCGGTCCTACTGTTGCAAGCAATACGGGCGGCAGCGGGCAGGCAATTTCTGCCGGTGTGAACTATTCTCCGTTCCTCGGAACCGGGGCAATGAATCCGCTTGAGGGAGATGTCAGCCTGAACGGCGACATTCAGGCATACGATGCATCGCTGATTTTGAAATGGCTTGCAGATTCCACGAGCAATCCGTTGAATGATATTCAGCGCAGCGTTGCTGACGTGAGCGGCAACGGGAGCATCATGGCGTACGATGCTGCACTCATCCTTCAGTATGTTGTCGGGCGAATTACATTGTTCCCCGCTGAGTTGAAGAAAGCGAATCAAACACCTCAGCCGTTCTTTGCGAAAGCAGCGGCATACTCTTCGCTTGTACTTTCTGACGATAACGTGCAGCGCGGACAGGAATTCACCGTCTACCTCTCTGCCTCCGGTTTGAAGAATGTTCTTTCTGCCGACATCGAATTGTCGTTCAATAAATCTGAGTTGAGAGCGGTCTCGGTGAAACCCATCGGTATAGCGGCTGATGCGCGTGTTGAAGATAATATCAGCGACGGCAAAGTCCGGATTTATCTCGCGTCGGCAAACACCCTTGCGAGCGACGGACAACTTCTCGCGGTAACGTTCGAAGCGAATAATGACGTTCGGGGCAATGTCGTTTCGCCGATTACGTTCTCAAGGTTCTATCTTAACGAGCAGGATGTAAAATCTGCCGCGAAGAATTCTGGGGTGTCCATCAAGGGAAAGCCGACGAACTATGCTCTCGAACAGAACTACCCGAATCCGTTCAACCCGACGACGATCGTCGCATATCAGGTTCCTGACGATAACCTTCTTGTGAAGATTGAAATTTATAATATTGCCGGCCAACGCGTCCGCACTCTTGTGAATGAAGTGCAAAATGCCGGAGAATATAAAGTGACATGGAAAGGCGATAACAATGAAGGGATAAAAGTCGGCAGCGGAGTGTATCTGCTTCGCATGCAAAGCGGTTCATTCACCCAAATCAAGAAGATGATGCTTCTCAAATAATGCTCACGCTTTTGCATCATGTTCTGAATATGAAAGGGTACAAACAATGAAACCGTTGGCCTTTATTCGAGCCATAGTCCTATTGACAATGCTCGCCGGCGTGACACAAACGCACGCCGGACAGATTGGAATCTCATTTAGAGACACGACGATACAAGGCTTGAGCGAATTGAATTATGCGATTCAAGTTGACAGTTCAGTTACCGGCTTGGGTGTAACGTCGTATCAATTTGAAATCACTTACAATACTTCGCTCTTCAGCTTTGACAGCGCTTCGTCCGCGGGAACAATGGATTCATCGTGGGGCGTGCCGGAATGTAACGAAAGCCCTTTGGGCTATGTGCACGTTGCGCTTGCCGGCTCGGATACGCTACAAGGGATCGGAGCTCTGGTGTATTTACATTTCACGGCAAAGAACCCATCGTATTCCTACAGCGGAGCCTTCCATTTTCAGAGTGCGCTGTTGAATGAAGGGACACCGGAGGCCGCTACTCACGATGGGAATGTTACTGTTCTTCCGTTGTCGGTCGTCACGATTTCCCCCAACACACTTCTTCTAGCGAAAGGAGAGCATCACCGATTTACCGTATCTTCGGGAATTGCCCCTTTCACATGGTCGAGTACCGTCCCCTCAGTTGCAACGATAGATTCTACCGGAGTGCTGACGGCATTGCAACCGGGATTCACGCGGGTCGTGTGCCGGGATTCTGCAGGCGTAACTGACACGACCGATGCTATTGAAGTGCGCGCGCTGAAGCTCTGGCTGCGCGACACAAGCATCTATCAAGGTGAGCTTGTTAATCTCCCGATTTATGTTTCTTCTGTCAACGGATTGGGAATTGTCTCCGGCGAAATCACGATGACGTATGATCAATATTTGTGGACGCCGGCTCAACTTGTTACCGCAGGAACGCTGTTGCAAAGCGCTTCACTTGCCGCCTTCAATATTGTTTCTCCGGGCAGCGTTAAAATTTCCTTTTCCGGAACTACGGCGTTGAGCAATTCCGGAGTTCTTTTTTATCTTCAGATGAAAGCGACGGCGGCAACATACGGCGGAAGCACGCTGGATTTCAGTTACATCAATTTCAACCAATCAATTCCTGCGGCAAAAGACGCCGGATATCTTACTGTTCTTCAACTGAGCACTGTTTCTATTTCTCCGTCCGGCACACAGCTGCTTATCGCCGGAGATTCGCTGAAGTTTCAGGCACTTGGAGGTACGCCGCCGTACGTCTGGTCCGTATCGGATTCCCGGCTCGCTTCGGTTTCTTCCGTCGGCTGGATGAAAGCGTTGAAAAGCGGAACCGTTACTGTTACGGCAACAGATTCGTTAGGTGCGACAGGAAACAGCGGCAACATTCACATCTACGATATGGCATTGACGATTCCGGATACATCGTTCCTGCCCGCTTCGTTGATCGAAGTTCCGGTGTACGTTTCTCGCGCCGATACGTCGTTCTTTTCATATCAGATGACTCTGACATACGGAACGAGTTATTATTTGCGTTTCGTCGGGATTTCAACTTCGGGAACAATCAGTTCCGGTTGGAGCGTGGAAGTTTCTCCGCCGCCGTACAGCGACGGCAATGTGAATATTGATGCGGCAAGCGGCGCGGGAAGCTTCGGCGGAGGTGTTTTGTTCAAATTGCAGTTTGCTGTCGCCGACACAACGCCGGTTCCTTCGACGACTTCTGTTTCCATGAGCAACGTTGTGTTCAACGAAGGCAAACCGGCAGTACTGTTTTACAACGGTTCGGTGAAGATTGCCGACAGATCGGCGTTCGGAATTATGCCGGCGCAGCTTCAATTTCATACTGCAACGGCAAGTGCATCGGACAGCAATATTGTCACGATTACCAATGCCGGCACGGCGGCACTGACATATTCTTTTTTCTTTGCAGGAAAAGGCGCGTCAAAATTTTCTGCCGCACCGTCGAGTGACAGTGTTTCAGCACATGACAGCGTAAAAATAAAAATCTATTATAAGCCGACGGCAATTGGTGTAGATACTGCATACGCTCTTGTGAATACAAATGATCCGTATTCTTCACAAGCGACTGTAACGTTGATTGGCAAAGCGGGCGTTACCGCCGTTCAGCTCCCCTCCGGTTCACAAGCTCCGGTGTCGTATTCGTTGGCGCAGAACTATCCAAACCCGTTTAACCCGACAACGCAAATACGGTTCGAGATTCCGATCTCGGGATTTGTAACTCTAAAAGTGTTCGACGTTCTCGGCCGCGAAGTAGCTACACTTGTGAACGAACAACAATCTCCCGGAACGCACGAAGTAAGTTTTGACGCAGGCAATTTTTCGAGCGGAATCTACTTTTACACAATTCGTGTCGGAGAGTACTCCGCGGTGAGGAAAATGCTTTTGTTGAAATGAGAAGTGCCATCCGAGGTCAGAAGGTGTAGGGCATCTCGGAGGTGTCCTACATCTTTCATCGTGTGTGCTGTTAGAAACAATTATTCGTCCGGCGGCTGAAGCTCTTCCCACATCATATCAAGCATGTCGTCTTCTGCAATGAAGAGCTTCGCGCAAAACCTCCCGGAAAATTTCCCCGTTTGTTTGCACTGAGCAAAATGTTTTTTGAGCGCTTCCACATTGTAAGGACCTGGGGAGGTGCCAAAAATATTCAGCGAGGCGTTGCATGCTGTGCAGAAAATTGCATCTTTGTCGTTTGTTGAAGACCCCTTCGCGGCAACGCTATACTTCCTATTTTTTCTCTCGCCCTTTTTCGATGAGCGTTCTCTTTTCATTACGCCTGCCTTTAGGGTTGTATCAAATATTCATTACTTGCAATGTACAAAAACCGACATAAAATCAAAAATTGTAACCGCCCGGCGTACTATCGAACACGAAAATTTTCGCTTCCTCTCGCTTGAACTCGGTACTTACCCAAGATTTATTTTTCTTTTTCCCGAGTAAAGCTCTTGTCGGTTTCGCGCGTTTTTCGTATAATGAGCAGCACGCAATAATGAGCCGGGGAGAGATTTTCTAAACCGTAATTTTTTCGGGAAGGATGGCAGCGAATGAAAAATTCTCGTCTTTTCAATTTTTCTTTTCTTCTCTTTTTCCAAGCTTTATTGTACATGACTGCAGCCGGGCAAACGACGTTGTTTCGCGAGACATTCGATGACGGCGATCTCACAAAAAATACTCCATGGCAATTTTTTTACGGCGACAGTTTGATTTCATCCGATTCAACTCTTTATCATTCAGCCCATTTTTCCTGCAAAATTTCTACGGTCAACCAGCTTTCCGCAATCGAAAACAATACGAGGATCTTCAAAGTCGATATGCCGTTTGAGCTCACTGAATATGTGTATGTTGACACGCTGAAAGATGAGGCGATTCCCTGGCTTCTCAGAGGCAATGCAACGGTGATGGTGTTGTTTCTTTTGCCTAAGGGAACTGTTCAGT
>JAGWND010000071.1 GCA_028873075.1 Bacteroidota bacterium
CATGCCAGGTTTGAACTCAATTGTAAACCTCTTACCTTTATCAGACACAAACCACACCATAATTGATTTCAAATCGCGACCATACTTTGCATCAACGACGGTAATTTGATCTTGATCCACCGAGTCTTTCAATGTCATTTTATCAAACATTATGATGACACCCCAACAAGATGTCCTCCCATTCCGAGTTTGGGCTAACTGATAAATCCCAGGCCTTGCGTTATGATGTTTTGAGTTTTTTGTAGCGCGGGCTGGAAAGCAAGCGATCGAAGCTACGACAGCCAATACAACAAAAATAAAAGCAGTTCTGATGCACTTCATCATGATTACCTATTCAATTTGCAGGTGGCTCTTAAGCAAGAGTTGAAAAGGTTACGAATTCTCCCGATTCTGTTCTGCCGTTTCTGCTTTTTCTGTCCCCCCGTCTTGACCGCCATTTTTAGTATCATGTTCCGTCTGGCGGAGCCGTTCGTGCCGCTTCCTGTACACTTCATACATTACCAACGCTCCCGCAACGGAAGCATTGAACGAATCGAATTTTCCTGCCATCGGAATTTTTACAAGGAAATCGCATTTCTCACGCACGAGCCGCCGTATCCCCCTTCCCTCGTTGCCGATCACGAGCGCGAGAGGCATCGAGTAATCGAGTTCGGTGAAGCTCTTTTCTGCGCGCGGGTCCGTGCCGACTACCCAAATGTTTTTCGCTTTCAGCTCGTCAATCGTGGTTGCGATGTTGGTCACCTTTGCAACAGGAAAATGTTCGCTTGCCCCAGCCGAAGTTTTTGCAACCGTCGGACTGACCGACGCGGCGTGATGTTTCGGAACAATCCCTCCGTGCGCTCCCACGCACAACGCGGAACGGATGAGTGCGCCTAAATTGTGCGGGTCTTCGATCTCATCGAAGATGACGAGGAACGGTTTCTCGTTCCGCTTCGAGCCGATTTCGAGAATTTCCTCAACAGTGAGAACTTTTTTTTCTCCGATCACAGCAAGCACGCCTTGCGTTTGCGCGTTCTGGAATAACTGGTCGAGCAGTTCCTGCGGAACTTCGGCGCACGGAACGTTTTTCATCCGAGCGAGCCGGCGGATCGTGTTGATCGGTTCGCCGTGCGTCCCGCGGACGATATAAATTTTTTCGATCAGCGTCCCCGCTTTAAGCGCCTCGATGATAGGATTGCGTCCTGCGATGAAGTTCATAGAAATAAAAAAAATGTTGAGTGTTGATAAATGAGCATTGAGAATTGAGCGTTTAATTGCAAGGATGAAAGAAAATATTCAATACTCAATATTCAATGAGCAGTTTTCAACTTTTTCTTTCTTCCCGCGGCAAGCGCGCCAGACCGATGACGCCGAGCGCGATGAGCGGCAGCGCGATAAGCTGCGCTTCCGATAAACCGAACAGAAGCCGCGGGTTAATGCGGAGAAATTCAATGGTGAACCGTTCCGAACCCGCGGCAATGAGATACCACATGAACATTCTTCCTTCGCCGATGATTTTTTCCCTGTTCTTCCACAGAATGAAAAAAAGAATTGTGCAGATGAGAAATTCATACACCGGCGTCGGATGGCACAGGGTGTTGTCAGGGACAATGCCGTTGGGATAGCGGGAAGTGATTTCCGGAAAGCCGCGGAATGCGAGCGACGGCGGGTACGTTCCGTGCGAGTAATCCGTTCCCCACGGCAGCGTTGTCGGAAATCCGTAGTCGCCGTCCCCCGAAAGGTGGCAGCCGATGCGTGCAATGCCGTACGCGAGCAGCAGCGCCGGCGATATTGCATCGGCTATTTGCAAAAACCGCATACTCTTTTTCTTCACATAGAAATAAATGAGAGTCGCCGCAAGAATGAAGCCGCCGTACCACGTGAGTCCGCCCGGCGAAAACGCCATGCCGAAAGGGTCGGCAACAAAGAACTGCCAGTTCTCGATGAGGTAAAGAATTTTTGAGCCTGCCACTCCCCCGATGAGCGCGATGAGCGTGATAGCGCTCCCCATGTCGGGGTTTAATTTTTTGCGTTTCAATTCCTGCGTGAGCAGCATGCTGCCGATGATAAAGGAAATCCCCATCATCAAGCCGTAGCTGTAGACTGTGAACGGTCCGATCTGGAAAAGTTTCGGGTACATTATTTCTTTTTTGTTACAGTGTGGAGGGTGAGCCGTTTGACGTCCGGCTTATGAACGGGACGATCCAATTCTTGTTCCCGGTTTCTTTCAAACTCCTCGTTCGATGTGTAGATGGAGGCAAAGAGATGCTCCGGCTGGATAAGAATTGAAACCGAAGACGGCGAAATTTTCATTGTAAAAAGATTTTCCTCCCCGTCAGCCTTTCTGAGAATAAAATTGTGCTTCCCCTTGACGTCGAAATAGATTTTACGAAATTGCGCCGCGCCGACCGACGGCATGCTCAGTTCCGGTGTGCGCAAACCGTGCAGCGACCAGATCGTTGTCTCGTTCAAACGATGATCTTCAACGACGACTTCGTAATTGAAATTGCTGAATTGTTTCACCGTTTCGATGAGGAACAACGTCCCGGCTTTTTTCAGCGTTTCATCGAACGTCGGCGTGACGAGCACGCGGTATTCGAGTCCTTTGTGTTTCTTTTTCGCCATGTGTGAAGTCGGCTGCCTGTAGGCAAAGCCTGCGGCTACAAGGATTCTTCCGATAATATTTTCGGCAGGTCCGCGAGCGACACTTCTCGTTCGCCTTTCACACGCAAGTTTTTTAACGCTGCCGTTTGTCGTTTCAGCTCTTCTGCGCCGATAACAAGCACGAACGCTGCACGCTGCCGGTCGGCTTCGCGCATTTGCGCCTTCAGGCTGCGCTGAAGGAAGTCGGTTTCGGCGGCAATGCCGCGCGAGCGGAGCTCCATCGTTTTTTCAATCACCCATGATCGCGAGGAAGAGTCCGCCGCAGCCAAAAATATTGTCGGACGGACATCGAGCCCGTTGAGCATGGTGTTCTTTTCGATGATCATCATCAGCCGCTCGATACCCGCGGCGAAGCCGACGCCGGGTGTCGGCTTTCCGCCGAGCTCCTGCGCGAGAAGGTCGTAGCGTCCGCCGCCGGCGAGCGCATCCTGCGATCCCAACTCATCGCTTGTGAGTTCAAACGCCGTTTTCGTATAATAATCCAAGCCGCGCACGAGACGCCCGTCAACGGTGTACGAAATGTGAAGCGTTGTCAGCAGCGCTTTCACGTTCCCGAAATGTGAAGAACACTCTTCGCACAGATGATCGGTGATCAGCGGCATCGCTGCCGTGAGCCGGATATCGTTTTCATCTTTTGAATCGAGGACGCGCATCGGATTTTGTTCGATGCGCCTCCGGCTTTCTTCGGAAAGCTGCGGAGCAATCGTTCTTAATTCCGCTTGAAGGATTTTTTTGTAACGAGGTCTGCATTTTTCACAGCCGACGGAATTGATCTTCAGCGCACAATGAGCAAGAGAGAGCTGCCGATAGATTTCGATTGTCATTGCAATGATTTCCGCATCCGCTTCAGGAAACGGCGAGCCGATCGCCTCTGCGCCGAATTGATGGAATTGGCGCAGTCTTCCCGCTTGCGGCCGTTCCTGCCGGAACATCGGAGAAAGATAGTAGAGTTTAACAAGCGGCTGCGCCTCTCCCAAATTGTTTTGAATGAATGCACGCATGACCGATGCGGTGCCTTCGGGCTTCAAGGTAAGGCTTTCGCTGCTGCGGTCGGTGAACGTGTACATTTCTTTGCCGACGATGTCCGTCAACTCGCCGATGCTGCGTGCAAAGAGGGACGTTTGTTCAAAAACCGGCGTGCGGATTTCCTTGTAATTGAAACGGTGGAACACTGCACGGAGTACAGATTCTACATACTGCCACCGGGGTGTTTCCGCCGGCAGAATATCTTTCGTGCCTCGAATCGTTTTGAATGTCACAGTTTCGAATTTCGATATTAGGATTTCGAACTTGCCAAACATCAGCCCCAGAGGAGTACTAGCGGCGCAACAGCCGTAAATTTCCCGTTGAGTCACGCATCCAAGTACGTCGCTTCCTCTTTTTTGAAAACCTCCAGCACATCGGAAGGGGAAGCGGCATCGAGCAGTTTTTTACGGAAGTCTTCCTTGTTCATGAGACGGGAAATTCTGCTGAGGAGCTTGATATGCGGTCCGACCATATTGTCTTTGCCGACAAGAAGAAAGATGAGGCGCACCGGCTGTTCATCGAGCGACTGGTAATCAATCGCTTCTTCCGTTACTGCGAAGGCGGCAACGATGTCGGAGACGGCGTCTGTTTTTCCATGAGGAATGGCGAAGCCGTTGCCGACGCCGGTAGACATTATTTTTTCTCTTTCGAAAATCGCCTGCCTGACTTTTTCTTTATCGGTAACTTTTTTTGAACTTCCGATGATCTCTATCATCGTGTTGATGATTTCCTCTTTTGAGTGCCCCGGCAGATGTGTTCTGATCATTGATTCGTCGAGAATATCGCTTACTCTCATAATTGCATTGGTCTCCTAGCGCATGTCAACTGACGAGCTAATATACACTTTTGACTCCGAATTGTAAAGAGAGGGTTCCCGAATAACTGTCTCGATGTGCTGCTGTACCGACGCTCACTGGCGGTCTCATTCCTTGATATCTCTCCAAGAAACAATCTTCTCCTCGTATTGCGAAGCGAGCAGCATTGCTGTTTCTTCTGCATCGGATTCAGAAAAGATATGGAACAAAGGTTTTGTATGGTCGGGCCACACGAGCACCGATGTTGAAGCGTAGGCAGTCCCCCCTCGGTTTGACGAGGCATCGTTTTCATAGAAAACTTTCACACCGTCTATCAGCACACGATGCTTGCCCTCGGTTTCCTTCATTACATACCTCATCACTTTTCCTTTGCGGTCCCAAGGGCAATGAACGCTGCGCTCTATGCGATGCAGCCGAGGGATTTGTTTGTCCAATGCGCCGAACCGTTTTCCGGCAAGGGCCATCAATTCGAGAATTTTCGCAACGCTGTACATCCCGTCGCTCGCGAAAAGAAAATCGGTGAAGATGAATCCGCCTTTTGTGCCGCCGACAAACTTCACATCCTTCATTGTCGCCGCTTCCATCAGCGCAAGGTGGCTGTTGCGCGTTTTGATGACCTCGACTCCCATCGAGCGTGCGATAAGATCAATTTCGGCAGAAGCGGTGATCGGCACGGCAATTTTCTTCACGCCGGTGTTGACGCAGAGGAACAAGTACGTGACGAGCGTTAAGAGGCGGTCGTTGTGAATGAAGTTTCCGTTTTCATCAATGATGAATGTCTTTTCTCCGCCGGCATCAATAAGGAATCCGATATCGTAGCCGAGCGACGTGACGATGTGCATGAGATGAGCGACTGCCTCATCGAATTCAGCCCCGCTGCGGGTCAGTTTTTTGCGGTCGAGATAGGCATTTTGTGCCACAACCTGACATTGAAGAGAGCCGAGAATTGTCGGGAAAATTGTGGACGCTACGCCGCTCGAGTAGTCAATGACGAGCTTGAATTTTTTCTGCGAGATCGCATCGGTGTTGATGGTGGAGAGAAAATCCTCAACGTAGCTTTCCTGCGCCCGTTCGGGAAACCCGATACCGCCGACACGGTCGTAGTCAACGCGCGGGAAATCTTCGCCGAAGAACAACCGCTCGACCGATTTTGTTTTATTCACCGGAAGGTCCTTGCCGTTGGAATCGAAGAAAATAATGTCGGTAAGATTTTTATCGTACGGCGATTTCCGTACGTGAATGCCCCCCGCCATTTTCCCGCTGCGCAGCTCGTGGCGGAGAATCGGGATGGAGGTCGCCCGAAGATCGCTCACGTCAATGCCGGCGGACATCAGCCCGCACATCACGGCGCGGTTCATCATGCGCGAGACGTTGTCGGAATCGCGGCTCGTGACCACCGTTTTTCCTTTTCCCGCGAGCGCGCCAAACGCCGCGCCCAGCTTCGCGCCGAATTCAGGATTCATTTCAATATTTGAGAGGCCGGTCACCCGCGCATCGGAGAATAATTCGCGCAGCCATTTATCTTCCCACACCAAGCTGCGCGTGAGCACGGCGCCGTCTTCAACCACTTTATCGGGCCACAGCTTGATGTTCGGTGCAAGCCGGCTTTCCTTTCCGATGACGCAGTGATCGCTGACGAAGACGTTATCATTGATGTTCGCTTCCCCGCCGACAGTACAGCCTCTCCCGATAACGCAGGAAGAAAGCTCGGCACATTTTCCGACGGTGCTTTTCGACCAGATCACCGAATTGCGGATGACGGCACCGTCTTCGATCACACAATCGTCGCCGACCACGGATTTGATAAGGCGAACATTCTTTCCGACGACGCAATTTTTTCCGATGAGCACCGTCCCTTGCAGGTTTTTCGGGTCGGTATTGACCGTGGTTCCCTCGCCGACATAACATGTGCCGGCGTTTTCTCCTTCATACTGAAGCTTCACCAGTCCGTCCAAGGCGTCGAGGTGCGCTTCCTGATATTCATTGAGATTGCCGATGTCGCGCCAATAGCCGTCGGCAATATAGCCGTACAGTCCAAGCTCTTTTTCCAACATGAGCGGAAAAAGGTTTTTGCTGAAATCATAATCTTGCTGAAACGGCACAAGCTCGAGGATCTCCGGTTCGATAATGTATATGCCGGTGTTGATCGTGTCGCTGAACAATTCTCCCCACGAGGGCTTTTCAAGGAACCGGGTGATTTTCCCGTGAGCGTCCGTGATCACAACGCCGAACTGGAGCGGATTTTTTGCGTGTGTTAAAACGATTGTCGCCTTCGCTTTTTTCTTTTCGTGAAACTTGATTGCCTGTGTGAGATCGAAATCGGTCAGCACATCGCCGCTGATGATGAGGAAACGCTCATCGAGAAAATCTGCCGCATTCCGCACACTGCCGGCTGTGCCGTAGTCGGCGTCCGCTTTCCGGTACTGCATCGAAACTCCGAAGCGGGAGCCGTCTTCAAAATATCCCGAGATTTTTTCCGGCTGGTAGAAGAGCGTTGCCACAATCTCCGTGATACCGTGCTGCTTCAGCAGGGCAACAATGTGCCGCATCATCGGCTTGTTCATCATCGGGACCATCGGCTTTGGAATGTTGCATGTGAGCGGCCTCAGGCGTGTTCCGAATCCCCCCGACATGATGACTGCTTTCATAATGAGTGAAGTTTGAAGATGCGTTGAACGCTTCTCCCGAAGGGATGCTTTCGGCAGAAGGAGTCTCTTCGGGAAAAGTAATTTATTGAATAGTACTAATTTTTTCAGTTCACGGCAACTTTTCTAACTTGTTGCCGTCATTTTGATTAGCGATTTTTTCATTTGACTTTGGCTCGAAAATTGAATAAATTTTTCTCATTCTTGCGTTTTTTTAAATCGAAGAGGACTCGAAATGCCGGGTAAGGCGTTTAAAATCGCCGTGAAAAGGAAATTCTCGAGGTTGTTGTCGGAAAACGGCGTGGTAGGCGGCATTGGAGTCCTTCTCGTTTTTTTAGGATTCTGGGCGCATTCGACGGCGGCGAAAATTTTTTGTTTCATGACTGCCGCAGTAGCATTCTATTTTGTCGCGCAATCGTTCAGAGCGAGGCGCAACACAACGTCTCGAGAAGGGAAAGACGAAGATCAAGCAGAACCGTTGACGAAGAAAAAAATTTTAGTTTTCGACGATCTCGGTTCTTCAGAAAAGATCGTTGAGGACGAGCCTTCGAGGGAAGGGCACAGCCCGGCTATGGTTGAAGGGACAGAACACGGCGGCGGTTCCGGAGAAGAATGGCCGTTTAAACACGAAGTGGTGCACCGTTTGCCGCCGGTAAAAGAGGAGGGTCCGATAACACTGGACGTTTCTTTTTTTGTTGACCCGGAGTTTTCTTCAATCAACGGTTTAAAATACCCTGAAACGGAATTTCATTACTTGCTGAAAAATGTGCTTTCCGTTATCAAAGAAACGCTCTTTGTCCATACGGCGGCTTTTTTTTGGATCAACCGCAGCACGAAGAAAATTATTCTCGAATCCTCCGTGAGCGAACTCATCGCGGAAGGAGGTTTTTCCCGCGAGAAGCGTTTTCTGATCGGCAGCGACATGGTGAGCCAGGTTGCACTTTCGGGCGAACCACAGGTGATCAGTCAGATCGCGCCTGAGGCTGAGCACGATGCAGTTCCGTACTACTCATCTCCTCAGCATATTCGCTCGTTCATCGGCGTTCCCGTTTTTTATCCCGATGCGTCGGGATCGGCCGGAGTGCACTCCCGAGGGGATGTTCAATCCCAACGGGATCTGCAGCCTGTGGCGGTGCTTGCAGCCGACAGTAAAATGGAAGATGTGTTCGGCAAAGAAACACTTGTCCTGTTCGCGCATTATTCCAAGCTGCTTGCGTCGCTTTTGAAAAGTCATACGGAAAAGTACGATCTGCTTTCCGATGTTGCGCTGTTGAAAGCCGACAAGCATGTGTGGAGCAAAGTACTGGAGAATGCCGATGTATCGGTTGTCATCAATACATTGGTGGACGAAGTTTCCGGCTTGCTTTCCTGGGATGCGCTGGCGGTGACATTGTTCGATGAACACCAGCACCAATGGGCGATTGCATCGGTGCGCACACGGCGGAGCGATAAATATGTCGTTGCGAAACAAGCGGTTGATTTCAACGCGAGCATCGTGGCGGATGCGATCAGAACCAATGCGGTCCAGAATATCGCCGACCTTTCAACGGCTGGAGAAGTTCGTTTTTTCGCCGGCGAGCGCGCCATGGGCATTCCGCAGCACGGTTCGTTTTTTGCCGTTCCGATTTCGTCGGGCAGCAAATGTTTCGGTGTGTTGAGCGCTGAAAAAAGGGAGGCGAACGGGTTCGCAAAGACCGATGCGGCGGTCATTCAACATCTCGCATCAATTGCAGCGACGGCGCTGGAGGTCCACGAAGCAAATGATCTTCTCCGTGATTTGACGACGATGGACGAGATGACCGGAGCGCTCACGAAAAAATTCCTCATTGAGCGTTTGCAGGAAGAAGTACACCGCGCCGATGATTTTGGTCTTGATCTTTCTTTTGTGCTGGTGTCGCTTTCTCAAATCTCAGACATCACAGTGCGCTATGGAAAGCAGGGTGCAGACAACGCCGTTCGCAGGGTTGCTGCGATTTTGCGCTCGAGTGTTCGCTCGTACGATCTTGTCGGGCGGTACGACGCGGCATCGTTCGGCATCGTTCTTATCAGCACAGCGGCGAACGATGCCTATTTGTGGGCGGAGAAAATTCGCTCGGCAATTGCGAGCACCGTCATTACCAGCGATCAGAAAACATTTTCCGTGACGATTACCGGCGGTATTTGCGGCGTTTCCGATGGAATGAAGTTCGAAGAATGTGTTTCCAAAACGGAACAAGTGCTGAGGAAGGCAGTCGAGTCCGGCGGGAACACCGTGCGGGTATTTTAACGTTTTCACAATGTACATTATAATAAGGAGTACGAATGGCAAAGCAACAGGATTTTGCTGAGAAGGCGAAAAAGGCAAGTGCGGAACGGGGCGTCAAATGTCCGAAATGCGGCACGGTGAAAGTGCCGACCGCTTTTATCAACTCGGTGAAGACTGAAGCGGGCACGTACCGTTTCAATCGTCAGCTTGTTCAAGTATGCAAGTGCAACGAGAAATCGGTGTACGCATAATTGAGACTGAAAGGGAAAATCGTTTTCATAGTTCTTGACGGCGCCGGAATCGGCGAGCTGCCCGATGCGCAGACGTATGGCGACGCAGGAACAAACACTCTCGCTCATACCGCCTCGGCGGTGGGAGGCATTCATCTCCCTGCTCTTCAATCGTTAGGGTTGGGAAATATATCTTCCTTGAAGGGAGTTCCGCCTGCGGTGCACCCTCGCGCATGTTACGGAAAAATGTCGGAAGTTTCCAAAGGGAAAGACAGCACGACCGGACACTGGGAAATCTCCGGGCTTATTGTGCAAAACGATTTTCCGTATTACCCTGCAGGATTTCCTCCGGACGTTGTGGAGAAATTTCTTTCCGCGACAGGCGCGAAGGGAATGTTGGGCAACAAAGCTGCCTCGGGAACAGAGATCATTCAGGAATTGGGCGATGAACATCTTCGCACCGGTTACCCCATCGTGTACACATCGGCAGATTCAGTTTTTCAAATAGCAGCGCATGAAGACGTTATTCCGTTAGAATCGCTTTATGCAATGTGCCGGACGGTGCGCGACGAAGTGATGGTCGGCAAACATGCTGTCGGCAGAGTGATTGCGCGTCCATTTACCGGCGCGAGCGGCGGGTACACACGCACGACGAACCGGAAAGATTTCGCATTAGCTGCGCCGGGAACGACCGTTTTGGATATTCTCCACCGCGGCGGCATTCCGACGGTTTCAATCGGGAAAATCGACGATCTTTTTTCCGGCAGGGGGTTGAAGGAAAAAATACACACGCATTCGAATGCAGAAGGAATTGAAGAAATTATTTCTTCGTCCCGCTCGGTACAGTACGGTTTTCTCATGGCGAATCTTGTTGATTTCGACATGCTCTTCGGACATCGTCAGGATGCGAGAGGAATGGCGACCGCGCTCGAATACTTCGATTCGAAGTTGCCGGAAATTCTTTCGGAGATTCATCACGACGATGTGCTCGTCATTACCGCCGATCACGGCAACGATCCGACGGACAAGAGCACAGATCACTCGCGCGAATACGTTCCGCTGCTCTGGTATTCGGAAAACGGAAAGCACGGAGCGGATCTCGGCATCAGAAAAACATTTGCCGATGCAGGGAAGACCGTTGCGGAGTATTTCGGTGTTGACGGTTCCGATCTTGCCGGAACAAGTTTTCTTCGTTTGGTGATGAATTGATGGAGAGCGCAAAGCACAAAATTGAATTTGAAGTCGAAGTTGACGAACACGGCCGTGTACAGTTTTCGCGGGAAATTGCCAGCGAGTTTCATCTTCACCGCGGCGATAAAGCGACAGTGCGGATCGTCGGCGGCGTTCTTTCAAAAGAATTGACCGCGCGCAACGTTACTGATGAAGAAATTGAAACGATCAGCTCTGTGCAGTATGAAGATCGTGAACACGTGGTGCGCTTCTTGAAATCCCAGGGCATGCTTGCGAGCGACAGCGCGTTCAGAAAAAGGATACAAGGTACCGCGTGACCGCAAGAAAAATTGTGGTTGATACCGATGTGCTTGCCGATCATCTCGTGCAGCGGAACGGCGTGTCAATTCTTCGGGCGATGATGGGCAGCTATTTTTGCTACACGACGGTCTTCAATGCAATCGAGCTGTTCGCGCTCGCGAAATCCGGAAAAGAAATTCGCGCCGTCGCCGATGCGATGGATGCGATGAAAATTCTCGGCGTGAACTCCAAAAGCGCCGCTGCATTGGGAAGGTTGCTCGCGCGGACGCGCGCAAGGAACATCCCTGACAGCACGGCGCTGATCGCCGGTGTCTGCATCGAAAGCAAATTACCCATTGTAACATTGAATCCAAAACGGTTTTTCAGCGTTAAAGAAGTGAAGGTGCTTCATGCACGCGCGCTGAAATTCCGCCCTCAAACGTGAATATGTGAAAGCATAAACGCCATGATCCTTGGAAAAGTTATCGGTACAGTCTGGGCGACGCGCAAAGATGAAGCGCTTGTCGGTACCTCGCTGCAAATCGTGCGGCATGTTGATTTGGATTACACGTTGAAAGAACAATTCGTCATCGCGGTGGATACGGTGCAAGCCGGTGTCGGCGACATTGTTCTCGTTGCCACGGGAAGCTCGGCACGCCAAACGGCCGTCACGAAAAACAAACCGGTGGATGCCGTGATCATGGCGGTGGTTGATAAACTTGATGTCGTGGAGAAAACGAAATAAGGATGTTTCTCGCTGAAGTGATCGGCACAATTTGGGCGACGCGCAAGGACGGCAATTTGAAAAATTTCAAGCTGCAATTCATTCAGCCGCTTACGTCAAAGCGTGAAAAATTCGGTGCGCCGATCGTAGCCGTTGATACGGTCGGGGCAGGGGTCGGCGAGACAGTGTTTTATATTACGGCGGCAGAAGCCGTGATTCCGCTGCCGGTTGATATGGCGCCGGTAGATGCGAGCATTGTCGGAATCGTCGACAGGATAGATAATGAAATTACATCATAAATAGTTTTAGACTCCCCCGATGTCTTCACGACGCCGGGGGGTTTTATTGATACGAAATTACATCATCATTAGATAAGCCGACAGAAATGGTAAAGATCACGAAACAATATACGAACCGCGAAAATCAGTCTCTCGATAAATATTTGCAGGAAATCGGCAAGGTCGAACTGCTGACTCCCGAAGAAGAAATTGATTTAGCACAGAGGATCAAAAAGGGCGATCAGAAAGCGCTGGAGAAATTGACGAAGGCGAATCTCCGCTTCGTCGTGAGTGTTGCGAAGCAGTATCAGAATCAAGGATTGTCGCTCGGCGATTTGATCAACGAGGGAAATTTAGGGCTGATCAAAGCGGCGAAGCGGTTCGATGAAACACGCGGATTCAAATTTATCTCCTACGCTGTGTGGTGGATTCGTCAGTCTATCTTACAGGCGTTGGCGGAGCAGTCGCGCATTGTGCGCTTGCCGCTCAACCGCGTCGGTGCGCTGAACAAAATCGGCAAAGCGTTCAGCACGCTCGAGCAGGAATTCGAGCGCGAGCCGAGCGCAAGCGAGCTTGCAGAAGAGCTCGACATGTCTCTTTTCGAAGTTGCCGACACGCTGAAAATTTCCGGCAGGCATCTTTCGATGGATGCGCCGTTCGCGCAGGGGGAGGACAACCGCTTGCTCGATGTGATTCAGGATGAGCGCCAGCCTTCGCCGGACAGCATCCTGATGGAAGAATCGTTGAAGGAAGAAGTGCAGCGTGCGCTTGCAACGTTGAGCGAGCGCGAAGCCGAGGTGATCCGTCTGTATTTCGGATTGCAGCGCGAGCATTCTCTGACGCTGGAAGAGATCGGAGAAAAATTCAGTCTCACCCGGGAACGTGTTCGTCAGATCAAAGAGAAAGCGATCCGCCGTTTGCGCCATGCATCGAGGAGCAAAGCGCTGCGCGCGTATCTCGGATAAGTATCGGCGGAATGGAGCTACACTATAACTGTCCGGAAAATTTCTGGCGCAATGTCACGGAGGCTTTGAGGCCAGAGAGGGGCTGCATGCTAAAGAATGAGACCGGTGCATCTTTATTTTTTCAGCATCCACGAAAAGAAAATTATTCTTTGCGGTCTCGGCGCTTCTGCGGCTGAGGTATGATGATGAAATTTGTGCTCGTCTTATTCTGTGCCTTCATTGCTGCCGGATGCCTGGCGTCGTCACCTCGTTTCCGGGAGGAAAGCCCATCTTCAAAGAAAACGGAAGAGACAAGACATCGGATAGGCGGCGTTCGGTTTTCATCGAAGCACATCGAAGAGGAAAAAAAAGAAGATGACCGCAAGGTTGATGTTGCAGCAGTTGTAAGAAGATTTTCTTCCAAAGAACATCGAGAAATTCCACCGCCCTCGAAAAATGTTGCGGTACCGCGTGCCGGCAAAGAAAGTACAGAATCTTCTGCCGCGGTGCCGGACAACGGCGCCTCGATTTCTGCGGGGCGCATTGATCAGCAAAAAATGATGGATGTGATTCTCAGTTACTTGGGGACACCGTACAAATACGGGGGCGAGACGAAAGACGGAATTGACTGTTCGGCATTTACAAGCCAAGTGTACAGTCAATCGGTGAACGTCGCGCTTCCGCGCAGCACCGATGCGCAAGTTGCTGAGGGTACCCCGGTGTTGTACGAAAATCTGAAATTCGGCGATTTGCTTTTTTTCAACACAACAGGAAGAAATCCATCGCATGTCGGCATTTATGTCGGCGACGGTTTGTTTGCTCATGCGAGCGAAGCGTTCGGTGTGACGATTTCTTCGCTGGAAAGTCTGTACTACAAAAAACATTACACCGAAGCGCGGCGGATCGTTCAATAGTGTGTGTTTTTGAAAATTCACGCTGGAATGTTGGAATAATGGAATTCCATTATTCCAAAGATGCTGCACGCGAGTTAATAATTCACTAGCTGGAGAAAGAAAAGTGCCCATTCTGCCTGTCTACCTATACGGCAGCGAAGCCCTCCGAAAAAAAGCGCAGCCGATGTCTGGCGTTTCTAATCAAACGATTCAATTGATTCAGGATATGTT